>NZ_JBWKQM010000006.1:0-340889 GCF_059418745.1 Rhodoferax sp. GW821-FHT07F03
ATTCACGAAACTCGATCTGCGCACAGGGCAACGCCATAGTTGCGCGTGTGGGAACCGGATTTTTTTACAGCCTCGTTAGAGCGCATTAGTCTTATGCCAATTCAAGTCACCGCCGAAGAAACAATCTCCGTTGGAAGCTCCTCCGTCGTAGAAGGGCCCGCACCAGAGAGCCACTACGTCGCAATCTTTGAAGACGATGGGGAGACCGGCTATTTCTATGCACTTGATCCATCGCTCAAAGGAAACCCGATTCAAGACGCGGTACACATCTATAACGTCTCGAACGTGACGGATCGAGAAAAGCCATCTGTCCTCAAGATCGGTTGGTCCAATGATTCAAAGAAAGTGGCTCTTCTTATTAATGGCTACCCGCATGCGATCTTCGACTTCGAAGCCAAGAAGGGCTATTGCAGAACTGGCTTTCCACCACCCGCGGCTGAAGGCTCATGGTCGGTCGGCGACCATGCATGGAGCGAAGAAGCGCTTCAGCTGTTCGCGTGATGCGCTCTAACCCTTCCTATATGGACTCCCCCACAAGCGCAAGAAACTGACCGATGTTTTGGCTGTTTGGGAAGCGCCTGCTGCTCAAATATCCGGCATCTAGAGTGGGACCGTATGTGTTCCGTGCCGACATGGAATCTGCGTCACCGATGCGCCAGTCGTTACAAGCGGCAGGTAAGCTGCCGGAAGAGTGATCGGCATCTGTCGGTGTGGGGTGAACTCGGTTGGCCATGATGGTCGATCAATCTCGTCGCAACGCGTGATGGGTGTTCAGTTTTTCTTGATAGCGGCTGTTTGGATACTTGCTCAGACCGGCATCACAAAGCTCTCCCTGCTGACCTTTTTGGATAAGCGCACGGTTTGTTCGCCAAATGGCTTCTTGTCCCTGAGCGTGGCATAGCAAATCCGAGCCAGCTTGTTGGCCAGCGCACAGGCTGCCTTGTTGTGGTTGCCCCTGGCCTGCACATCTAACGCCCAGCGGCGTACACCACACACCTCCCGCCCGGCGTCTTGTGCCACTTTGGAGGAGCGCAGCACACTGCGTGCGCCATGCGTGAGCAACATACGCAGGTAACGATCTCCACGTTTGGAGATGTGCCCCAGGTAACGGCTGTTGCCGGAGCTGTACTCCTTGGGCGTCAAGCCAAACCAACTGGAAAAATGCCGTGCATCCTTGAAGTGGCTCACATCTCCCAAAGTGGCTGCCACCAGCGCAGTAGCCGTGAGCAAGCCAATACCCGGTATCGACAGCAGCGTGGTGCATGCCGGGCTGAGCCGGGCCAGAGCTGCCAGCTCCCGCTCCAACTGTGCAATGCGGGCTTCGAGCAGGCGAATCTCTTCCATCAGCAATTTGGCCGTGCCCCGCATCAGATCGGGCACCGCCGTGTTGGGATCAGCCAGCACACGGCTGATGGCTTCCACCCCGGTACGTGCACCCACAGGAATTGCAATGCCAAACTCCCGGCAGAAGCCACGCAAGGCATTGATCCTGCTGGTGCGCGTGCCCATCCACAGGCTGCGGATGCGGTGCATGCCTTGCAGCGCCTGTTGCTCCACGGACTTCACGCGCACAGGGCGAATGTCGGCGCAACGCGCCGCCTCCAGTAACGCCGCAGCATCGGTGGCATCGGTCTTGTTGCGTTTGACGTAAGCACGGATGTATTGGGCCGGCAGTAGCCGAACTTCAATGCCCAAGCCATTGAGCCAGCGCACCCAGTGGTGGGCCGAGCCACAGGCTTCCATCACCACCAGACCCACTTCACGGTTGGCAAACCAGCGTTCGAACTGGGTGCGTGTCAGGCGCTGGGTTTCGACCACGCACCAGCGCTCATCAGCAATCGCGAGCTGAAAAACGGACTTTGCAAGATCAACGGCAACGGTAGTAGCATGCATGTCGGACTCCTTACGTTGAAAGAACTGTTCCCCACGCCAATGAAGATCAGTACGCAACTCTTGCGTAAAACAACGGGGGAGTCCATCCCATCATTCCAGCGGACCGCCTACGGCGGCCGCTGAATTCCAACGTTGAAGCTGTAAAAAATAAAGCAAACCCTGCGAAGTAGATACGCAAAGAGGCAAAGTTCGTGGCCGCACCAGCCGCACGATTACAGCGGCCACCGGTACCCGCCAGACCGAAGCAAACGCCCCACAATCCCATCACAGCTAACAGCCCGTGACAAAACGTCACCCCACCCGCTACACAAACCGTAGCTGCACCCGCAGATAAATCAAGCGCTACAGCCCGATTCCACAGGTAAACACGCGGGCTGGCCGTGACGCATTGGTTACGCGGGCTCGCCCAGGGCCATGGATAATTCGCCAGCTTTTCCACCTGCCCTCTCTCTCCACGCCCCCCATGTCCAACCTCATCGTCCACGGCGGTACGCCCTTGCGCGGCCGCATCACCCCATCCGCCAACAAGAACGCCGTGCTGCCGGTGCTGTGCGCCACGCTGCTGACCTACGAGCCGCTGCGGCTGCTGGGCGTACCGGACATCACCGATGTGCGCAAGATTCTGGACATCTTTCGGCTGCTGGGCAGCGAGGTGCAGATGGACTACGCCTCCGGCACGCTGGAGCTGCACCACCGCGAAACCGTGTTCGACGCGGCGCGGCACAGGCTGCCGGAGGAGATGCGCTCGTCCATCATGCTGGTGCCGCCGCTGCTGGCGCGCTTTGGCGTGGCGCGGCTGGAGGACAACGTCAAGGGCTGCACGCTGGGCGTGCGCGAGATCGACCCGCACATCGATGTGTTCCGCCAGTTCGGCGGCCTGGTGGAGCGCAGCGAAGGCTCGCTGCTGGTGCGCTGCCGTGGCCCGCTGACACCCACCGACCACTGGCTGGACTACGCGTCCGTCACCACCACCGAGAACTTTGTGCTGTGTGCGGCCTCGGCCAGCGGTGTCTCCACGCTGACGAATGCCGCGTCCGAGCCGCATGTGCAGGAGTTCTGCCGCTTCATGCAGATGATTGGCGTGAAGATCGAGGGCATGGGTACCTCGCGCGTGACGGTGCACGGCGGTGGCACGCTGGGTGGCGGCGAGTACCGCTTTGACGAGGACTTCCACGAGATCACCACCTTCCTGGCGCTGGGCGCGATCACCGGCGGCGACGTGGTGGTGCGCAACAGCGCGCCCGAGAACTTTCCGCTGATCGACCGCACCTTTGCCAAGTTCGGCGTGCACATCACGCACGAAAACGGCTGGTCGCGTGCCGACTGCCCGGGCGCGCTGAAGGTGCAAACCCCGTTCACCAGCAATGTGCTGACCAAGGTGGAAGCCGCGCCCTGGCCCTACTTCCCGGTAGACCTGCTGCCGATCTTTGTCGCGCTGGGCGTGCAGGCCCAGGGCAATGCGATGTTCTGGAACAAGGTGTACGACGGCGCGATGGGCTGGACCACCGAGCTGTCGAAGTTCGGCGCCCACGTGTACCAGTCGGACCCGCACCGCATCGTCAGCTTCGGCGGCAGCCCGCTGACGCCGGCGGTGGTCGAAAGCCCCTACATCATCCGGGTAGCGATTGCGCTGTTCATGGTGGCTGCCAGCGTGAATGGCCGATCCGAGATCCGCAACGCCACGCCGATCCGCCGCGCGCACCCGGGCTTTGTGGAGAACCTGCGCAGCCTGGGCGCGCAGGTGGAATGGACCAGCGAGGAGTAATTCGCTCCTGAATTCATAGCTGCTAGCGCAGGTAGTACTTGCGCTGGCAGCATTTTTCTTATAGACCTACAAAACTACCCCCCGTTCACCCTGAGCCTGTCGAAGGGCCTGGTAAGTGCCTGCACCGCCGACTTACGCGCCCGTCCGCCATGGACGGTTAGACTGCATCCGCCATGTCGGCATGCCACTGGGAGTAATAAATGGGCTTTATTTGGTTTCTGGTTGTCGGCATCGTCGCCGGCTGGTTGGCGGGTACCTTGGTCAAGGGCGGCGGCTTCGGCCTGGTCGGTGACCTGGTAGTGGGTATCGTCGGCGCCTTTCTGGGCGGCTTCCTGTTCAACACCTTCGGCGTCTCGATGGGCGGCGGCATTCTGGGCAGCATCCTGGTGGCGACCATTGGCGCCGTGGTGCTGCTCTTCCTCATCCGCTTGGTCAAGCGCGCTTAATTTGCTAGCAAATACATAGCTGCCAGCGCAGATAAAACCTGCGCTGGCAGCTATTTTTACTTAGAACTTTTCACGGTCAGCAGCAGCGCCCGATGCGCCCCTTGCCGCCATAGCGCGCCTCCTGCCGTTCGCGGAAGAAGGCCTCGTAGCCCATCACCGGCTGGTCCGGGTGCTCGCGCTTCTGGTGGGCGACGTAGGTGTCGTAGCTGGGCACGCCGACCATCAGCCGGGCGGTCTGGCCGAGGTAGCTGCCGACCGATTGGCCCAAGCTGGCAATCTCTTTCAGCATGCCAAGCTCAGGCCGCCAGCAAAGGGCCGCCGGCTTCCTGCACCGTCGGCCGGCTGGAACGCCGGGCCACCAGGCAGGCGCGGATGCCGAACACCAGCACGCTGATCACCACGAACATGAAGAACACGCACAGGCCGGCGTCCAGGTAGTCGTTGAAGACGATGCGCTGCATCTGGCCGAGTGCCTTGGCGGGCGCCAGCAGCTCGCCCTTGTCCAGCGCGGCCTGGTACTTGTTGGCGTGGGCCAGGAAGCCGATTTTCGGGTTCTCGTGGAACACCTTTTGCCAGCCGGCCGTCATGGTGCAGGCCAGCAGCCAGGCGGTGGGCAGCAACGTCACCCAGGCAAAGCGCTCACGCTTCATCTTGAACAGCACCACCGTGCCCAGGATCAACGCCACGCTGGCCAGCATCTGGTTGGAGATGCCGAACAGCGGCCACAGCGTGTTGATGCCGCCCAACGGATCGACCACGCCCTGGTACAAGAAGTAGCCCCAGGCGGCGACGCACAGGCCGGTGGCCAGGCCGTTGCTGATCCACGAGTCAGTCTTCTTCAGCGACGGTACAAAAGTGCCCAGCAAATCCTGCAGCATGAAACGGCCGGCGCGGGTGCCCGCGTCCACTGCGGTCAGGATGAACAACGCCTCAAACAAGATGGCGAAGTGGTACCAGAAGCCCATCATGGCCTTGCCGCCCAGCATCTCGGAGAAGATGTGGGCCATGCCGACGGCCAGCGTGGGGGCGCCGCCGGCGCGGGCGATGATGGTGTGCTCGCCCACGTCTTTCGCGGTCTGCAGCAGCATGTCCGGCGTGACCACAAAACCCCATTGCGAAATCACTTGCGCAGCGCTTTCGGCCGTGGGGCCGAGCACGGCCAGCGGGCTGTTCATGGCGAAGTAGACGCCGGGTTCGATGATGGACGCGGCCACCAGCGCCATGATGGCGACGAAGGATTCAACCAGCATCGCGCCGTAGCCGATGAAGCGGGCATGGCTTTCATTCTCGATCAGCTTGGGCGTGGTGCCCGAAGAGATCAGCGCGTGGAAGCCCGACACCGCTCCGCAAGCGATGGTGATAAACAGGAAGGGGAACAGGCCACCGGCCCAGACCGGGCCGCTGCCATCGATGAAACGCGTGGTCGATGGCATCTTCAAATCGGGCGCCACCAGCACGATACCGATGGCCAGCGCCACGATGGCGCCGATCTTCAAAAAGGTGGACAGGTAGTCGCGCGGCGCCAGCAGCAGCCACACCGGCAGCACGGAGGCCACAAAGCCGTAGCCGATCAACATCCAGGTCAGCTGCTTGCCGTCGAAGGTGAACATGGGCGCCCACTCGGCGCTTTGCGCCACCTGGCCGCCGACCACGATGGCCGCGATAAGGAACACGATGCCGATGACGGACACCTCGCCGATCTTGCCGGGGCGGATGTAGCGGGTGTAGATGCCCATGAACAGCGCCAGCGGAATGGTGGCAGCCACGGTGAAGGTACCCCAGGGGCTGTCGGCCAAGGCCTTGACCACGATCAGCGCCAGCACCGCCAAGATGATGACCATGATCATGAAGGTGCCGAACAAGGCGATGACGCCGGGGATCGGCCCCAACTCGGACTTGATCAGATCGCCCAGCGAGCGCCCATCGCGCCGTGTCGAGATGAACAGCACGATGAAGTCCTGCACCGCGCCGGCAAACACCACGCCGGCCAGGATCCACAGCATGCCCGGCAGATAGCCCATCTGCGCGGCCAGCACCGGGCCGACCAACGGGCCGGCGCCGGCAATCGCCGCGAAGTGGTGGCCGAACAGCACGAACTTGTTGGTCGGCACATAGTCCAGGCCGTCGTTGTGGCGCATGGCGGGCGTGGCGCGGTTCGCGTCCAGCGACAGCACATGCTTGGCGATGAACTGGCTGTAGAAGCGGTAGGCGATCAGATAGACCGCCAGCGCGGCCACCACCACCCACAGGGCGTTGATGGTTTCGCCGCGGTGCAGCGCGATGGTGGCGAGTGCGCCAGCACCGCCGAGCGCAATCAGCGCCCATAGCGCTGTGCGGGCCAGGGGATTTTTGGTGAGGGTGTCCATTGTCTCTATGCTCTTGTTAGGTGGAACGGATGTGCGAACGCACAGTGTCGAGCGCCGGGCCTGGCGGCGCATTGGTGTGCTTGCAGGGCCGCTGCGGAGTGTTTACGTAATGGTTTTCCCCAGGCGGGCCTGGTTCAAAATCGGCCCATGGGTGAACTCCGCTTCCGCTTGCATTTACGCGCCATGGTGCTGCTACTGGCCGCTGTGCCGCTGGTGCTGGCGATTGCCGCCGTGGTGTGGGTGGTGCGCCAGCAATCGGACCAGTTGGCGCAGGACCAAATCGCCGCCATGCAGCCCATCCTGCTGCAGGCACGCAAGGACGAGCTGAAGCACTTTGTGCAGGCCGGGCGACGGGCCGTGGCGCATTTGTCCGAGCGCGCTGGCGACACGCCGCAGGCCCGGCAGCAGGCGCTGGACCTGCTGCGCCGTATGGACTTTGGCAACGACAACTACTTCTTCGTCTACGACCTGCAGGGCAAGAGCCTGATGCACCCGCGCCTGCCCGACCTGGAGGGCCGCCCCCAGTGGGAGCTGCACGACGGCGCGGGCGCGCCCATCATCCAGCAGCTGGTGCGCCAGGCCCAGGCCGGCGGCGGCTTTGTGGACTATCTGTGGAACCGCCCGTCCACAGGGCGCGAAGAACGCAAGCTAGGCTATGTGGAGCTAGTGCCCGAATGGGGCTGGGTGGTGGGCACCGGCCTGTACCTGGACCATCTGCAGGAGACCCAGGCGCTGATCACCCATTCCACCGCGCTGGCGGTGCAGAAGACGCGCAACCAGATCCTGCTGATCGCCTCCGCGGCGCTGCTGCTGGTGGCTGGCGGCGGCCTGGCATTGAACATCTACGAACAACGCGCCGCCGACGACAAGCTGCGCGCCATGGCGCAACAGGTGGTGCACTCGCAGGAAGACGAACGCGCCCGCGTGGCGCGTGAGCTGCACGATGGCATCAGCCAGCAGCTGGTGTCGGTGAAGTTTGTTGCCGAGTCGGCCCTGCTGCAGCTGGAGCGCGCCGGCAGTGACGCCGCCCCCACGCTGCGCCAGGGCGTGGGCTTGCTGCAGGCCGTGATGCGCGACGTGCGCCGCATATCCCACGACCTGCGCCCCACCCTGCTGGACGACCTGGGCCTGGCCAGCGCGCTGGAGCAGACTGCCCGCGAATTCGGCGAGCGCAGCGGCATCCAGGTGAGCACCCAGGTGGCCACGCTGCCGCCCATCCCCGAAGCCGTGGCCACCGCCCTGTTTCGCGTGGCGCAGGAAGCGCTGGGCAATATCGAAAAGCATGCCGGCGCCCAGCATGTGGACCTGCAGCTGGCACATTACCCCACCGGCCTGGTGCTGCAGGTGCGCGACGACGGCGCGGGTTTCGACGTACAAGCCAGCCTACGCCAGGTACGCGCGGGCCTGGGCCTGACGAATATGCGCGAGCGCATCGAAATGTTGGGCGGGCAGTTCAGCATCACTTCCGCGCCCGGCGCCACCCTGCTCAGCGCCAGTCTGCCGCCTAATGTGTTGAAACTCTGATGACCACCACCCCAACCATCCGCCTACTGATCGTGGACGACCACCCCATCGTGCGGCAAAGCCTGAGCGCCCTGCTAGGCGCCTATGGCCCGCCCATGCAGGTGGTGGCCAGTGCCGGTAGCGCGGAGGAAGCCCTGGTGCTGGCTGAGCAGCACTCGCCCAGCATTGTGCTGACTGACCTGCAGATGAAGCCCACCAGTGGCATACAACTGATACAGCAGCTGAGCCTGCGCCAGCCGGACATCCGCTACGTGGTGTTCACCGCATCCACGCAGGACGAGCACATGCTGCAGGCTTTTGATGCCGGCGCCCAGGGTTTTGTGCTGAAAGAGGCCGAAGCGGGTGAACTAGTCAAAGCGATTGAAGCCGTGATGGGCGGCGCCACCCACTACCCCGCCGGCCTGAAGCGGGCCCTGGACCGCCGCCAGCAGCAACCCGCCCTGACCGCCCGCGAAACCGAGGTGCTGGCCCTGGTAGCCCAGGGTCTGACCAGCAAGGAAATCGCCCGGGCACTGGACATCGATTCACGCACCGTGGACGCCCACCGCGCCAACATCCGGCAGCGCTTTGGGCTGGACAGCAGCGCGGCGCTGCTGCGGTTTGCGGTGGCGCACAGCACGGGCCCTCGCTGAACTCTGGGCCCGCAGGCCTTTCACGCATCCACCATCTAGGATGCGCGCTACTAAAAGAGTAGCAAATTTTCCTCAATACCACGTATACCCATATGTTCTCGCTCGTAGCAGAAGTAGAACCTGGGTGCCGCATCATCTTGTTACAAAAATGCATGTGGCACATTTTTTGCTTCATGCTGCAAAACATCACATTTCGTCATTTTTACGCGTAAATGGTTATTGACTTGTCACGTTCAGCCTGTATAAACCACTCCAATGCGAACTTATGTATCGATTTATGTATTTTTTCTCGAAATATCGATACCACCGCCACTTCACTCTGATGGAGGGTTATTTGAAAAATGTAAATACTTGTATCCAACTGCTTACAAAGCAGAAGAATTCGAACGCTGATGACGCCACAAGCAAAGAAAAGCGGAGCCAAGAATGTCCGTGCAGTACTTAAAACAAATACGTTTAACTTGCCGGACTATCTACTTTTGAATTGACAAGACAGTTAGTTTTTTCCAAGAGTTGAGTTAACGCAAATAAGGCAACCCCACTCCGATAGAAAACACAAAACCTAGCCAAGTCGAACCCGACCCCTACCAGAACATCAAGAATCTCCCCCGATCTTTGCTGCATAACCAGCAGTCAAGAATTTAATGTGCCTCCAAAATGAAAAAGGAGTTGTTATGAAAAATTCACGTCGATATTCGGCGTTGGTAGTGGCTGCAGCTTTATCAGCCGTATCGAGCATGGCCTCAGCGTCATGGATTAGAACCGATACCGGCCAGGTAATACCGGGTGATGGGACCTATGCATTAAATGCCGATCTTCAAGCATCCAATACATACGATGATTGGTACTGGCGCGGCAAGAACCACGATATGGCAATGTACTGCAGTAGCGGCGCTCTCGACTGCACCTATAGTTTGGGCAGAACCGTCACAACGACGTACCAACGCGAGCAAGGAATTTCCGTAGCCGCCGGGCTGGGTTATAGCCTTGGACCATTTACGGCCCAATACCAATACGCGACCACAAAAAGCCAGCAACAAACAAAAAGTTCTACGGATACCTTTTCCAACGGCGTGACCTTTAAAGGCGGCCTCTGGTGCAATCCTATTAAGGTGACTGTACGTCGCTGGACGCGCGGTAGTTTCATGAACGCCTGGTTCCGCACAGGGTATATCAGTGGTGGCGGCAATAATACCGTTTACGACTGGTTAAATAAAAAACATGGTTATTGGACTGCCAACAGAGCCGAATGGCACTACATCACATTCCAGATCGCCAAATCCATCTAATTGACGTTGATTTTTTGTCGCAAAAATTTAACCAAATGAAAAAAACCAATATGAAAAAATTTGTTAAGGCTGCAGTTGCAACAGCCATGATTGCCGCGGGCGTGGCCCCCTCCATCGCGTTAGCGCACGACGTATGGATCTGCGGTGGCAAACGTAACCTCTCGTTCGGTTCCCAGTATGGCAACTCAAGCACCCCACACAACTACTGGACTACCCGCGTACAAGGCATCAACCAAGCCTCAAACACTTGGAATGATTGGACATGGCGTGGAAAGTCTCAAGGTTTGGTTCAGTTCTGTTCTGCCGGTTCGAGCTACTGCACTTTCACTTGGGGTGGATCCAAGACGACAGGTTATGGCCACAGTACAGGTACCAGCGTAGGCTTTGACCTTGCCTTTGCAGCCGAAGAAGCCGGTAAACGATGGACGAATAGTGAAACCTATTCACAGTCAACCACGCAGTCATGGGCCGCAAATGCACGCTTTGCACCAGGCATGTGGGCAGAGCCTGTAATTGCCGTAGCCCGCCGCTGGAAACAAGGGAAGTTCGCAGGATTTTTTGTTCCCCAACAACAAGTTTCCTGGGATGAATGCGGCAACAACCTGGCTTGGGCCTATAACTGGAACGGTGAACGGACTGACGGCCACTGGGTCAAAAATGAGGCCGAATATACCTTCAAGATGTTCTACGTAACGGCAGATCGCAATACGCTCTGATTTTCCGTGCAATTTCCTATTGTTATATGCACTACCATTAACATAGGAATAAATCACCCCAAGGATTGAAATATTTTCAATCCTTGGGTAATTAATAAAATTACAAATCAAAGACAAGGTTAATCAAGGAAGGTATTTTTAAATTTCCCCGAATACCTTATCACATTTCTGAAAATGAATAGCAACGAACGCACCAGTCTTTGCCCTCACCGCACAAGCAGGAGTCACAACATTTGTAATCGCACCAACATGTAGCGTGCGTACCCGAACGAGTGAACTCATTTCGTGCATCCATTTTTCTTTATTTTCATATGAAAATTCAATCATTCTTCTTAGTGCTCGCAGCCTGCGCTGCTCTGGCCGCCTGCAGCGCCAAGACTGAAGAGCAAGTTGGCCAAACAAGCACTGACAGCAAGCCCAAAGCAAGTGCAGAGAACAACTTGTTGACCGACGCCCAAATGGATGCCCTGCGCCAATCGCGTACCGTAGCGGTGGTATTCACCCCAGCGGCTGGCAGCAGCGGGAATGGCGAAGTCATGACCGAACTCAAGGCCATAGGCGGCCCATTGCGCGAACCTAATCTCAATTACGATGTTTACGACACACAAAGCAATCTCAGTACAAAAGAGCTGAAGCAACGCATTGTCGAAAGCCTGGACAAAGATCGCCAGGTGCTGGTGGACAACGGTGGCACCAACGAATCGCGGGAAAAAGCGGCGGCCATTGTGTTTGAAACCACGGGTGGCTCCATCCCGGAGGCCGCCGGGACCATTATCCGCAAGGCTCCAGAGGACAAAGGCGGCGGTTATTTACTCATTCCCATTTACAGCAAGGCAGATGTAGAAGCGCAAGTGGCCAAGGGCTTACTGCCCAATGCAGCAGAACAGAGCAACTCCATAGAAAACTTCTTCATTGAGCCGCAAAGCAAGTAACAGTCGCCCCAATTGCGAGCGCAGCCAGGCCATATCGCGCTCATTAACAGTTGATTGGAGCATTTGAATGCGTTGGAATTTTTCCGGGCTGCTGTCGCGTGCCCGTATGGGATGGTCGCCATACGCTGGCATGTTGTGGGCCGTACAGCGCTTGGCTTGCGTGGCTATAGCCTGGATTGCCGCGCAAACAATTTGGTGGCTGGCAACGCCAAGCAGCGCCCCGCTTGCAGGCAAAGCCTCGCTCACACTAGTGGAGCAGAGCAACCGCGTGACGGCCCGCCATTTTTTCGATGTTGAAATTGCACGGCGCCCCGCCGCTGGGCCTGGCGCAGATACCCCACCAGGAGGCATTGACCCGCGCTGGCGGTTGCTGGGCACGTATGTGGACTCTGGTGGCAGGAGCCGTGCACTGTTAGTGCTGGAAGGCAGTGCCCAGGTAGTAGTGGCCCAGATCGGGGACCGGCTGCCATCCGGCCATACTGTCATGGAGGTGCTGCCTGAGCGCATCGTTCTGGACAAGGCGTCCCAGCGCAGCGAGTTAACTCTAAGGCCGACAGCCCCCAACGGACGAGAGCAAGAAGCACCCGGAAGTCGCTCCGGGATGCCTAGCCCACCACCGCCCTCGGGCCCCATTTCGTTTACTAAGGATCCTCGATGAATTTTCGCAAGTTGCTCTGGGGCGTCGGCCTGGGGCTGTGGGGCCTGGCTGCGCAGGCTGCCGAAGACACGGTAACTCTTAACCTGGCCAATGCCGAAGTGTCTGTGGTGTTGAAGCTGGCGTCTGAGTTGACCGGCAAGCTATTCGTACTAGACCCCAAGGTCAAAGGCAATGTCAACGTAGTGTCGGCAAGCCCGATGCCGCGTTCGCTCGTGTATCCCACCTTGGTGGCTGCACTGCGTTTGCAAGGCATTGCCGCAGTGGATGATGGAAAGGTAGTGCGCATCCTGCTTGATGCGGATGCCCGCCAACAATCTGTTGGAGTAGGCGTGGGTGGATCACCCCTGAGCGGTGACACCATTGCAACCCGCATGTTCGCGCTGAAATATGAAGCTGCCCAGTCGGTGGCTTCTGCAATCAAGCCCTTGCTGAACAATAACGCGACCGTTGTCGCCTATTCGGCCAACAACACCCTGGTGGTCACCGACTACTCGCAGAATCTGAGGCGACTTGAGGTCGTGTTGGCGGCTATCGATGTGTCGGGATTGGGCTTACCCGTGATGGTGCCACTGAGCCACGCGACGGCAACGGAGTTGGCGCCCCTTATCCAGAATTTGATGAGCGACAGTCCTTCCCAACAGGCGTCTACAACAGCTTCGCCCGGCGGTGCTGCTGGAGCCAATGCTGTGACTGCTGTGGGTGATAGCTTCGCCGTCATGGCCGAGCCGCATAGCAATAGTTTGCTCATTCGCAGCAGTTCACCGGGCAAGCTGTTGCGCGCGCAGGAACTGATCAAGCAGATAGACCGACCTGAAGCGGGTGCCAGCATCGAGGTCATCTACCTCAAGAATGCCGTAGCCAGCGAGGTGGCGCAGATGCTACGCGCCATCCTGTCTGCCGACCAGGCGACTTCCAAGGCCGCCGGATCCGTATCTGGGGAAAGCAACAACTCGTCGGCGCTCGGCTCCAACCGCTCGTCTGGCCTGGTGCCCAACAATGCCATGGGTAGTAGCACTTCAACGTCAGGGGCAGGAGCGAGCGGCGGCAGCAACGGTGGCTGGCAAACCACCGGGGGCTTGGTACAGGGAAGCTATGTGCAGGCGGACGTAGCCAACAATGCGATTCTCATCAGCGCGCCCAACATCGTGATTGAACGCTTGCGCAAAGTTATCAAGCAAATGGATTTGCGCCGTGCGCAGGTCTATGTGGAAGCGCTGATCGC
Organism: Rhodoferax sp. GW821-FHT07F03; assembly: GCF_059418745.1. Lineage (NCBI taxonomy): Bacteria > Pseudomonadati > Pseudomonadota > Betaproteobacteria > Burkholderiales > Comamonadaceae > Rhodoferax > Rhodoferax sp. GW821-FHT07F03. The sequence goes on from NZ_JBWKQM010000006.1 coordinate 13,444, forward strand.
CGAGGTCAACAGCGACACTGCTGCCCAGTTCGGCTTTCAATGGCAGGCATTAAGCGGTTTGGGCACCGGCAGCTCCGGCGCCCAATTGGTGGGGGGCACCAATTTCTCAGGAGCCAATACAGGCATCCTCAGCTGGGCCCAAAACCCGACTTCGGCCGGAACCGGGCTGAGCCTAGGTATCGCCAACGGAACCATCACGCTGCCTAACGGAACCATCATCAACAACCTAATGGGATTGGCGACGTTCCTGGAAACCACCAGCAGTGGCAATATTCTGTCCACGCCCAACCTGATGACCCTGGACAACCAGGAGGCACAGATCATGATCGGACAAGACGTGCCGATCGTCACAGGCAGCTATTCGTCAACCAGCTCATCGTCCACAGTCACCCCGTTCCAGACATTTGACCGGCGCAAAGTGGGCTTGTCCTTGCGGATCCTGCCCCAAGTGTCCGAAGGGGGCATGGTCCGCATGAAGATCGTTCAGGAGGCGTCGTCAGTGGTACAAGGCACTACATCGAACGCATCGGGGCCCACCATCAACACCCGTACCATCGAAACAGCGGTCCAAGTACAGGATGGCGGTCTGATTGTTCTAGGCGGACTATTGCAGGACAACTTGGGAGATACAGAAAACAAAGTCCCCGGCCTAGGGGATCTACCGCTGGTAGGGGCTCTGTTCAAGCACACAAGTAAAACCCGGTCTAAGACCAATCTGCTGGTGTTCATCCGCCCAAAGACTCTCCGCTCGGCGGAGGCGGATGAAACGCTGTCCATGTCCCGCTATTCCTATATTCAGGGGCTACAAAAATCGACCAACGAAAAGGCCAAACTGGAGTTGGGCCCCCTGCTACCTTCCCCTGAGTTGAAAGCTGAGGCAACCCTCACACTTCCCACCCAACCCACGCCCACAACGCAGCCCGTTACTGAAGAACCGAGGTAATCGATGGTGGCGCTGAATTCGTTGGACGGTGGACGCATACCGTATCTGTTTGCGCGGCGTCATGGGATGCTGCTGCACCCTACTGATGGAGGCGAGCCAGTCCTATGGGTGTGCAAGGCCACGCCTGTAGGGCCTTTGGCCGAGGTTCGCCGCGCCTTAGGCTCAGCAGTTACGCTCAGGATGGTCTCGGATGAAGAGTTCTCCCAAGCCCTGACATCGATTTATTCAGACGGCACAGACAGCGCCGCCTCGATCGTGGACACGGCCGGCCAGGAGGTGAACCTGGACCAGTTGGTCAACGATTTGCCGCCGGTCGAAGATTTGCTGGCCAGCGATGGCGATGCCCCCGTCATTCGCCTGATCAACGCACTCATCGCCCAGGCCGTGCGCGAAGGCGCATCGGACATCCACATTGAGCCCGAGGAGCAGCGCACCGTGGTGCGTATGCGCCGCGATGGCGAATTGGTGGAGGTACTGGCACCGCACCGGGCACTGCACGCCGCCATGTCCTCCCGCATCAAAATCCTGGCGCAACTGGACATTGCCGAAAAACGCCTGCCACAAGATGGTCGCATTGCCATCCGGCTGGCGGGCAAAACGGTGGATGTACGGGTATCCACAGTGCCGACTTCGCACGGCGAGCGCGTGGTGATGCGCCTGCTGGACAAAGACCCCAAGCGCATGGACTTGGCCGTGCTGGGCATGGCACCCGACACACTGGCGAGCTTCGACTCCGCCATCCATGCACCGCACGGCATCGTGCTGGTGACCGGCCCGACGGGTTCGGGCAAGACCACGACGCTGTATGGCGCCTTGATGCGCATGAATTCGCGCAACCGCAACATCATGACGGTAGAAGACCCGGTGGAGTACGACCTGGCAGGTGTTGGTCAAGTGCAGATCCATTCCCGCATCGACATGACTTTTGCGCGCGCGTTGCGCGCCTTGCTGCGGCAAGACCCTGACGTGGTGATGATCGGTGAAATTCGGGATCTCGAAACAGCCCAGATCGCCATCCAGGCCAGCCTGACAGGCCATCTGGTGCTGGCCACTGTGCACACCAATGATTCAGTCAGCGCCGTTACCCGTCTGGTGGACATGGGCGTTGAACCATTTTTGCTGGCGTCCAGCCTGATCGGGGTATTGGCGCAGCGCCTGGTACGTCAGCTGTGCCCCCACTGCAAAGAACCCGATCCCGCGTACGCCGACGAACCCGAGGAACTGGGGCGCGCGTTTCGCCCACGTGGCTGTGTGCAATGCAGGGGCACCGGTTATGCAGGACGGCTGGGCATTTACGAGTGGCTGACCATGGATGACCGCTTGCGCCGCCTGGTCCACGACGGCGCAGGCGAACATGTCCTGCGCGACACTGCACGCGAGCACGGAGGCCTTCGGCTGCTGCAAGAAGATGGTCAGCGCTGGGTTCGATCGGGTGTGACGTCGGTAGACGAGTTGATGCGCGTGGCAGGAGACCGATGAAAACTTTCCGCTACCAGGCCATTGATGCATCCGGGATACGGGTCGAAGGCAGCCAGGAGGCGGACAGCGCCCCCCAGCTACGCACCACCTTGCGGGAAAAAGGGCTGCTGCCGGTATCGGTGGAGGAAGCCAACGCCCACGCATCCGCGGCAGGAGGACGGCGCAGTCGCATCCCGCCACGGGCCTTGTTTCTGCTGACGCAGCAATGGTCGTCGTTACTGCGAGCGGGGCTGAATGTGGACGCCTCGCTAGCGACCCTGGCCGGCCAAGTGGACAAGCCTGCACACGGTTTGATCATCAATGCAGTGCGCAATGAGGTCCGTGCAGGCCACAGCCTGGCCAACGCCTTGGCCATGCACCCGCGCACTTTCCCCCCGCTGTACCTCGCATTGATCCGGGCAGGCGAGACAGCAGGTGAACTGGGCGAAGTCATGTCTCGCCTGGCCGACTACCTGGCCGAAAGCCAAACCCTGCGCAGCAAAACGATGGAGGCCATGATCTACCCCCTGGTCATGTTGGTGGTGGCCCTGAGCGTAGTGGGTGTGCTGTTGGCATATGTGGTCCCCCAAGTGGTAACCGTGTTCCAAAACCAGCACCAGACACTGCCGCTGCTCACCCGCGCCTTGCTGAGCGTGAGCAGCGGTGTACGCGCAGGTGGCGGCTATGCAGTAGGAATGGCCATTCTGGCCGGCATGTGGTGGCTCCATGCCATGAAGCAATATGCCTTTCGCCGCGCGGTGGACGTCCGACTGCTGCGCTTGCCTATTGTGGGAAAGCTGCTGCGGTCTGCAGACACCGCGCGGTTTGCCAGCACTTTGGCCATCCTGGTGCGCAGCGGTGTCCCGCTGCTACTGGCACTGGAGGCAGGCAAGGCGCTGCTCGAACGCCTTCCCCTGAAGGAAATTGTGGGTGGAGCACTTCAGGAGGTCAATGCCGGCAAGAGCCTGAGCCGTTCGCTCAAGCACAAAGATGGGTTCCCGCCTTTGCTGATCAACCTCATCGCCAGTGGCGAACAGAGCGGCCAACTGGCCGAAATGCTGGCCCAAGCCGCCCGGCTGGAACAGTTGTCGCTGGAACACGATGTGGCCATCCTGATCCGACTGCTGGAACCACTGATGATCCTGGTGATGGGCGGCATGGTGCTGATGATCGTACTGGCCATCCTGCAACCCATTTTCAACATCAACCAGGTGCTGATGTAATGGGTTTCAAAACGCTCCGGGTACGGGGCTTTACGCTGATTGAAATCCTGGTGGTTGTCGCCGTCCTGGGAATCATGCTGGCCATGGCCATGCCCAACACCCGCAATGCCGCGATGGTGCAACGGCAGGTTTCGCTGGAAAAATTCGTGAACACACTGGAGGCGGCTATGTTCGCCAGTGTCATTGGAGGCCAGCACCTGCGCCTGCTGTCTGATGGGAGCCACTACCGCTTCGAGAAGCGCCAAAACGATGGCACATGGATGCCCCCCACCGACGCCGACGCATTGAAGGCGGGCCAGTTGAACGACGATGTGCACATCGAGCAGGCCTGGCAGGACAACAAAGCGATGCAACCGCCACTGCGCATCGAGTTCATCGGCGCCACCCCACCGCTGCTGCGGATCCAGCTGCGCGACGGTGCCCGGCTCGTCCGATTGGAAACCACGGCTTCCGGCGGTGTAGTGCAAACGGTGGAGCCAGGGGGCTGAATGCCATACAGGAGCTTGAACGTGGCCACACAACGTAGTCGTGCCCGGGGCATCAGTCTGTTGGAAGTGCTGGTGGCACTGCTGGTGCTCAGCATCGGCCTCATCGCGGCCGTGCGGGCCACAGGCCTGACGGCGGCCAATGCGCTGCGCCTGCGCACCCAAATGTGCGCCGATTGGGTGGGGCAGAACCGGCTCGAACTGCACCATGCGCGCGCAGACTGGCTGGACGCGGGCATCCAGCCCGCTCAGACGGAAAGCCAATGCGGGCTTGAATTTGTTGTTGCAGAAGAAGTGAGCGACACCCCCAGTCCGTTAGCCCGCAAGGTAGATGTACATGTATCTCTAAAAGACGATCCAACGGCCAAGGTAACGGTTCAGGGGTATCTGACCCACCAGGTCAACCTCATACCAGGAGAGCCATATTGACTTTCCGGCATAGCGCAAAAGGCATGACTTTATTGGAAGTCATGGTCGCCATGGCCTTGCTGACCGTGCTGGGAGCCATGGCGAGCAAGGGTCTGACACAAGTCCTCCGTGCCCGCGACGTGGTGTATGCCGAACAGTCGCGCTGGCGCAGCATTGCCATGGCCTGGGCACGCATCGGGGAGGATGTCACTTGTGCGGTCGATGGCTTGCCCATCGACGTTATCCAGGTTCACTGGCAGGGCGAAGGTGCCACAGCCCGCTGGGCCATCTGGGGCTCGGCGGGAAGCGTGCTGCCAATTCAGTACAGCTTGCGCAATGGCACGGTAGTGCGTACTTTGGGGGCCGACCTTTCTCGCCCGCAAGTTGCTGGGCCTGGCACTGGCCGAACGCAAGCCCCGCCTGCGGAACTGGATACACCGCTGCTCGGTGGCGTGCGGACCATGGCACTGTCTTTCCTGGATGGCCAGGGCAATTGGCACGATCGCTGGCCAGTCGAAGGGGCATCCGATACCAAACTGCGGGCCCTGCGTGTCGCCCTGACGCTGGACGATGGGCGCGACGTCACACGGGTCTATGCCCTGCCATGAGCATGCACACCTCGCACGTTACCCGGCACCAAAAAGGCGTAGCCCTGCTGATGGCACTGCTCTTGGTGGCTGTGGTCACCGTGTTGGCGTCGGCCATCCTCTGGCGCGTCGATATCTGGGTTACGCAGGTAAAAGTGCTGCGCGACGCACGCCAGGCGCATCGCCTGGTAATGGGTGGTGTGGACTGGGCCCGTTCGGTCTTGTATGAACGCCAGCGCCAACGCATAGGCAAAGACTACCTGGGCGAGGCCTGGGGCACGCGGGTGCCTCCCATCCCGGTCGCCGGCGGCGAAATCAGCGGCCAGATGTTTGATGAGCAGGCCAAATTCAACATGGCATGGCTGTTGGCCGGGGACCCCTATGTCTGGGGCCAATATGAACGCCTGCTGCAGGCGCTGGGGCTGCCCCCTGCGCTGGCCGCGTCCCTGAAAACGGCGCTATCGGGCAAGGTGTCGGAACGTGTCCGCTATATGGGTACGGCCAGCCTGGAGGCTATACCCGGCTACACACCGGAAACCATTGCAAAACTGGACAAATACATCACCCTGCTGCCCACCGCCAATTCAAAGCTGAACGTCAACACTGCGCCTGTGGAGTTGATTTACGCCATAGCCCCCGGCCTCAGCTTCCAGCAGGCGAAAGAAATTTTTAACCGGCGTGCCGCCACACCTTTTGAATACACCCCGGATTTCTACACCTTGCTCAACGAGGATGCCAGGGACACATTTCGCACGGAATCCGTTTCGGTTCGCAGCGACTTCTTCAAGGTCGAAGTGCACGCCAACTTTGAACAAGGCCGGGCGTCTGCGATTGCCCTGCTAAGACGCAAACCCGGAGCCTGGCCCGATGTTGTTTGGATGAAGCGCCCATGAATCGAACCTTATATCTCTCTATCGATGCGGGCTGGCCGCATCAACACCTGGACTGTCCCTGGAGTCTGGTCGAAGGTGAGCGCCTGCTCACCACAGGGCAAGACACCCCCAAGCAGTGGCCACCAGCCACGGAGCACGTGCTCATTCTCTCCCCAGAGCAGCTTGTCTACCACACGGTAAAGCTCCCTCCAAAAGTGAATTGGAAAGACGCTGCCGCAGTCGCCATGGCGTTGGAGGACCGATTGGTGGACGACCTGGGCCGTTTGGTCGTGATTCCCCTGCGCCAACAAGGTGACGAAGTGGTCTGCTGCACATTGCAGCGCCAGCGGCTGGAACTGCTGGTAGCCACGATGCAAGAACTGGGGCGGTCCTTGGCGCGCGTGGAGGCATTGGCCGAGAAGCTCCCCACCGCCGCGGGCGCATGGCGGGTTTTCCAAAATGAAGACGACCTTCTGTGGCTTCACGATGGCATGGTTGCAATGGAACTGGACATGCCCGGCGACGGTGCAGGCATTCCCATTGCCCTGGCCTTGCACCGTGAGCAGGCTACGCCCCCGCCACCGACCCGCATCCAGTTGTACGGCGTGACACCCACTCTCTTTCAGGGGCTGGAAGAGGCATGGGGTATTCCGGTCGAACGCGTAACTGCATTGGATTGGCGCGCCACCTTGTCGAACCCCAGTGCCAACCTGCTGGTCGGAGACTGGATGCCCCGGCGCAAGCTTATGGCCGAGCCCGCATTCAGGACTGCGCTGATCGCGATCGCAGCCTGCGTGTGCATTCAGACGCTAATGGCCTTGGCCAGCGTAGGCAAGACATGGTGGTCCATCCACCAGGTCAAGAGCGAGCAACTGGCTTTCTGGCAGGAGGTAAGTGGCAAGGCCGACCAGACCGACAAGCCGGCCCGCCAGTTGCACCAACTGTGGCAGGCCGCACGCGCCCGCGTGGGCGAATCGCGTACAGACGGGTTTGTGCCAGTGCTGGCGGCGCTGGCGCAGCAGCTACCACAGGCCAAATTCACCAGCCTGGACTATGACCAAGGCCGCTTGATCGCCGTTTGGAGCGGCAGCAGCCAGGATGCGCGCGCGCTGGAAACCGGCATGCTGCAACGCGGCTACACCGCCGTCACGCAATCGACCAACAATGGCACGATCACCACGGCGCTAATGGCCAAGGAATAACCATGAAACAACTGCAATCCTGGTGGAGAGGCCTATCCCGACGGGACCAGCGCCTGCTTACGGCGTGGCTGCTCGGCATGGCCGTGGTGGCGCTGGTCTGGTTCTGGTCAGCGCTGGCCGCAGCCCAGGAACGGGCCCAAAGCCAGCTGGCGACTGAATTGAAAGTCCTGGGCACGATGCGCGTCCAGGCCGACGAGTTGCAACGGCTCAAACAACTTCCCACAGCGGGCGGCAACGTCAACCAGGTGTATTCAGTGGCGGTGTCTGATGCACTGACCAAGTTTGGCTTGCCCACCGAAATCGTCCAACCCCTGGATTCCGAGAATCAGGTCTCTTTGCAAGGCGTGGTGCCATTCGACAAGTGGGTGGATTGGCTCGCCTTTGTGCAGAAAGACATGCGCATGCTTGTGCAAAAGGTAAAAGTCACCCGGGCAGATGTACAAGGCATGGTTGAAATCCAGGCCACGTTGGAACTGTGGAGGACCGAGCCGTGAAGCGCTCCCGTCAAATCGCCGTCACCTGCCTGCTAACCGTGGTGTTTATGCTCTGGCTGGCCCCAGCCAGCCTCATTGGCACAGTTCTGCAACAAGCCACCAACCATGAGTGGGATTTGGCCGACGCCGACGGCACACTGTGGAACGGACGCGGGGTAGTTACGGGTATGCGCGGCAAAGACCCGCGTCAGCTGTCTCTGCCGCCTCTGGAATGGAGGCTGGACGGATTCCAGAACGCTGGCCTGCTGTTCCAGATCAAGGTCAATGGCTCGTCCATCGGGCAAGTACAACTGGGCTTGTACGGCTGGCAGGTCAACCTGCGAGGACTGGGCGTAGAGGCAAAGGAAGTCACACCGCTGCTGCCCGGCATGCTGAACAAAGGTGACTGGCAAGGCTTTTTGAACTTTCGCCAGATTTCTGCGCAAGGCAACCTGCAGTCCACCCGCATATCCCAGATTGAAATGGAATGGCTCAACGCCGCGACCAGCCTGGTTCCAAAAGGGCAACTGGGCACTTTCGAGCTGAAAGGCCATAGCGAGAATTCCGGCGTGAGCTTTTCAATCACCAGCCAGGACGGCCCTCTGGTGATTTCCGGCCAGGGTAGCCACTCCGTGCAACAAGGATTCCAGTTCACCGGAGAGCTCATCGACAATGCCGGGTTAACCGCCCAGTTCCCGGGGTTTCTTGGAGCTTACTTGCAAGCTGCTGGAGCCCCTGGCCACTACACCCTGAATGTTTCCAAACTGAATATTTGAGCAAGGACCATTACATGCCACGCATTCGCAAAAACACCGGCTTCACGCTGATCGAAATTCTGGTGGTCATCACCATCCTGGGGATTCTGGGGGCTTTAGTGATTCCTAAAATCATGGACCGCCCGAATGATGCGCGGGTCGCTGCAACCAAGCAGCAAATTGCCGACACCGTGCAGGCCTTGAATCTGTACAAACTGGATGCCGGAAGTTTTCCCAGCAGCAGCCAGGGCCTGGGGGCTTTGGTTCAAAAGCCCAGCAGCGGCAAAGTGCCGCCGAACTGGCGCGTGTATATGGATCAAATGCCCAAAGACGCCTGGGGCAATGAATTGCAATACCGGTCCCCAGGCTTGCACGGAGAGATCGATGTATTCAGTCTGGGGGCTGATGGCGAAACTGGCGGAGAGGGATACAACGCCGATATAGGCAGCTGGATGCACTAGGCGCTGATACCTCCTGGGTTATTTTTGTTCACGAAAGCTGAGTCTGGGAGTTCGGAAACAGCCCTCCGAACTCCCAGGGGTAATCGATTAAATCCCCCAAAGAACCAAAGATTGCCCGTGGCTCTGGCAGTTCTCCAACCTCTGTATCCATACAAAAATACCTTGTAGCGCAGATAAAACCTGCGGATACAGCTGCAAAAAAAGTAGCACGCCCCACCCTTGGGCGACTGCGGCCACGCAGCCGATCCAGCGCAGACGCACTAGCCACCTACGCTTGCCCAGTGAAAAGTCGGGCGAACATGGGTGCTAGTGAACCCACTACCTGATCGATTCACGCAACATTAATGTGCAACTACACGGGTTTATCTGCGCGATTGAAGAAACTACATTGCACTTCAACGTACCGGGCGTTACTTACCCACAAGTGACCTTGGCGCCATGTCCCTGGACATCGGCGCCAAGGTCAACAAGGGCGAGATGAAGCGCTAAGTAGTTAACCAGCAGCAACCCCGATAGGAGCCCAAAATGAAACCCTTTAAAACCCTCTTCGCCGCAGCATCTCTTGTGGCGATCTTCTCCAGCAGTGCATTTGCTCAAACCAACAAAGAGATCGTGGTTGCGGGCATGAAGGGGCTGTTCATCACGCATGACGCTTCGGTCATTGACAAGTACTGGTCGCCCAACTACACCCAGCACAACCCGGCGGTGCCCAACGGTTCCGAGGTGCTCAAGGGCTGGATTGGCAGCCTGGGGCCAGACTTCAGGTACGAACCAGGCATGGTGGTGGCCGAAGGCGACTTCGTCATGGTGCACGGCCGCTATACCGGCATGGGCCCCAAAGCCATGGTGGGCGTAGACATCTTCCGTTTGGCAAATGGCAAGATCGTGGAGCACTGGGACGTTTTGCAAGAAGAAGTCGTGAAGACCACCAGCGGCAACCCGATGTTTTCCAATCCACAAAAGTAATGGGATGGCCCCACGCACATGACAGCGGGCTGTTTATTCGCCCCTGTGCGTGGAAGCAGCTATGGTGTACAGAACACCCACAAAGGAGCATGCAATGGCCATTCTTCACCAAGTCCTGGAGCATATGCGCTCGGGTCGCTGGATCGAGGCCCACAACCTGGTGCAGACCGACGACTCGCAACTGGCCGCCTGGCTGCACGGCATCTTGCACATCCAGGAAGGCGATCTGGAAGATGCCGAGTACTGGTACGGCAAAGCCAACCGCCCATTCCGCAGCCGCGGGACTTTGGATGAAGAACTGGAACGCTTCCAGGCAGAATTGCTGAGCCGGGACGGACAGGCATAGCAGGCAGAAGCTCTGAACGCGGGTATGACAGCCCGCCAGAAGCCGTATTCAACAAAAGTACCTGTAGCGCATATAAAACCTGCGCAAGCAGCTACCAAAACAATAGCAATTACTTACCCACACCCTGCTGTGCCCGCGTCGTCATCAGCACGCCCACGGCCACTACCACCGCCCCCAGCCAGGTCAGCAGGCCATAGTGCTCGCCCAGCACAAAGGTGCCCGTGCCCAGCCCCACGGCGGCGGCCACATAGCCAATCTGGCTCAGGTACACCGGCCCGCCCACGCTCTGCAAGCGGAAGAACACGGCGAACATGGCCGCACTGATGGCCACCTGGGCCAGCAACAGGCCGGGTACGGCGAGCGCGGTCGACAGCGGCAGGCTGCCGTTCCACAGCAGCGACAGCACACCCAGCACCGCGCCAGCCCCCAGGTTGGTGCCCGCCGCCAGGGCCAGGCCGCTGGTGCCAGCGGGCCAGGCCAAGGTGCGGTAAACGTTGCCAGCGGCCAGCAGCAGCGGAATCAAAAAAGCCAGCGCCAGCCACAGGACCGTGCCGCCGCCGGGCGTATCCACACGCCCCTTGGACAGCACGATGACCAGAGCCCCGGCAAAGCCCAGGGCAATACCCGCTGCGCCCAGGGCACTGGGACGCCGACGCTGCAGCAGGCTGTGGAACACCAGGGTCACGATGGGTGAAAACGCAAAGAAGATGGAGATGAAACCCGCCCCCAAGTGCGGCATGGCGCTGAACACCAGCAGATTGGGCAGCGCGTTGGACACCGCGCCCGTCACCAGGTAGTAGCGCAGATGGCGTGCGTCCAGCGGCAGCCGCACGCGGCCCAGCCACAGGGCCAGCAGCAAGACCAGGCCGGCGCCAACAGCCATGATCCAGGACCAGACGATAGGTGCAATACCCGCCGCCCCGGCCAGCTTGCCCAAAGGAAAGCCCAGTCCCAGCAGGCTGCCGGTGATTAACAGGAGGGGAAGTGGGCGGTTCAGCATGCGGTCTACAAAAAGCCAAACCTGCAGGATAACCCGCTATAAGAAAAATAGCTGCCGACGCAGACCACATCTGCGCGGGCAGCTAAAAGGAGACCGGTTAAAAACTAGGCGTGCGCCTGTTGTGAAGCGGCGATCAGCTTTTCACGGGCGGCGTCGTAAGCCTTCTTGGGCACGGGCACGGCGTCGGGGTTGCCCAGGTCCACCATCTGCACGCGGTAGGTTTCGCGGGCGGTCCAGGCAGCGATGGCGGCAATCACCGTCACGGCCAGGGTGATGGAGCCAATGGTGAACGGGATGTTCATCGCGCCGGGGGGCGCTACAGCGGTGAACAGCGCGGGCAGCAAGGCGGTGACCAGCGTGCCCAGGTTTTGCGAGATGGCCATGGCCGACACCCGGGTGCGGGTGGGGAACATCTCGGGGTAGAAGCTGGGGAACACAGCGTTATAGCCCTGGTACACCACGCCCCACATCAGCAGCGACATGGTGATGGCCAGCGGCACGTTGTGCACGCTGATGGCGTACAGGTAGCCGAAGGACAGCAGACCCGAGCCCAGGGCACCGATGATGATGGGTGGGCGGCGGCCGATCTTGTCGGACAGATTGCCCACGAAGGGGATCACCAGCACGGCGACGATATTGCCCATTACCGGAATCCACAGGTACACGTCTTTCTCAAAGCCAATGCCGTAGCCGGGCTGCACTGCATAGGCCGCGCCGAAGATGGTGGTCACCACCGGGATGACGTTCATCAGCGAGCAGCACATCACACGCAGCATGTCGCGCCAGCTCTCGGTCACGGCCTGGATCATCGGGGCCTTGGGCACGGTGCCGTGGGCGCCTTCTTCGGCGAAGGCAGGGGTTTCGTCCACTTCACGGCGGATGATGTAGCCGGCCACGATGACCAGGAAGCTCAGGATGAAGGGTATGCGCCAGCCCCAGGTATTGAAGGCCTCGGTGGGCATGAAGTGCGCCAAGGGCAGGAACACCGCCGCCGCCAGAATCTGCCCGGCCTGCACGCCCTGCAGCGTGAAGCTGGAGAAGAAGCCGCGTCGCCCGAAGGGCGCGTGCTCCAGAATCATCGAGCTGGCCCCGGATATCTCGCCAGCCACCGCAAAGCCCTGGATCAGGCGCAGGATCACCAGCAGCGTAGGTGCCCACAGACCGACCTGGTCATAGGTAGGCAGCAGGCCCACGGCAACGGTGGAAAAGCCCATCAGGAACATGCAGATGATCAGCACTTTCTTGCGGCCCTGAGTATCGCCCCAGTGGCCTAGAAAGAAGGCCCCGATGGGCCGCGCCACATAGCCCACGCCATAGGTGGCCAGCGAGGCGATGATGGCGGTGGTGGGGTCGCCCTTGGGGAAAAAGATCTGCGGGAAGATCAGCGACGCCGCGGTGGCGTAGATGAAGAAGTCGTAATACTCCAGCGCCGAGCCGATCCAGCCACTGGCTGTGGCCTTCTTCGACTGGTGCTTGGCGCGTGAATCGCCGGCGGTGGTGCTCATGCATGTCTCCTGGGTGGGTGAACGTTGTTCTGCAAGCGGCTCATGCCGGACAGAGGGCGGAGGGTGCGGTCGCGCCAGCGTTCAGATGGTCCGTTAGCGGCCAGACCTGGCCGCGGTGCGGAGCAGAATGTAGTGTCGCCAAGGGCAAATCGCCATACAGCAGACGATCCATTCGTGCGATTATCAAACCCATACGTTCACTAATCGCTCACAACTGGGGTAAGCCCTAGCATATCAACGCAGGCCCTTCCAGCCCGCAGTGCATCGCGTGCCGGCATATGACTCGGTTCTATTTTTATAAAAAATACCGCTTCAGCGCAGAATTTATCTGCGTAAGCAGCTACTAATTCAATAGCATTACAAATGCTTGCATGGGGTCCGACACCCCGCTTTACACTTCCTTCACAGCCAGCCGCTAAGCTCCGCGACGACCGAACCGGGAGCCGCCCCATTAATTTGCCCGATCTTTGCAGGGCCCGCCGCCACTCCGATGCCAGCCCCCTCGCCCACGCGACAGAACGTCCACTACCCGCATTCAGCGCGCCCAAGCCCGCGCCCCAACCGGCACCAGCGCCATAGCTGACATGACCCCAATCCCCTCCTCTTTTTCTTCCTCCCATCCCGTACCATCCCGCAACCAATCCGGCAAGCTCTGGCTCACCGCCATATGGGTCTGCCTGGGCCTGGGCGTGATCGGCACACTGGTGCTAGCCATTGCAGCCGTCTGGTACTACCCCGGCCTGCCGCCGTTGGACAAGGTAACCAGCTACCAGCCGCAGCAGGCCATGCAGGTCTACACCAGCGACAACGTGGAGATTGCCCAGTTTGGGTCCGAGCGGCGTGACTTCCTGCCCATCGCGCAAATCCCCAAGCTAATGCAGGACGCCCTGCTGGCCGTGGAAGATGCGCGCTTTCGCGAGCACAGCGGCATCGACCCCATAGGCGTGCTGCGCGCCGTGGTGTCCAACCTGACTGGCGGGCGACGCCAGGGTGCGTCCACCATCACCCAGCAGGTGGCGCGCAACTTCTTTCTGAGCAACCGCAAGACGGCCGAGCGCAAGCTGAAAGAAGCCATGCTGGCCATCAAGATCGAGCACAGCCTGAGCAAGGACGAGATCCTGGAGCTGTACATGAACCAGATCTACCTGGGCCACCGGGCCTACGGCTTCAGCGCCGCCGCCCAGGTGTACTTCGGCAAGACCCTGCCCGAGCTGTCCGTGGCCGAAGTGGCCATGCTGGCCGGCCTGCCGCAGAACCCGGCCTTCGCCAACCCCATCAGCAATATGGAACGCGCCACGCGGCGCCAGCAGCTGGTGCTGGGACGCATGCTCAGCGTGGGCGTGATCGACCAGGCCCAGTTCGACGCCGCCACCAAGCAAAAGCTGGTAATCCGCTCGCCGCTGCAGGTACCGGTACATGCCGAGTACGTGGCCGAGATGGCGCGCCAGGCCGTGTTCGAGCGCTATGGCCAGCAGGCCTATTCGCAGGGCATCAAGGTCTATACCTCGCTGATCGCCGCCGACCAGCAGGCCGCCTACCAGGCACTGCGCAAGGGTGTGCTGGCCTTTGACCGCAAGCAGGCCTACCGTGGCCCCGAAGAAAACGAAGACCTGCCGCCCGCCCCGGCCGACGCCACCGAAGAAGACGCAGCCGCAGCCCAGGCACTGAAGGACTACAGCGACGACGAAGACCTGCGCGTGGCCATCGTGCTGCAGGCCAGCCCGCAAGAAGTGGTGGCCCGCCTGGCCACAGGTGAGACGCTGCACATCCAGGGCGATGGCCTACGCTGGGCCCAGCCCGCGCTGAGTGCCAAGGCCCCGGCCCCGCTGGCGCTGCGCCGTGGCGCCATCATCCGCGTGCAACACATGGACGGCAAGGGCGGCGGCTACTGGGCCGTGTCGCAATGGCCCGAGGTGCAAAGCGCCTTGGTATCGCTGACGCCGCAGACTGGCCGGGTGCGCGCCCTGGTGGGTGGATTCGACTTCTCCGACCAGCAGTTCAACCACGTGACCCAGGGCTGGCGCCAGCCCGGCTCCAGCTTCAAGCCCTTCATCTACTCCGCCGGTATCGACAAGGGCGTGATGCCGTCCACCCTGGTGAACGACTCGCCGCTGAACGTTGCCGCCGCCAATGGCGCACCGGCCTGGAACCCGCAGAACGACGACGGCCAGTTCCTCGGCCCGGTCAGCCTGCGCCAGGGCTTGGCCCAGTCGCGCAACCTGGTCAGCATCCGGCTGCTGCAGTTCCTGGGCGTGCAGCCGGCCCGTGAATGGGCCGGCCGCTTCGGCTTTGAGATCGACAAACAGCCGGACAACCTGACGCTGGCGCTGGGCGCCGGCAGCACCACGCCGCTGCAACTGGCCTCAGCCTATTCGGTGTTCGCCAACGGTGGGCATCTGCTGCCACCGGTGGTGATAGAGCGCATCACCGACGCCCAGGGCAAGCTGTTGTTCGAAGCCCCGCCCGCCCCCGCGCTGACCGACGAAGACCGCGTGCTGCCCGAGCGCAACGCCTTCATCACCAACAGCCTGCTGCAGGAAGTGACCCGTAGTGGCACCGCCGCCAAGGCCCAGTCCACGCTGAAGCGCCCCGACCTGTACGGCAAGACCGGCACCACCAACGACGCGGTGGACGCCTGGTTCGCCGGCTTCCAACCCACCCTGGCCACCGTGGTGTGGATGGGCTATGACAAGCCGCGCAGCCTGGGCAGCAATGCCTTTGGCGCCAGCCTGTCGCTGCCTATCTGGATCGACTACATGGGCCATGCGCTCAAGAGCGTGCCGGTGGCGCCATTCGCCCCGCCGCCGAGCGTGATGCGCGACGCACTGAACGACTGGACCTACACCGAGCCGCCGGAAAACGGCGAGCTGATACGTATAGGTTTTGACGAAGCTCCAGCAGACGCCAGCACGGCCTCCCCCCCACCAGCAGCGCAGCCTGTGGCACCAGCGGCACCAGCGGCACCTGCAGCGCCCGCTTTCCCCACAGCGCCTGCAGCCCCCATAAGACACTGAGCGCGCCCATGCTGTCCTTGTTTCTGAAATGCATATTGGGCGCGCTGGCGGTGCTGGCGATTGCGCTGCTGTCGCGGTCGAAGAATTTCGTGGTGGCCGGGCTGGTGCCGCTGTTTCCCACCTTCGCGCTGATCGCCCATGCCATCGTGGGCAGCGAACGCTCAATGGCCGACCTGCGCACCACCGCCTTGTTCGGCCTGTGGTCGCTGCTGCCCTACGCCGTGTATTTGCTGACCGTCTACGCCCTGAGCCTGCGCTGCACGCTGACCACCACCCTGCTGTCGGCCACGGCCAGTTGGGCGCTGGCGGCCACGCTGCTGATGCTGGCCTGGTCCAGGCTCTATCCCGTGGGTCAATAACACCACGCTGGCCTATCGGCATTGGCGCATACACCTACAATCGTGTGTATGCGCGCCCTTCTATCCCTCCCCCTTGCCTTGCTTAGCCTGTCTTCCGCCTGGGCTGCAGTACCTGCTGCCCCCACCCCTCCTATCGATCAGCGCATCGAGCACATCGAAGTCATTGACTCCGGCGCCCGCGTCAACGAACTGCGCGTAGGCGGTGAAACGCAAAACATCAGTGTCCAGCCCAGCAACGGCATGCCCGCCTATGAAGTGGTGCCGGCCAACGGTGCACGCAACCGCCGGCTGGACGAGCGCGATGGCGGCTCTGGCAGCGTGGGTCAGCGTGTCTGGAAACTGATCAGCTTCTAAGCCATGGCGGTGTACACGAAAGTCTCGCTGAAAGAGGCACAGGCGCTGGCGCGCCAACTGGATCTGGGTGAAGTCAGCGCACTGCGCGGCATCGAAGGCGGCATCGAGAACACCAACTACTTCGTCACCACCGAGAGCGGCGAATTCGTGCTCACTCTGTTCGAACGCCTGAGCTTCGAACAACTGCCGTTCTACCTGCACCTAATGAAGCACCTGGCCCAGCGCGGCATCCCGGTGCCCGACCCGGTGGCCACGAAGGCCGGCAGCATCCTCCACACCGTCAAGAAAAAGCCCGCCTCGGTCGTGAGCAAGCTGCGCGGCAAGAGCGAACTGGCGCCGGGCGTGCTGCACTGCACCGCTGTCGGCGACATGCTGGCGCGCATGCACTTGGCTGGCCGCGACTTCGACATGGAGCAACCCAATCTGCGCGGCCTACCCTGGTGGAACGAGACAGCGCCAGTGGTCATGCCGCACCTGGAACCAACCCAGGCCCAGTTGCTGCAAAGCGAGCTGGCCTACCAGAACCACATCGCCGAATCCAGCGCCTATGCGGCCCTGCCGCGCGGCCCCATCCACGCCGACCTGTTCCGCGACAACGTGATGTTCGACACGGTGGACGGCAGCCCGCAGCTCAGTGGCTTCTTCGACTTTTATTTCGCCGGCACCGATACCTGGCTGTTCGACCTGGCCGTGTGCCTGAACGACTGGTGCATAGACCTGGCCACAGGCGCCAATGACGCGGCGCGTTGCCAGGCCTTTCTGGACGCCTACTGTGCCGTGCGCCCACTGGCCGCCGCCGAGCGCCAGCTGCTGCCCGCCATGCTGCGCGCCGGCGCACTGCGCTTCTGGATCTCGCGCCTGTGGGACTGGCATCTGCCGCGTGAAGCCGACATCCTGAAGCCTCACGACCCCGGCCATTTCGAACGTGTTCTGCGCGAACGCGTGGCCCATCCCATCACGCTCTGACCCCAGCGAAGCTCTCCATGAAACTCAAAATTGTCTCGGCACGCACTGGCATTGTGTGGGTGCGGCTGGGCATACAGGTGTTCTTCAAACAGCCGCTGGCGCTGACCGGCCTGTTCTTCCTGTTCATGGCCACGCTGTCGGTGCTGAACCTGGTGCCTCTATTGGGCAGCGTGGTGTCGCTAATGCTGCTGCCCACGCTGGGCCTGGGCCTGATGGCGGCAGCCCAGCGCGCCAGCCAGGGCAGCTTCCCCATGCCCACGGTGCTGCTCACCGGCCTGCGCGGCCCGCAGGCCAGCACCAAGCCCCTGCTGGTGCTGGGCCTGATCTACACCTTCTGGTTTTGCGTGATCGTGGCCCTGACCGCGTTGGCAGACGGCGGCGAATTCGCCCGCATGTTCTTTCTGCACGGCCCTCAGGACGAGGCGGCCGGCAGCGCATCGGGTATGGAGCTGCCGCGCGGCATCTTCCTGTTCATGCTCTTGCATCTGCCTTTGTCGCTGGCCTTCTGGCACGCGCCGGCGCTGACGCACTGGCATGGCATCACGCCGGTGAAAAGCCTGTTCTTCAGCCTGGTGGGCTGCTGGCGCAACAAGGGCGCGTATGTGGTGTTCGGCCTGGCCTGGTTCGCCGTGGTGATGGCCGAAGGCATCGTGGTGCAGATCCTGGCGCTGCTGCTGAACTCTGCCGAAGTGCTGGCCATGGGCACCTACGCCGTCAGCCTGCTGACCACCAGCATGTTCATGTGTTCGGTGTACTTCAGCTTTCGCGACAGCTTCGAAGCCGACGAAACCCTGGAAGAGCTACCAAAACCATAGCTGCCAGCGCAGACTCTACCTGCGCTAGCGGCACTTTTCATCAATGCCTAGCGCAGCAGCACCTGCATTTTCCCGCCGCATCCCGCTGATCGTGGCGACGGCCTTCTTCATGGAGACGCTGGACAGCACCATCGTCACCACCGCGCTGCCGGCCATCGCCACCAGCTTCCACACCAGCACGCTAAGCCTGAGCCTGAGCATCTCGGCCTACCTGGTAGCGCTGGCGGTGTTTGTGCCCACCGCCGGCTGGGCCAGCGACCGTTTTGGTACGCGCAAACTGTTTGCCGGGGCGATCGCGCTGTTTACCCTGTCGTCTCTGCTGTGCGCGCTCAGCCCCAATCTGTGGAGCTTTATTGCCGCGCGCACGCTGCAGGGCATGGCCGCCGCCTTTATGTCGCCAGTGGGCCGCTTAGTGGTGCTGCGCAGCACGCCCAAAGCCAGGCTGATCGAAGCTCTGGGCCTGATCACCTGGCCGGGGCTGATAGGCCCGGTGCTGGGGCCGCCGCTGGGTGGGCTGATCGCTACCTATGCGTCCTGGCACTGGATCTTCTTGATCAACCTGCCGCTGGGCCTAGTCGGCATCTGGCTAGTGCTGCGCTATGTGCCGAATGAAACCGCCCAGCGCACACCATTCGACCTGTACGGCTTTGTGTGTACCGCCGTGGCGCTGGCAGGGCTGGTGCATGGCTTGGCGCTGCTGGGTGAGGCGCAAGGCTCGGCCCAGGTCGCCCTGCTGTGGCTGGGCTGCGCTGGTGTCGCCGGGGTGCTGGCCGTGCGCCATGCGCTGCGCCACCCCACGCCCATGCTGGACCTGCGCGCCGTGGGCGTACCCAGCTTTGCCATCAGCATACTCACCGCCGGCATGCTGGCGCGCATCGCCATCAACGCCACGCCCTTTCTGCTGCCGCTGATGTTCCAGATCGGTTTTGGATTGAACGCCTTCCAGGCCGGGCTGATGATCCTGGTCTACATGGGCGGCAACCTGGTGATGAAAAGCGCCACCACGCCGGTGCTGCGCCGCTTCGGCTTTCGCCGGGTTTTGACGGTGAATGGCGCCATGTGCGCAGCGGCCATGGCGGCCTGCGGCCTGTTGGCGCCAGGCCAGCCCATGGCCCTGGTCTACCCGGTGCTGTTCATCGCCGGCATGACCCGCTCCATGCACTTCACCACGGTGTCCACGCTGGCCTTTGCCGACATCCACGCCGAACATCGCGCCGGTGCCAGCACCTTGTCTGCCATGTCGGCGCAGGTGGCTGCCACGCTGGGCGTGGCTTTTGCCGCGCTGGCCCTGGCGCTGTTCCAGCAGCTGCGCGGCGCGGCGGCCCTGGGCTTGGCCGACTTCCAGCACGCCCAGCTGGCCGGTGCGGCGCTGATGGCCGTGGCCGCCGCATGGTCCCTGCGGCTGGCGCCGAATGCGGGCCACGAGGTCAGCGGCAAGGTCTGAGCTGCTTGCTATGAAATTGGAAGCTGCTAGCGCAGGTTTTATCTGCGCTAACGGCCTTTTCACCCTATTGCATCACCGCGGTGCCGGCGCCTGCCGAAGCAGCGCGCAAATGCGCCGTCATGTGGTCGGCAAACAGCCGAATCCGCGGCAGCTTCGCGGTACGCTGGTGCATCACCAGCCACAGTGTTTTCTGCGGCACGGCTTCACAGTCGCACAGCCGGCGCAGGCGGCTATCGGCCCGCACCAGTTCATCCGGAATCACCCCCACGCCGATGCCGCGCCGTACTGCGTCGATCAGCGAGCCCAGGGTTTCCGTTTGCAGCGCTACGGCGCGCACACATGCGCGCAGCCACACCGATTCCTTCAGCCCCGCCAGCTCGCCACCCAGCACCACGCCGTCCATGCGCGCCAGCAGGCCCGCCCCACGTTGCGCGGACCGGGCCAGCGGCTGTTGGCTGGACATGTAGACACCAAAATGCACTGGGCCAATGCGCCGCACCACCAGGCCGTCCGACTTGGGCCGGAGCATGCGCACGGCCACATCGGCTTCGTTTTTGCCCATGTCCAGGCTGCGGTGCGATGCGTCCAGCTCAAACACCACGCCAGGATGGGCCGTGCGGAAGGACTGAATAGCCTCCAGGGTCAAGGGCACCAGGCCTTCGGCGACCGAGACCTTGATAGCGCCTTCGATCTGGCTGTCGGCACCCGCGCTTTGCCGCAGCGTGGCCTCCAGCTCCAGCGCCAGCGGCTCCAGGGCGGTGACCAGCGCCTTGCCCGCCACGGTCAACACGGTTCCCACATGGGTGCGGTGCACCAGTTGCGCGCCCACGCCAGCCTCCAGCGCGGCCATGCGGCGCGACACGGTGGTGGTCGCAATGCCCAGCACCCGCCCCGCCTCCAGTAAGGACGGATGGCCCGCCACCACCATCAGCAGACGCAGATCGTCCCAGTTCACCTTCAGGTTTTGCAAAGATGCTAAACGGACTTGCATGCATACCAGTGTAGCCAGCCCCTGCCTACAGTCTGGGCTTCTGCAATCTGGAGGTTTGAATTGGAAAAAACAGCATTCGTGACGGGCGCAGCGGGCTTCGTCGGGCGCAACCTGGTGGAGGCGCTACTCAAAGACCACTGGTCGGTGCATGCACTGGTACGCAGTGCCGCTCCAGCGTGGATGCAGCAACACAGGCTGACGGTGCGCCAAGGCGCCTTGGAAGATGCCGCCAGCGTGGCTGCGGCCATGCCCGCGCGGGCCGACGCCGTATTCCATCTGGCCGGCAATACCTCGATGTGGTCCGGCGATGCACAGCGGCTGCTGCGCGACAACGTGGCCGCCACCCAGGGCCTACTGGACGCGGCCCACCAGCGCCAGGCCCGCCGCGTGGTGATGACATCCACGCTGGGCGTGTTCCAGGACAGCGACGGCCGCATCCACGAACACACGCCGCTGCAGCCCAGCACCGTCCGCAACCCGTATCTGCGCACCAAGCTGCTGGCCGACGCGCTGCTCAGCGAGGCCGCGCGCAAGGGGTTGTCGGTGGTCAGCCTGCACCCGGCCCACATCCTGGGCCCCTACGATGCGAGCGGCTGGATCGGCCTGTTTGACGATGCCGCCCAGGGCAAGATGCGGGCGGCCCCGCACGGCCGGGCCAGCTTTTGCGGCGTCTCGGCTGTTGCCCAGGCGCATATTGCGGCGGCCACGCACCCGGCTCCCGCCCGACGCTATGTGCTGGGCGGCGAAGATGCCAGTTACCTGCAGGTGTTTGCCGACGTGGCCCGCCGCGTCCACGCCAAACCGGTGGCATCAACGGTGCCGAACAGCGTGCTCACCACCGTGGCGGCACTGGCGCATATAGGCGCACTGTTCAGCGGTAAAAAGCCATCCATCACGCCCGGACTGGCCGCCGTGCTGACGCGCACCATGCTGGCGGATTCCCGCCTGGCGCAGAAAGATCTGGGCTACCCCATGCTCGGGCTGAGCGAAATGCTGGATGCGACCCAAGTCTACTGGGATGCACGCCAAGCTTCCAGCCATTCAAGGCGCTAGCGCACATTCCACCTACGCCAACCGCTCTTAACTTTATAGCAATTAGAGTAATTTCTGGTTCACACGCTGGGACAGCGCTTCGGCGCTTTCCTTGCGCTCGCTGTAACGGTCCACCAAGTACGGCGTGGCGTCGCGGGTCAACAGGGTGAACTTGACCAGTTCCTCCATCACATCCACCACCCGGTCGTAGTAGGCCGAGGGCTTCATGCGCCCGGCCTCGTCGAACTCCAAAAAGGCCTTGGCCACCGACGACTGGTTGGGAATGGTCAGCATGCGCATCCAGCGGCCCAGCACGCGCAGCTGGTTCACCGCGTTGAAGGACTGCGAACCTCCGCTGACCTGCATCACTGCCAAGGTCTTGCCCTGGGTGGGCCGCACTGCGCCCTGGCTGAGAGGAATCCAGTCGATCTGGGTCTTCATGATGCCGGTCATGGCGCCGTGCCTTTCAGGCGAACACCAGACCATGCCCTCGCTCCACAGCGTCAGTTCGCGCAGCTCCTGCACCTTGGGGTGCGACTCCGGCGCATCGTCGGCCAGCGGCAGGCCGTGCGGGTCGAAGGTGCGCGGCTCGGCGCCCATGGCGCTCAGCAATCGGGCGGCTTCCTCGGTCAGCAAACGGCTGAACGAGCGCTCGCGCAGCGAGCCGTACAGCAGCAGGATGCGCGGCGGGTGGCTGCTGGGCGTGGCAGGCTGCAATGCGGCCTGCGTGGGCGCCATGAAAAGCGCCGGGTCCAAGTTAGGGAGCAAGGCGCTGCCCCTGGGCGTTGACGACTTTTTCACCATCTTCCTTGGCAAAAGCGCCTTGCTGCGGGTGGGGCAGGATGTCCAGCACCGCCTCGGACGGACGGCACAGCTTGGCGCCCAGCGGCGTGATGACGATGGGCCGCTCCAGCAGGATGGGGTGGGCGACGATGGCGTCGATCAAGGCATCGTCGCTCAGCGCAGCATTACCCAGCCCCAGCTCGTCGTAAGGCGTGCCCTTTTTGCGCAGCACGGCGCGCACCGGCAGGCCCAGTTGGACGAGTAAGGCCAGCAGCTTTTCACGGTCCGGCGGGGCTTTCAGATACTCGACCACGGTGGGCTCGACGCCCGAATTGCGGATCAAAGCCAGCACATTGCGCGAGGTGCCGCAGGCCGGGTTGTGGAAGATGGTGGTGTCAGACATGGTGTGCTCCTGCAGAAGATGTTTCTAAAAGTCTGCCCAGGCCTGCACCCGCCAGGGCGCCCAGGCACTGGGCCCATACAAAACCAGGCGCGCTGGCAGGCGCGATACCGGAAAAGCTGTCGCTGAACATGCGCCCCAGCACGGCGGCCGGGTTGGCAAAGCTGGTGCTGGCGGTAAACCAATAGGCCGCGCCGATATAGCTGGCCACCAACGCGCTGGCCTTGCCGCTGGGCGCGCGCAGTATGACCAGCACCAGGCCGGCGGTGGCTACCGCCTCGGCAATCCACTGGCCCGCGCCGCTGCGCACATGCTGGCTGGTTTGCAGCAGGGGCAGCGCGAACATGGCATGTGCCAACCAAGCCCCCAACACCGCCCCCAGCAGCTGAAATGCTATGAATAAAAGAGCTACTCGCGCAGGTTTTATCTGCGCCAACCGGCCTTTTGACCACATGAGCAAAGTCACCAGCGGGTTGAAGTGCGCGCCGCTCACCGGCCCGAATATCTCGATCAGCACGTACAGCGCAAACACCGTGGCCAGGGTATTGGCCAGCAAGGCCAGGCCGACGTTGCCGCCACACAGGCGTTCGGCCATCACCCCGGAGCCGATCACTGCGCACAGCAGCCCAGCCGTGCCCAGGCATTCGGCCAGCAACTGTTGCGGCAGGCTCGGTGGCGTGCCGGGCTCAGCAGCAGGCATCAGGGGCTCCGCAGGCTGCGCCCTGGCAGCAGTGCTCGGTCAGGTAGCCAAGCAAGGCATTCATCTGGTCGAAGTTGGCGCGGTAGATCAGGTTGCGCCCGCGCGGCTCACTGGCGATCAAGCCGGCATGGGTCAGCTCTTTGAGGTGGAACGACAGCGCGCTGGGCGCCACACCCAATTGCTCGGCCATGGTGCCAGGCGTGAGCCCCTCAGCGCCCGCAACCACCAGCGCCCGGAAGGCACGCAAGCGTTGCACCTGGGCCAGCGCGGCCAGCGACTGCACTGCGCTGGTTTCGGAGATGTTTAATATTTCCATAATTCAATAATAATTGAATTATGGAATACTCCACGTAAAAAATCCCCTTCAATACAAAAAGACGACAGCTATTCGCCACCGCGTCGCAACAGACCATCGACATACTCTACGTCGTTCCCAGCCACTCCTGGGCAAATTGGTCCCGAAAGCGAATGAGCAATTGCACACGCGATTGCGCCAACTCCCGTCCCTCAGCCGTCTGCATGCTGGCAGGAAGCTGCAGCAGCTTGTTCTCAATATGGTCAAGGGTGTAATGCACATCGTCTAGCGGGCGATCCTGCGCAAGCGGGTCGGTGGCGTGCGCAAGTGCCCGCCCCAGCTGCCCTCCAATGTGGAACATGCGTGCCAGCCCCACAGCCCCCAAAGCGTCCAGACGGTCCGCATCTTGGACGATCTTCGCTTCAATCGTTTCAGGGCTTATGGCAGCGGAAAAGCTGTGCGCTTCAATGGCATGCACTACGCCCCTCAGCTTGTCCTGCGGAAATCCCAGCTTCGACAACGCTGTCTCGGCCTGTTGTGCAGAAAGCCGCGATGCCTGTGCTCGCTCAGGATGGTCCTTGGGCAGATTGACGAGGTCATGCAGATAGCACGCCGCCATCACCACCAACGGATCAGTCTGCGGATGCGATGAAAGAAGTTGCCTGGCCGTGGCCCATACCCGATCCAAGTGGTTGAGATCATGCGCACGATCAGTCGCTCCAGCTTGGGTGGCCAGTCGAACCAATACAGGTCGCCAATGGCCAACCAGGTCTTTCCATTCGTTCATGAGGCAAGCAGGCTTAAGCAATCCATAGCTTGCCATCCTAAACCCAAGCGGTCTGTGCCTTGAAGACTAAGGCCGCCGCCCAACTATCGGAAAACCAACCGTCAAGCACCCATCTGCAAAAATGCCACCGGGTCGCGTGCGATGCGCAGGCCCTGCTCGCGGGCGTGGGCCAGGGCAGAGTCTTCGGACATGAAGGGGTTGTCAAAGCTCAGGGTACGCTGGCTGGGGATGGGCATGCCGTAGTGCTGGGCGATGCCAACGCGGGCCAACCACGTGCCGTCAATCATGGGTTTGGCATACAACGAGACGACGCAGTCGCCTACGTGGAATTCGGTCAGGTCGGTCATGGTGCGCTCCTGGAGTGTTCTTGGGCCTCAACACAAGCATGCTGCGCCCGCTATATGACAGCCAGAAGACACAAACCGGATACACGGCAGATACCTTGTGTATCAGGGCACGGGTGTCAATTTCGCAACACTTAACGCCAGCCACTTCACGCCGTGGCGTGGAAAGTTGATCTGTGCGCGCGCGTCATCGCCCTTACCCTCCAACAAATTGACCTTGCCTTCACCGAACTTGGTGTGGAACACCTTCATGCCCACGCGCAGGCCGTGGCTGGGTGCCTCTTTCTGCGGTGGCACAGGTGGGCTGGCAAAGGGCGCATCTTCTTTATTGAATCGGCCTCCAGCGCTGTATCCGCCTGCGCTAGCAGCTCCGAATTTAGGAGCAAAGCTGGAGGTGCCGTAGCCCGCGCTTTTGGAGGTGATCCACTTCAACGCGGACTCCGGCAGCTCTTCAAAGAAGCGGCTGCGCGGGTTGTAGCGCGTCTGGCCATGCAGCAGCCGGCTTTGCGAGAAGCTCAGGTACAGGCGCTGGCGCGCGCGGGTGATGGCGACATACATCAGGCGGCGTTCTTCCTCCAGGCCCTGGCGGTCACTGAGCGAGTTCTCATGCGGGAACAGGCCCTCTTCCATGCCACCGACGAACACCGCGTCGAACTCCAGGCCCTTCGCCGAATGTACGGTCATCAGTTGCACCGCGTCCTGGCCGGCCTGGGCCTGGTTGTCGCCAGCCTCCAGGGCAGCGTGGGTCAGGAAGGCGGCCAGCGGCGACAGGGTTTCACCACTGTCCTGGTCCAGGAAGCCGTCGGCAGACGGCGCGTTCGGGTCCAGGCCCTGGCTGACAGGTGACTGGCTGAGCTCGTCCACCGGCAGGGCCACGGCATCGCGGCCAAAGCCTTGCTGGGACACAAAGCTCTCAGCGGCGTTGACCAGTTCTTCCAAGTTCTCCACCCGGTCTTCACCCTCACGGTCGGCCTTGAAGTGGGCCATCAGGCCGCTGTGCTCCAGCACCAGCTTGATGATGTGGGCCAGGCTGCTGCCCTGGGTTTGTTCACGCAGCACGTCCAGCTTGGCAACAAAGGCGCCGAAGTTGGCCCCCGCCTTACCGGGGATGGCGCTGACCGCATCGTGCAGCGAACAGCCGCTAGCGCGCGCCGCGTCCTGCAGTATTTCCAGGCTTCGGGCACCAATGCCGCGCGGCGGGAAGTTGACCACGCGCAGAAAGCTGGTGTCGTCGTTGGGGTTCTCCAGCAGGCGCAGATAGGCCAGCGCGTGCTTGATTTCAGCCCGCTCGAAAAAGCGCAGGCCGCCGTACACGCGGTAGGGAATGCCGGAATTGAACAGCGTGGTTTCGATCACCCGGCTTTGCGCATTGCTGCGGTAGAGTACGGCGATCTCCTTGCGCTCCATGCCATCGCGTACCAACTGCTTGATTTCATCAACGATCCACTGGGCTTCGTCCAGGTCACGCGGGCTTTCCACCACGCGCACCGGCTCGCCGGGGCCCTGGTCGGTGCGCAGGTCTTTGCCCAGGCGGTTGCTGTTGTGACTGATAAGGTGGTTGGCAGAGTCCAGGATGTTGCTGAAGCTGCGGTAGTTTTGCTCCAGCTTGATCTGCTGGGTAACGCCAAATTCACGCACGAAGTCGGCCATATTGCCCACCCGCGCGCCGCGAAAGGCATAGATGCTCTGGTCGTCGTCGCCCACGGCCAGCACGCTGCCACCGGGGATGGAGGTGCCGGCGGCCAGGTCTTTCTCGCCATAGCCGCTGAGCATCTTGATCCAGGCGTACTGCAGCTTGTTGGTGTCCTGGAACTCGTCGATCAGGATGTGGCGAAAGCGGCGCTGGTAGTGCTCGCGCACGGCATCGTTGTCACGCAGCAGCTCGTAGCTGCGCAACATCAGCTCGCCAAAGTCGACCACGCCTTCGCGCTGGCACTGCTCTTCATACAGCGCATAGATTTCTACCTTCTTGCGGGTTTGCGGGTCGCGCGCCTCGACCATGCTGGGGCGCAAGCCCTCTTCTTTGCAGTTGCCGATGAACCACTGGGTCTGCTTGGCGGGGTATTGCTGGTCGTCGATGTTGAACTGCTTCATCAGGCGCTTGATGGCGCTCAACTGGTCCTGCGTGTCCAAGATCTGGAAGGATTGCGGCAGATTGGCCAGCTTGTAATGGGCGCGCAGCAGGCGGTTGCACAGGCCATGGAAAGTGCCAATCCACATGCCACGCACATTGATGGGTAGCATGGTGCCCAATCGAACCACCATCTCCTTGGCGGCCTTGTTGGTGAAGGTCACGGCCATGATGCCGCCGGGCGTAACGCGCCCGGTTTGCAGCAGCCAGGCGATGCGGGTGGTCAGCACCCGGGTCTTGCCAGAGCCGGCCCCGGCCAGAATCAGCGCATGCCCGGTCGGCAAGGTCACTGCGGCCAGCTGCTCCGGGTTCAGGTTGTGTAAGAGCGGCGAATTTTCTGCGACCAAGGGTGTATTTGCTGAGAACATACGTCGATTGTAGGAACCCCCATGAAACCCAGACTTGCCGTCGGCCCCGCCGCCCTGTTCGCTGCCCTGATCCTGGGTCAGCCTGCCATCGCCCAGTCCAGCTGCTCCAGCGATGGCCAGCCGGCCTTCCAGGCCATACGAGACCGCTTCATCAGCGCCGACTGCGAAGCCTGCTGGAGCAATCCCCAAACCGCGCTCCCCAGCCCGCAAGCCATCGCGCTCGACTGGATACTGCCCGGCGCGCTCGGCGAAGATGCGCCCTTGTCGGCCGCGGCCCGCCCAGAAGGCCTGGAGCGCATGCGAGCGAGGCAGCAGGCAGCCATCCACGCAGCCCCCCCGCCGTCGCTGCAACCCCCCCCGCAACTGCGCGTCGCACGTGGGCCGCTGCTGAGCGGCTATGTAGGCACCTCCATCGCACTGCTGCCGGCAGACACTCCAACCGGGCCGCTGAAGGCCTGGCTGGTGTTGGTAGAAAGCATCCCAGCCGGAGAAGACGGCACACCGATCACACGCAACCTGGTACGCAACGCACTGGTGCTGGATTGGGCCCCCACGGCCAATGGCTGGCAGGAGCTGCGCGCCATGTCCGTACCGGAAGGTGCCAAACCCGAGCGGCTACAGGTCATAGGCTGGGTAGAGGATGCGGGCGGGCACCCCCTGGCGGCAGTGCAGTCCCACTGCGAGGCGGAAGTGGAATAAGCCTTCCGCCCGCCGGCGCAATATGGTACTTTGCGCCTGCGCAGGAGGGTTTTGTACATGTTTTCGGTCTACGGGGTTTCGGGCAGGGTGTTCACGGGCACCGTAGAGCAGTTGCGCCATATCGACCAGGTGCATGCCGTGGCGCGCATGCACCGTATCGAAAACAATGAGCTGGAGATCCTGCCCGAATTCCCCCAAGAAGTGGAAGCCCCTACGGCGCAAGAGCACACGCACAAACCACTACCCAACCCGGCGCTGGCCGCCTACGCGCAAGCCGCCCAACCAGACACGCCCCGTCAGCCGTTGACCCATGTGGCGCAGCTGATGACCCAGCCCGCCACCACCATCCAGGCCGATACCCTGCTATTCGATGCCGCCGACCTGTTGGCCCGAAAAAGAATTGGCCAGGTGCCGGTACTGGACACGAATGGCCAGTTGGTAGGTATGTTGCTGCGTGCCGACCTGTATCGCACTGATCTAGCGCCCAACACATCCGGTCTGCCCAGTGCACCCGACTACTGGGCCACCCGCATGGCGCAGCCGGTCTCCGCCGTCATGTGGACGCCAATAGCCAGCGTCTCGGCAGACACCGACATCCGCCGGGTGGCCAGGGTGCTGCTGGATACCGAACTGCCGGGCCTGCCGGTGGTGGATGACGTCGGCAAGGTCATGGGCTTTGTGTCACGTTCCGACATCTTGCGCGCCGTGGCCATGGACCCGCCGCTCGACGTATGGGGTTAGAACATAGTCCGTGGCTAGCCCAGACGTAAAAAAACCCGCCGCAGCGGGTTTTTTTACGTCCCCGGCACGCCGGGAACCACTATCAGGCGTGCGCAGCGCGCAGCTTTTGCGAGAACTCTTGCAGAGCAGCGATACCGCTGCTTTCGGCGCGGTGACACCAGGCTTGCAGATCAGCTGTCAGCTGTTCGCGCGACTGCGAGGTGTTCAGCCACATCTGGCGAAGTTCTTCGCGCATCACCACCATCTTGTCCAGTACCGGATGGGCGGCACGGGCCTGGGCCAACTGGGGCTGGGCAGCCGCAGGCACTTTTTCAGCGTCGCGGTGCATCCAGCGCTTGGCAGCTTGCAATGCGGACAGATCACCCTTGCGGGCTTTCAGCGTTTCCAGCTCGGCCTTGCAGGCTTGGCGAAGTTCACGGGCATAACCGGCCATGACTTCGTAACGGTTGGCAATCAGCGCTTCCAAAGTCTTTTCGTCGGCTACAGGCTTGATGGCGCCGAGTTGCAGCTTGGGCGGCGTCTTCTTGACCTTGGCCCAGCCGATCTTCTCCATCATGCTGATGTAGACCCAGCCCATATCGAATTCATAAGGCTTGACCGAGAACTTGGCCGAGGTTGGGTAGGTGTGGTGGTTGTTGTGCAACTCTTCGCCGCCAATGATGATGCCCCAGGGCGAGATATTGGTGCTCGCGTCCGGTGCTTCAAAGTTGCGGTAGCCCCAGTAGTGGCCAATGCCGTTGATGATGCCGGCAGCCGTCACCGGAATCCAGATCATCTGCACTGCCCAGACCGACAGCCCGGCAATACCGAACATGGCCAAGTTCAGGATCAGCATCAGGCCCACGCCTTGCCAGCTAAAACGGGTGTACAGATTGCGCTCGATCCAGTCGTTCGGGCAACCATGGCTGAACTTGGCAACGGTTTCCAGGTTCTTGGCTTCCTTGCGGTACAGCTCGGCACCGGTCCAGAACACGGTTTCAATACCGTGGGCGTGCGGGCTGTGCGGATCGTCCTTGGTTTCGCACTTGGCGTGGTGCTTGCGGTGCACGGCCACCCATTCCTTGGTGACTTGGCCAGTGCCCAGCCAGAGCCAGAAGCGGAAAAAATGCGACGGAATCGCGTGCAGATCCATCGCCCGATGCGCCTGGTGGCGGTGCAGGTAGATGGTCACGCTGGCGATGGTGATATGGGTGGTGACCAGCGTGTACAACACGATCTCCCACCAAGACAGGTTCCACAAGCCGTTTGCAAGCCAGTCAACGGCTGCGTTCAACACAGCCCAATCGGGTAACAACATAGGTAAATAGCCTCGTTTTTAGAGTGGGCTCGCCGCGTATCCCGGGCGCGCCAACCCTCTATTCTAGGTTGGAGCACTCAATTTACCTAGAGAGCAACCCCAAGCAACACACGCATTGCCTTATTTTTTCTGCCAAACTGCAGCAAAAAAGCCATCCGTGCCATGGCGATGCGGCCACAAACGCAGGTACTCGCCGCCCGTTACCGGACCGCTGCACAAGCTGGCTGCGTTCTCCACCTTTAAATGGGTCAGCAAGTCGACTGTTTCAAGGGGGGTGAATTCGGGATTCGCCGCCGAGAAGGCTTGCGCAATAGCCTCGTTTTCCTGGGGCAGGATACTGCAGGTCGCATACACCAGGCGACCGCCCGGCTTCAGCAAACGGGCCGCACTTTGCAAGATCGCGGTTTGCTTGACCACCAGCTCTTCGACCGCCTTGGGCGATTGACGCCATTTCATATCAGGATTGCGGCGCAGCGTGCCCAGGCCGGAGCACGGTGCATCGACCAATACGCGGTCGATCTTGCCGGTCAGGCGCTTGATGCGGTCGTCGCGCTCATGGGCGATAGCGGCGGGATGCACATTCGACAAACCGCTGCGCGCCAGACGTGGCTTGAGCGCATCCAGGCGGTGGCCCGAGGTGTCAAACGCATACAGGCGTCCGGTGTTGCGCATGCTGGCGCCAATCGCCAAGGTCTTGCCACCGGCGCCAGCACAGAAGTCCACCACCATTTCGCCGCGCTTGGCATCCAGCAGCAAAGCCAGCAGCTGCGAACCTTCGTCCTGCACTTCGATCGCACCGCGCACAAAGGCGTCCACCTTGGTCAATGCAGGCTTGTCCGTCAAGCGCAAGCCCCAGGGCGAATACGGGGTGGCAACCGACTGGATCCCAGCCTTGGCCAGTTCTTTTTGCACATCATCACGTTTGGAGTTCAAGGCGTTGACGCGCAAATCCAGGCCGGCGCCATGGACCAGGCTTTCCACCAGCGGCCAGAACTCGTCCTTGAGCTGCTCTTTCAACGGCTGTACCAGCCATTCGGGCAGGTTGTGGCGGTGGCGGTCCAGCAGGTCTTCCTGCTTGACCTTGTCGCAGTTTTCCAGCCAGGTTTTCTCTTGATCGTTCAGGGCCGCGTACAAAAAGTCGCGTGGGCCATGGAAGCCCAAAATCGCCATACGACGCTGCTTGGAGCCGCTGCCCGAAGGGGCCAAATGATCGAACAGTAGTTTTTTGCGCAGAACCGTGTACACGGTTTCCGCCAGCGTGGCGCGCTCACGCGGGCCCAGCGAGCGGTTGTCGCGGAAGAAACGCGAAACCACCGAATCGGCGGGATGTTCAAATTGGAGCGCGAGGCGGACGAGTTCAGAACACTCGTCAAGAAAGTCTTTAGGATGCATAAGCCCGATTGTCCCACGTCCCCTTTTTTTCACGAACCTGCACCATGTCTGACGCCGATTTGCCTCCGTTGCACCCCACCCCGCCAGGCCGCTACCGCCATTACAAAGGCATGCTGTACGAAGTCATCGACACCGTGCGCCACAGTGAAACCCTGGAACCCATGACGCTGTACCGCGCGCTCTACGGCGAACACGGCCTATGGGTGCGCCCAGCGGCCATGTTCGCCGAAGAGGTGGTGATAGACGGCGTGCGCCAGCCGCGTTTCACCGGCCTGCAGGACGCTTAGAACGTATTCAAGGTCTTAAGACCGGCTGAACAGCCAGGCGCGGTAGCTGCAGCGTGGCGACCAACCCAGCGGTGTCACCGTTGCGCAGCGTCAGACTGCCCTGGTGGCGGCGCGCAATGTCCAGCGAAATCGACAAGCCTAGGCCTACGCCGGCGGTATTGCGCCCGGAAGTCTGCTGGAAGCGGTAAAACGGAGCCAACACCTGGATCAGCTCAGACTCCGGCAGGCCTGGGCCGGGGTCGTGCACTTCAATGGAGAGCTGCTCCGGGCTGTCCACCATCTCGATATGCGCCGCACCGCCGTAACGCACCGCGTTGTCCACCAGATTGTTCAGGCAGCGGCGCAAAGCCGATGCTTGCGCCCGCAACGGCGCAGCCGTACCGCCAAAATCCACGCGAAAACCGCAGTCCTGCTGGTCATCCACCAGGCTTTCAACCAAGGCAGCCACGTCCAGATGCACCCAGGGTTCCTCTTGAGCGGCACCACACAGATAGTCCAACGTGGCGGTAATCATCTCGTCCATCTGGACGATGTCGTTGCGAAAAGCGTTCTTCTGGGTCGAGTCGCCCAGCCCCTCGGCCCGCAGGCGCAAACGCGTCAAGGGCGTACGCAAATCATGCGATACGGCGGCGACAAAGCGATCGCTCTCCACCAGTTGCTGGCGGATCTGCGACTGCATCTGGTTGAACAAGCGGCTGGCATCACGGCATTCCCGGGGCCCATCTTCCGGCAAAGGCGGATGGTCCAGATCCTGGCCCAGAGCCTTGGCGGCGTTGGCCAGTCGCCGCACCGGGGCCGATAACCAACGGGCTCCGATCCATGCCGCCACCACCAAAGCAGCCAGGCGTACGCTGATGTCCAGCCACAGCGCAGAAGCAGGCGGCGCCATATCGTCCGGAGGGCCAGACTGTGGTGGCGCAGATGCGGGCAGGCCAAACTCTATGAGTGGCTTGGCACCCGGGCGTAGCACGGGGTTCGGCAACGGTGGCGCCGCGCGCGGGTCCCGCACAGGCGGGCGCATATGGAACATCATGGCCAAAGCCAGCACATGGCCAGTCAAGACACCCACCGACACCAACACAGCCAAACGCCCAAACAGGGTGGACGGCAACAGTCGCGAAATCAGGCGCCTCAGGACGTCCACGAAGGTTGACCCTGCACAGACTGCACGGTAAACATATAACCCGCGCCGCGCACGGTTTTGATCAGCGATGGCGCGTCGGGAGACTCGCTCAATTTCTGCCGCAGCCGCGACACCAGCAAATCAATGCTGCGCTCGTACGCATCCATGGCCCGGCCACGCGCCTGCTCCATCAGTTGCTCGCGGCTGAGCAGCCTGCGAGGCATGCCCAGGAAGGCCAGCAGCAGGCGAAACTCCGCGTTCGATAGCGGCACCACCAGACCGGACGGCGAAGTCAAGCGACGCTCATGGCGTTGCAGTGCCCAGCCATCGAAGTACACCACGTCTCCGCCCACCTCTTGCAGGATGCGGTCGTGCACGGTGGCGGCCCGGCGCAACACGGTCTTGATGCGCGCCACCAGCTCACGCGGCTCGAAGGGCTTGCTCATGTAGTCGTCGGCCCCCATTTCCAGACCAAGCACTCGGTCGTAGGAGTTGGTGCATGCCGTCAGCATGATGATGGGAATGCGTGAGCGCTGGCGCAACTCGCGCGTCAGGGCCAAGCCGTCCACACCGGGCAGCATCATGTCCATCACCACCAGATCAATAGGCTGTGCAGCCAGTTGCTGGCGCATGCTGGGCCCGTCGTGGGCGGTATGCGCGCAAAACTCAAAACCCGTCAGGTATTCCTGTAGCAGATTGGTAATGCCGGCATCGTCGTCCACGACCAATATTTGGCGTGAGGGGTTCATATTTCATCCATTTCGCCGAAAAGTGTAGGGAGAGTACCCCCCCTTAAAGACACAAACAGGCAGGTCTTTACCTTTCTTTTCCGCCTCTTAAACAAGCTTTTGTAC
Organism: Rhodoferax sp. GW821-FHT07F03; assembly: GCF_059418745.1. Taxonomy (NCBI): domain Bacteria; kingdom Pseudomonadati; phylum Pseudomonadota; class Betaproteobacteria; order Burkholderiales; family Comamonadaceae; genus Rhodoferax; species Rhodoferax sp. GW821-FHT07F03. Next base: position 47,304 of record NZ_JBWKQM010000006.1, read on the forward strand.
CAACTTGGATACACGGTTGACAAACAAGCTTTACACGTGGCGTAAAAAATACAGTAGTCGCCCAAACCACTTGCTGGGGTGACATCCCACCCTCATCCGCCTAAAGGAAACAACGATGTCCAGCATCAGCAGTGTCAGTAACAGCAGCAACGCGTGGGCCTCAACCGGGGCGACACGCGGCGCCCCCAAAGACAAACTCTTCAGCCTGGTCGATTCAGACAAAAGCGGTGGCATAGACACCGACGAGCTGAAGACCCTGATGGAGCAGGTCACCAAGAAGACCGGTGTGGCTAACAGCAATACCGCCGCCGAACTGATGACCAAGCTGGACACCAATGGCGACGGCAGCCTGGACGGCACCGAACTGCACAACGGAATCACCAGCATCGTGCAGCTCCCGTCCACCATGGACTTCGCGCAAAGCCGTAGCGACAGCAGTACCGGCGCTACCGGCCAGGCCGGCGACGATCTGTTCTCCAAGGTGGACAGCAATGGCGACGGCAGCCTCAGCTCCAGCGAATTCACCGCACTTATGGACAAGATGTCGGCCAGCGGAGACGCAAACGCCACCGATAGCAGCAGCGACAAATTTGCCAGCCTGGATACAGATGGCGACGGCAAGCTGACCCAAAGCGAATTCGACGCCGGACGTCCTTCGGGCGCAGGCGGCCCCCATGGCGCGGGCGGCCCGCCGCCCACCTCCAGCAGCAGCGACAGCACCACCTACGACCCGCTGGACACCAACAAGGACGGCATCGTGTCCGCCGCCGAGGCCGCCGCGGGCCAGGCCAACGGCACGGCCGATACCATGCAGGCCCTGCTCAAGGCAATTGACACCGACAAGGACGGCAAGCTCAGCAACACAGAAGCCGACACCTTCGTCCAACAGGTGGCCGCCGCCGTGGACACCTTGCAAAAGTCCTCCAGCAGCACAGACAGCATTGACCTGAACCAACTGGCCCAGCAAGTGCTCAAGCAATACACCCAGATCGCTGCGGGCTCCGCCAGCAGCAACACGGGTAGCACCGTCAGCCTTACGGCATAAATACGGCTCCAGCGCAGGTAATACCTGCGCTGGTAGCTACATATTTCGCAGCAAATCCGCCACCACGCGCGGATACAGCAGGTGCTCCTGCGTGAGCACGCGGGCAGCCAGCAGTTGGGCCGTGTCACCTGGCAAGATGGGCACCACCGCCTGGCCAAGGATGGGCCCGTGGTCCAGCTCGGCCGTTACCTGGTGCACGGTGGCACCGGCAAATCGGCAACCCGCATCCAGTGCACGCTGGTAGGTATTCAACCCGGTGAAGGCCGGCAGCAAAGACGGATGGATGTTCACCAGCCGGCCCGCATAGTGCTCCACAAAACCCGGCGTCAGGATGCGCATAAAGCCGGCCAGCACCACCAGCGCGGGCTGGTGGCGGTCTATCACCTGCATCAACTGGGCGTCAAACGCGGCACGCGGGTCGGGTGCCTCGGCAAAGGCCTTGTGCTCCACCACCTCGGCAGCCAGGCCCTGGGCACGCGCAAAGTCAAGCCCCGCCGCCGTGGCTTTGTTGCTCACCACCGCCACTACCTGGGCTCCCAGGCGCTTGGCCCAGTCGTCGCGTTGGGCCGTGCGCACGATGGCCGCCATATTAGAGCCACCGCCTGAGATCAAAATAACAATATTCTTCATACTGACCGGAATTATCCCTGTGACCACCACCCTCTCGCCCAACGAAGCCCGCGTACTTGCCACGCTGATGGAAAAAGCCCGCACCGTGCCCGACAGCTACCCCATGTCGCTCAGCACCCTGCTGGCCGGTTGCAACCAGAAAACCAGCCGCGACCCGATCATGACCCTGAGCGAGGCCGAGATCGCCGAGGCCCTGGGCACGTTGAAAGACCTGGCCCTGGTGCGCGAATCCAGCGGCAGCCGGGTCACGCGCTTCGAGCACAACTTCCAGCGCGGCATCGGCGTACCCGAGCAATCGGCCGTCATCCTGGGCCTGCTGATGCTGCGCGGCCCGCAGACCGCCGGCGAGCTGCGGCTGAACACCGAGCGCTGGTACAAATTTGCCGATATTTCCTCGGTCGAGGGTTTTCTGGACGAAATGCTGGAGCGCAGCGAGGAAAAAGGCGGCCCGCTGGTGGTCAAACTCGCGCGCGCACCGGGTGAGCGCGAGCAGCGCTGGGCGCATCTGCTGTGCGGGCCGGTGGACATCAACGCCCCTGCAGCCCCCGCGGGCAGCGGCAACACGGGCCGGCTGGAAGCCCGTATCGAAACCCTGGAAGAAGAAGTGGCCCAGTTACGGGCCACGGTGCAAAAACTCTGCGCTGAGTTAGGGATCAGCTAAATCAAAAGCCGCGACGACTTCGGCACATGGGCCATCAGAAACTCCATCTGGTCGGCCAGGATGCGGCGGTTGCGCAGGATGAAGTCTTCCCACAGGCTGGGCACGTAGGGCGTGTACAGCAGGGGCATGTGCGCCTGTTCGGGCGTGCGATTGCTCTTGCGGTGGTTGCAGGCGCGGCAGGCGGTCACCACGTTCATCCAGGTGTCGGCGCCCTTCTGGCCCAGGGGCTTGATGTGTTCGCGGGTCAGCACTTCCTCGTGGAAGCGGTTGCCGCAGTAGGCGCAGACATTGCGGTCGCGGATGAACAGCTTGGCGTTGGTCAGGCTGGGGCGCAGGTCGAAGGGGTTGATATTCGGCACGCCACGGGTGCCGATGATGCTGTTGACGGTGATGATCGACTGCTCGCCCGTAATGGCGTTATGCCCGCCATGGAACACCGCAACCTGCGCGCCCATCTCCCAGCGCACCTCTTCGGCCGCGTAATGGACGACGGCTTGCTCCAGCGAAATCCATGACTGGGGCAACCCTTGGGCTGAGAGCTTCAAGACCTTCACAACACGCCTCCTGGATCGATAAAAGACCACTTACCGGAAATGCTAGGCAGGGCGCCAACCCGCTGGTGAACGCCTTGCATCTGTCTGCTGCGTCACAATATACATTGTTTCTATGAACATTGAGCTGACAGCGCTTATTACACGGGCGCAATACGCTATCAAAAAGATAACGATCCATGCTGGTTTTTCGTGGCTTCCACCATCCGGGCATAGCCCCCCACTGCGCGCTCACCATCGGTAATTTCGACGGCGTGCACCGCGGTCACCAGGCCATGTTGGCGCTGCTGATCAACGAAGCCCGGCACCGTGGCGTACCCAGCTGCGTCATGACCTTCGAGCCGCACCCGCGCGACTACTTCGCCCAGGCCACGGCCCAGCCCAGCCTGGCGCCGGCCCGCATCGCCACCCTGCGCGACAAGCTCACCGAGCTGCACCGCTGCGGCGTCGACCAGGCGGTGGTGCTGCCGTTTGACGCGGCTTTTGCAGCCCTAACCCCGCAGGCCTTCATCGACGAGGTGCTGGTGCGCGGCATGGGCGTGCGCTATGTGCTGGTGGGCGACGACTTCTGCTTCGGTGCCAAGCGTGCCGGCGACTACGCCATGCTGGACGCCGCCGGCGAGGCCCGGGGCTTCGACGTGGCGCGCATGAACAGCTACGAGGTGCATGGTCAGCGCGTGTCCAGCTCCGCCGTACGCACCGCGCTGCAAGCCGGGCGCATGGCCGACGTCAGCCGTCTGCTGGGCCGCCCCTACAGCATCAGCGGCCACGTGGTGCATGGGCGCAAGCTGGGCCGGCAGCTCGGCGAGTCTGCCGCCGGCCGCAACGACGGCTTTCGCACCCTGAATCTGCGTTTCTCGCACTGGAAACCCGCCGCCAGCGGCATCTTCGCGGTACTGGTGCATGGCCTGGATGCCAAGCCTTTGGTCGGCGTGGCCAACCTGGGCATACGCCCTTCGCTGGACCCGAATGACATCAACGGCGGCCGGGTGCTGCTGGAAACCCATTGCCTGGACTGGCCCGCCGCGCTGGGCCCCGAGGGGGCCTACGGTAAAATCATCCGCGTGGAACTGCTGCACAAACTGCATGACGAACTGAAATACGACAGTCTGGACGCCCTTCAAATCGGCATCGCCAAGGACTGCGCTGAGGCACGCGCCTATTTCAAGACCCTGCACGCAGAAACCAGCCGCCAGACAACGCGCGACCGAATTTAGACGATCGAGTTGCTGTCAGCAGACAGCCTGCCGATCTTGCAGCCCCCCTCTTTGTGTACGCCGGCTGTCTCCCTAACGTGCCATTCGAATATCCCATGACTGAATCCACCGCCCCCGACTACCGCAGCACCCTGAACCTGCCCGACACGCCCTTCCCCATGCGCGGCGACCTGCCCAAGCGCGAACCCGGCTGGGTCCAGGAATGGGAAGAAAAAGGCATCTACAAAAAGTTGCGCAACGCACGCATCAACGCGCCCAAGTTCGTGCTGCACGACGGCCCGCCCTATGCCAACGGCAACATCCACATCGGCCACGCCGTCAACAAGATCCTGAAGGACATGATCGTCAAGGCGCGCCAGCTCAAAGGCATGGACGCCACCTATGTGCCGGGCTGGGACTGCCACGGCCTGCCGATCGAGAACGCCATCGAGAAACTGCACGGCCGGAATCTGCCGCGTGACGAAGTGCAGGCGAAAAGCCGCGCCTTCGCCACCGAGCAGATCGCCGGACAGATGGCCGACTTCAAACGCCTGGGCGTGCTGGGCGAGTGGGACAACCCGTACCGCACCATGGACTTCGGCAACGAATCCAACGAGATCCGCGCGCTGAAACGCATCATGGAACGCGGCTTCGTCTACCGTGGCCTCAAACCCGTGTACTGGTGCTTCGACTGTGGCTCGTCGCTGGCTGAGTTCGAGATCGAATACGCCGACAAGAAGTCGCAAACCCTGGACGTGGGCTTTGAATGCGCCGAGCCCGAAAAGCTGGCCGCCGCCTTTGGCCTGGACAAGCTGGCCCAGCACGCTTACGCCGTGATCTGGACCACCACCGCCTGGACCATCCCCGCCAACCAGGCGCTGAACCTGAACCCGGCTCTGACTTACGCGCTGGTGCAGACCGAGCGCGGCATCCTGCTGCTGGCGGCTAACCTGGTGGAAAAAGCCATGGCCCGCTACGCATTGAACGGCACGGTGCTGGCTACCGCCCTGGGCGAGAAGCTGGAACGCATCAACTTCAAGCACCCGTTCTACGATGTAGACCCCGGCTACCAGCGCCTGAGCCCCGTCTTCCTGGCCGACTACGCGACAGCCGACGACGGCACCGGTATCGTCCATTCCTCGCCCGCCTACGGCGTAGAGGATTTCAACTCCTGCATCGCCAACGGCTTCAAGACCGACGACATCCTGAACCCGGTGCAAGGCAACGGCCGCTATGTGGACGAGCTGCCGCTGTTCGGCGGTCTCAACATCTGGAAGGCTGCGCCGCTGGTCATCGACAAGCTGCGCGAGCACGAGCGCCTATTCGCCACCGAGACCATCGCCCACAGCTACCCGCACTGCTGGCGCCACAAAACGCCGGTGATCTACCGCGCCGCCGCCCAGTGGTTCATCCGTATGGACGAAGGCCAGGGCGTGTTCACCAAGGACAAGGCGCCGCAAACCCTGCGCAAGCTGGCACTGGCTGCCATCGAAGAAACCAGCTTCTACCCCGAGAACGGCAAGACCCGGCTGCGCGACATGATCGCCGGCCGGCCCGACTGGTGCATCAGCCGCCAGCGCAACTGGGGCGTGCCCCTGCCCTTCTTCATCCACACCGCCACAGGCGAGCTGCACCCGCGCACCATGGAGATCATGGACCAGGCCGCGGCCATGGTGCAGGCCGGCGGCGTGGAAGCCTGGAGCAAGGCCACGGCCGAATCCATCATCGGCGCCGATGCGGAAAACTACACCAAGGTGAACGACATCCTGGACGTGTGGTTCGACTCCGGCACCACCCACGAACACGTGCTGCGCGCCAGCCACGCAGCCCAGTCGCAGTGGCCGGCCGACCTGTACCTCGAAGGCCATGACCAGCACCGTGGCTGGTTCCACAGTTCGCTGCTCACTTCGTGCGCGATGTACGACCACGCGCCCTACAAGGGCCTGCTGACGCACGGCTTCACCGTGGACGGCCGCGGCCGCAAGATGAGCAAGAGCGAAGGCAATGTGATCGCGCCGCAAGAGGTCAGCGACAAGATGGGTGCAGAGATCATCCGCCTGTGGTGCGCGTCCACCGATTACTCGGGCGACCTGGGCATCGACGCGAAAATCCTGGCCCGCGTGGTCGATACCTACCGCCGCATCCGCAACACGCTGAAGTTCCTGATGGCCAACGTCAGCGACTTTGACCCGGCCACCGATGCCGTGCCGTTCGACCAGTTGCTGGAAATCGACCGCTATGCACTCAGCCGCGCGGCCCAGCTGCAGGCCGACATCCTCGCGCATTACGAGGTGTACGAGTTCCACCCGGTGGTCGCCAAGCTGCAGGTGTATTGCTCGGAAGACCTGGGCTCGTTCTACCTGGACGTGCTGAAAGACCGGCTCTACACCACCGCGCCCAAATCACTGGCCCGCCGCAGCGCCCAGACCGCGCTGGCGCAAATCACACACGCCATGCTGCGCTGGATGGCGCCGTTCCTCAGCTTCACCGCAGAAGAAGCCTGGAAGATCTTCGGCAGCAGCGAATCCATCTTCCTGGAAACCTATGCCGAGCTGGCCGCGCCTAACGCGGAGCTACAAGCCAAGTGGAGCCGCATCCGCGAGATCCGCGACGCGGTCAACAAGGACATCGAAGTGCTGCGCGCCAATGGCGAAGTCGGCGCCTCGCTGCAGGCCAATGTGCACCTGACCGTGGCCGCTGCCGACTACGCCCTGCTGTCCAGCCTGGGTGCGGACCTGAAGTTTGTGTTCATTACCTCCGCTATCACTTTGGTAGCTGGTGACGCTTTCGCTATCAGCGTCACAGCCAGCTCTGACACCAAGTGCGAGCGCTGCTGGCACTACACGCCGGACGTGGGCAGCGATGCCGCCCACCCCACGATCTGCGGCCGTTGCAGCAGCAATCTGTATGGCGCGGGCGAAGTCCGCAAGGTGGCGTAATGGCGGGTAAAGGCAAAACCACTTTCGGCAAATCCAGCGCCAGCGTACTGCCCTGGCTGGGCCTGGCACTGATCGTCCTGATCTTGGACCAATTCACCAAGGTGCTCATCACAGGCTACTACCAGCTGGGCGACAGCACGCCCGTGACCAGCTTCTTCAACATCGTGCGGGCCCACAACACCGGCGCGGCGTTCTCGTTTCTGCACGACGCGGGCGGCTGGCAGCGCTGGTTCTTCACCGGCATCGGTGTGGCAGCAGCGCTGTTCATCGTCTGGATGCTGCGCAAGCACGCGGGGCAAAAGCTGTTTTGCTTCGCCATGGCCTGCGTGCTGGGCGGAGCCATCGGCAATGTGATAGACCGCGTGCTGCACGGCTACGTGGTGGACTTTCTGGATTTCTACTGGCGCAACATGCATTTCGCCGCCTTCAACCTGGCGGATGCAGCCATCACCTTGGGCGCGATCTGCCTGATCCTGGACGAGCTGCTGCGGGTACGGCGCGGCAAATAAGCCCCCACCCACCCAACACTGAAGCCCGCTGATGCGGGCTTTTTTTCGCCCCGCGTTTACTCCGGCACACCTGTCATCACGGTGTCACGCCCAGCTTGTCCAATGAAAACGTTTTCAGTCAGGACAACAACGTGAGCATCCGAGAAGTAGCAGAGCAAGCCGGCGTATCCATGGCCACCGTATCGCGGGTTTTCAACCGTCCCGACACGGTGAATGCCGTGACGCGCGCCCATGTGCTGCAGATGGCGCAAACCCTGGCCTATTTACCCAATGCCAGCGCCCGCAGCCTACGCACCCAGCGCAGCCGCGTGATTGGCGTGGTCCTGCCCACGCTGCTGAACCCGGTGTTCGCCGAATGCCTGGACGGCATTGCCAAGGCCGCCAGCGCCGCCGGCTACGCCATCCTGCCCATCACCACCGACTACCGGCTGGAAAGCGAAGAACAGGCCGTACAGCAGCTGCTGGCCGGCAATGTGGACGGCATGTTGCTGGTGGTGTCCAACCCCGCCACATCCACCGCGCTGGCCCGGCTGCGTGTGGCCCACCTGCCCTATGTGCTGGCCTACAACCAGCACCCAGACCACCCCTGCGTGTCGGTGGACAGCGAACAGGCCGTGCGCGAGCTGGTGGCGCGGCTGGCCGCACTCGGCCACCGCCGCATCACGCTGATCAGCGGCCAGTTGGCGGCGTCCGACCGGGCCCAGCAACGCCAACGCGGCTTCTGCGCCGGTATGCAAGCGCTGGGGCTGGATGGCACGCAGTGGCTGGAAGTGCCGTTTGTCGAAACCGCGGTGCAGGACATCCATGCGCTGCTGCAGTGCGGCCCCCACCCCACCGCCCTGGTCTGCTCAAACGACCTGCTGGCGATCCGCAGCATCCGCGCCGCGCACCTGGCGGGTCTGCGCGTGCCGCAGGACATCAGCATCACCGGCTTTGACGGTATTGCGCTGGGCGAAGACCTGACGCCGATGCTCAGCACCGTCACCCAACCGAACGCCGACATCGGCCGCCACGGCGTGCAACTGCTGATGGCTGCCATGGCCGCCGGCGCAGCGGTATCGCCCGACGCCAGCGTGCTGCTGGCCCATGGTTTTCGCACCGGGGAGTCCTGCGCCCCGGTGCTGCAGTCATAACAAGAAGCTACGTCCCCCACCCTTTTATTTCAACGGAGTTTTTATGCGTAAACCCTTCCAAACCCTGGCGCGCGCAGCGCTACTGGCACTCGGCCTGGCCGGCGCCAGCGCCTTCGCCCAAAACGCCATCTGCTACAACTGCCCGCCCGAATGGGCCGACTGGGCCAGCCAGATCAAGGCCATCAAGGCCAAGACCGGCGTGACCATGCCGCCGGACAACAAGAACTCCGGCCAGTCGCTGGCGCAGATGGTGGCCGAGAAAGCCAGCCCGGTGGCCGATGTCACCTACCTGGGCGTGACCTTCGCCATCCAGGCGCAAAAAGAAGGCGTGGTCGCCGCCTACAAACCCGCTGGCTGGGCCGATATTCCCGACGGGCTGAAAGACCCGCAAGGCCACTGGTTCACCATCCATTCCGGCACCATGGGCTTCATGGTGAATGTGGACGCGCTCAAGGGCAAGCCGGTGCCCCAGTCCTGGGCCGACCTGCTCAAGCCCGACTACAAAGGCCTGATCGGCTACCTGGACCCGGCCTCGGCTTTCGTAGGCTACGTGGGCGCCGTGGCGGTGAACCAGGCGCGTGGCGGCACGCTGGACAACTTCGGCCCTGGCATCGACTACTTCAAGGCGCTGCAAAAGAACGAACCCATCGTGCCCAAGCAAACTGCTTACGCCCGCGTGCTGTCGGGTGAGATCGCCATCCTGCTGGACTACGACTTCAACGCCTACCGCGCCAAGTACAAGGACAAGGCGAACGTGCAGTTCGTCATCCCCACCGAAGGCAGCCTGGTCGTGCCCTATGTGATGAGCCAGGTCGCCAATGCGCCGCACGCCGACAACGCCCACAAGGTGCTGGACTTTGTACTGTCCGACGAAGGCCAGGCCATCTGGGCCAATGCCTATCTGCGCCCGGTGCGCGCCACGGCCATGCCGAAAGAAATCCAGGCCCGCTTCCTGCCGGCCAGCGAATACGCCCGCGCCAAAACCGTGGACTACGCCAAGATGGCCGCGGTGCAAAAGGGCTTCTCGGACCGCTACCTGAAAGACGTGCAGTAAGTCTGCAAAGAATCTGCACAAGGGGCGCCCCGCATGACTTCCAACTCCCGCCTGCTGGGCGCCTGTGCGGCGCCGGCCGTGGCCTTTTTTGCCGCCTTCTGGCTGCTGCCGGTGGTGCGCCTGTTCGCCCTGCCGGCAGACAAAGGCTGGGCCACCTATTTCGCGGTGCTGACCGACAGCCGCTATCTGCGCAGCCTGCTGAACACGCTGGGCCTCTCATTGGCGGTGACGATGGCCACGCTGCTGCTCGGCGGCCTGGTCGGCATCACGCTGGCGCGGCAACGCTTCAAGGCCAAGCCGCTGCTGCTGTCGCTGCTGACATTGCCGCTGTCGTTTCCCGGCGTGATCATCGGCTTCTTCATCATCCTGCTCGGTGGTCGGCAGGGCCTGGTGGCCGATCTGACCGAGTGGCTGGGCCTGGGCCGCACGACGTTTGCCTACGGGCTGACCGGCCTGTTTCTGGGCTATCTGTACTTCTCGCTGCCGCGCGCCATCGCCACCTACACCGCCGCCGCCAGCGCCATGGATGCGCAGCTGGAAGAGGCCGCGCGCTCGCTGGGCGCGTCCCGCTGGCGCGTTGCCAGAGATGTATGGATTCCCGAGCTGGCGCAGACCACGCTTGCGTGTGGTGCTATCGTTTTTGCTACGTCCATGGGCGCCTTCGGCACGGCCTTCACCTTGGCCAGCAAGTTTGAAGTGCTGCCGATCACGCTCTATAACGAGTTCACCAACTACGCCAACTTCGCGCTGGCCGCCAGCCTGTCGATCACGCTGGGCAGCATCACCTGGCTGAGCCTGTTCCTGGCGCGCCATGCGGCCGGCCCGGCGGCGGCGGGAGCCTGACACCATGGCCCATCCACGACAACTCCCCTTCTTGCTGCCGGCGCTGACCGCGCTGGTCAGCGTCTTCATGATCGCGCCCATCGCTCTGTCGGTGCTGGCCGGCCTGGTCAACAACTACAGCACCGGCCTGGCCAGCGGCCTGACCCTGCGCTGGATCAGCGAGGTGCTGGACGTGTACGGCGGCACCGTGGCCGCGTCGCTGCTGCTGGCCTTGCTCAGCGTGGTCGGCAGCCTGCTGCTGGGCGTGCCTTGCGCCTATGCGCTGGCGCGCAGCAGATCCCGCTGGGCACGGCTGTTTGAAGAACTGCTGACCCTGCCGGTGGCCGTACCCGGCCTGGCCACCGCGCTGGCGCTGATCCTGGCCTACGGGCAGCTCAGCGGCTTCCGGCAGAGCTTTGCCTTCATCCTGGTCGGGCACCTGGTGTTCACCCTGCCCTTCATGGTGCGCACCGTGGGTGCCGCGTTCCGCCGGCATGAGCTGCTGGCGCTGGAGGAAGCCGCGCGCTCGCTCGGCGCCAGCTTTGCCCAGCGCTTCATCGGCGTGCTGGTGCCCGCCGTGCTACCCGCCATCGTCGCCGGTAGCCTGATGGTCTTCACCCTGTCGGTCGGCGAATTCAACCTGACCTGGATGCTGCACACGCCGCTGACGCGCACCCTGCCGGTCGGCCTGGCGGACAGCTATGCGTCGATGCGCATCGAAATCGGCTCGGCCTACACCCTGGTCTTTTTGCTGGTCATCCTGCCCGTGCTGTGGGGCCTGCAATGGCTAGGACACCTCATGGAAAAACGCAATGGATAAGAACTTAACTCTCAACGATGGACACAGCGCCTCCCCGTCCAGAAACCCGTGGAACCGGCTTTGCCGGGCCACTGGGTTTGCCCCCTGCAAGGGGGTTGGCGAAGACATGAAATGCGTAGCCTGGGGGTGTGCAGATGAACTTTGAACGCACGCGCGTCGATGTAGTCGACTGCGCCAAAACCTATGCCGATGGCACACGCGGCCTGCAACCCACCACGCTGGCCATTGAGCCCGGTGAGGTACTGGCCTTGCTGGGCCCATCCGGCTGCGGAAAAACCACCTTGCTGCGCCTGATCGCCGGGCTGGAAACGCCGGACGCCGGCAGCCGCATCCTGTTTGGCAGCGAGGACGTGACGGCGCTGGCGATCGAGCGGCGCGGCATCGGCATGGTGTTCCAGCACTACGCGCTGTTTCCGCAGATGTCGGTGGCGGCCAACATCGGCTACGGCCTGCGCATCCGCGGCGTCAGCGCCGATGAACAGCGCAAAACTGTCGGCGAGTTGGTGGATCTGGTCAGACTCAATGGCCTGGAAAACAAGCGCCCGGCCGAGCTCTCTGGCGGCCAGCGCCAGCGCGTGGCCCTGGCCCGTGCGGTGGCGGTGCGCCCGCGCGTGCTGCTGCTGGACGAGCCGTTGACTGCGCTCGACGCCAAGCTGAAAGAGTCGCTGCGCGACGAGCTGGCCGAGCTGCTGCGCCGCCTGCACATCACCGCCATCCACGTGACCCACGACCAGCAGGAAGCCCTGGCGATTGCCGACCGCCTGGCTGTGATGCAGGCCGGCCGCATCGTGCAGGTAGGCGATGGCGAGACGCTATACCGTCGCCCCGGCCACCCCTTCGTGGCGTCGTTTCTGGGCCGGGTGAATACGCTCAAGCGCGACACGCCAGCGCTGCTGCGCAATCTGCTGCCGCTGGGCGGCATGCTGCTGAAATGTCCACCGGCCCGCGCCGGCCAAAGCGCGCTGCTGGTGCGCCCCGAAGACATCCAGATCGGCCCGGTACGCTCCGGTGCCGGCCAGGCCGTGGTGCAGCGCCGCAGCTTTCTGGGTGACCGCTTGCAGCTCACGCTGGCGCTGGCCGACCAGGCGCCGCTACACGCCGAAGTGCCGCGCGACCACCCGGCCAAGGTGGGCGACACCGTGGGCATACACATCGCCCCCGAACGCCTGATGTCCTGCGAGGAAGCCACATGAGCACGCTGTTGTTGCAACTCTCCGACCTGCACATCCGCGAACCTGGCCGCCTGGCCTATGGCCGGCTGGACACCGCGCCGTATTTGCAACAGGCGGTGGACAGCATCCTGCGGCTGCCGCAGCAGCCCGATGCGGTGGTCATCACCGGCGACCTGACCGACTTCGGCCGCGCTGCCGAGTACGCGCACCTGCGTAGCCTGCTGGCGCGCTTGAGCATGCCGGTGTATCTGATGCCCGGCAACCACGATGACCGCGAACAGCTGCGCACCAGCTTTGCCGACCATGGCTATTTGGGTAGCAACGGCTTCGTGCAGTTCAGCGTGGCGGTGGGCGATTTGCAGCTGGTCGCGCTCGACACGGTCGTCCCCGGCGCCAGCCACGGCAGCCTGTGCGGCCAGCGCTTGCAGTGGCTAGCCGACACGCTGGACCAGCACCGCGACCGCCCGGTGGTCATCGCCATGCACCACCCACCGTTTGCCACGCTGATCGGCCATATGGACGACATCGGCCTGCTGCAAGGTGCGGCCGCGCTGGAAGCGCTGGTGGCGCGGCACCCGAATGTGGAACGCATCATCTGCGGCCATCTGCACCGCAGCATCCAGGTGCGCTTTGGCGGCAGCATCGCCATGACCGTGCCCTCGCCAGCCCACCAGGTGTGCCTGGATCTGGCGCCCGACGCGGCCTCGGCCTGGACGCTGGAGCCGCCCGGCTTCGCCCTGCATGCACTGGGCAACGGCGGCACACTGGTCAGCCACCTGGCGGCCAGCGGCAGCTTTGCGGGGCCGTACCCGTTCCACGATGGGGGCCAATTGATAGACTGAAGCCGCCCCGTTTGCTACGAAATTAGCAGCTGCTTGCGCAGGTAATATCTGCGCTGCAGCCATTATTTCCTTATAAACCCCAGGAGCACGCCCATGGCCCATGCATATGCCGCCGAACCAACTCGCGCCGAGGTGGATGCCACGCCAGGCGCGCTGGTGCTGGAGTTTGGCGACGACTACTGCGGCATCTGCAGCGCCGCCCGCCCGGCCATAGAGCAGGCGCTGGCGGCACGACCTGGCGTGCGGCACCTGAAGATTGCCGACGGGCGCGGCCGGCCGTTGGGGCGATCCTTTGGCGTCAAGCTCTGGCCCACGCTGGTTTTTCTGCAGGACGGCCAGGAGGTGCAGCGGCTGGTGCGCCCCATGGTGGCAGAGCCGATTACCCAAGCGCTGCAAACCTTGAAAAGCCAGTAGAAAATAAAATGCTATTGAATAAATAGCACCTACCACAGGTTTTATAAGCGCCAGAGGCCTAAATGGCTTGCAACACCGGCCATCTGACGGCGCTGGTTTACACAAACTTTCGCCCGGAAAGTCGGCAGTAAGAGAGGTGTGCGCACAATGGCCGGCATGCACAGTTCCGTCCATTCCCTCCGCCGCGCTCCGGCCTGACACCATGGGTCGCATCGCACTCGTAGAAGACCACGAACGCCTGGCCCAGCTGGTCGGCAAGGCGCTGGCCCAGGTGGGCATTCCGGTGGACACCTTCGGCCGCATCGATGCCGCCTGGGCAGCGCTGCGCGAGGGCGACTACGAAGCGGTAGTCATAGACCGTGGCCTGCCCGATGGCGATGGCATCGACCTGGTGCGCCGCCTGCGCCAGGCCCGCCTGTCCATCCCCTGCCTGATGCTGACCGCCCGCGACGCCTTGCACGACCGGGTAGACGGCCTGGAGTCGGGGGCCGACGACTATTTGACCAAGCCCTTCGCCATAGAAGAACTAGTGGCCCGGGTGCGTGCCTTGACACGCCGCCCAGCGCAACGGCTGAACACCGTAGACAGCTTCGCCGACATCGAGCTGCGGCCCGACGGCGGCATGCTGGTCTGCAGCCACGAAGTCATAACCCTGGCACCCGCCGAGATGCAAATCATGCTGGTACTGCTGCGCGCTGGCGGCCAGACGGTGCGGCGCAATGCACTGGAACTGGCGGCCTGGGGCCTGACCGATGCCGTCACCCCGAACGCGCTAGATGTGGCTCTGCACCGGCTGCGCCGCAAGCTGCTGGCGATTGGCTCGGTGGTGCGCATCAGCAATACGCGGGGACATGGCTATGCACTGGTCGAGGCATAGCTGGTTTCGCAGCCTGCGCGGACGCTTGCTGGCCGCCTTCGCCGTCGGCATGTTGATCGTTGTCACGGTGCTCGGCAGTCTGTTCATGGCCGTGTTTGTCTGGCAGGACAGCTGGACTGCGCGGCACCGTATGCTGCAAGACATTGCCACCAAGACTGCCAATAATCTGGAGCGCAATGCCGATGGCACCCCCAACCGCATCGTGCAGCCGCAGGAGCTGCTCTGGTTCTACGACGCCTTTCCCGGCGACATCGAGTTCCGGGTGGTCGATGCACAGGGCCGCTCGGTGCTGCGCGTGCATCCCCGCGAGCAGTTGCTGCCCATGGACTACCAGCCTGTTCCCAAGGTAGGCGCCACCGATCTGCGCATCAAGGATGCAGCCGTGCAACTGGCCACGGTGCAGGTGGAGGACACGCCGGCCGGCCAGGCCTTCTACCTGCAGGCCGCCGCCAGCGAACGCATTCTGGCCGTGGCCCAGCTGGCGGCCCGCAGGCCGGTGGGCGGCAGCCTGGTATTGACGCTGCTGATCACCGTTCCAGTGCTAATCGGCCTGATGCTGCTGGCGCTGAAAAGCCTGCTGCGCCCGCTGCGTGACACCTCCGAGGCAGCGGCACACATTGATGCACGCAACCTGTCGGCCCGCTTGCCCATCCACCATGTGCCCACCGAGCTGGTGCCGTTGATCCATGCCTTCAACCAGGCGCTGGAGCGGCTGGAGCAAGGCTTTCGTGTGCAGCAGCAATTTCTGGGTGCAGCGGCCCACGAGCTGAAGACCCCACTGACCCTGATGCGTGGCCAGATCGAGCTGGACGGCATGGCCGACCGCGACACCCTGCTGATGGACATCGACGTAATGGCCCGCCAGGTGCACCAACTGCTGCACCTGGCCGAAGCCAGCGAGGCCCACAACTACAAGTTCGCCCCCATGGCCCCCGCGAGCGTGGCCGAGGAAGTGCTGGTATTTCTGTCGCGCCTGGCCGACCGCCATAGCGTACAGCTGGACTTGCAGCTGCCAACACAAACCCTGCTATGGCAGGGCGACAAGTCAGCCCTGTTCACCCTGCTGAAAAACCTGCTGGAAAACGCGGTGCAACACTCCCCCATTGGCGGCGTAGTGATGCTGACCATCGACACCTCGGGCCTGAGTGTGCGTGACGAAGGCCCGGGCATTGCCAAAGAGCACCAAGCCCACTTGTTTGAGCGTTTCTGGCGCGGCCCACGCCAGCAGAATACCGCCCCGCAAGGCGCCGGGCTGGGCTTGTCCATCTGCCAGGAGATTGCCCTGGCCCATGGCTGGTGGCTGCACGTTGTTGATACCCCTTCAGGCGCCCTGTTCCGCCTGGATATACCCGACTCCCTCAACTCCCTTCCTCACTGAAAGCACATTCAACATGCTCACATCTTTCTCCGCCCGCCGCCTGCGCTGGAGCGCCATAGCCTTGGCCGGCGCCAGCAGCGTCCTGGGCGCCAACGCCTGGGCCCAGGAGTCCAACGATAGCTGGAACTTCACCGCCGGCCTGGGTGTTGTCAGCCAGCCCAAATACCCCGGCAGCAGCGAAACCAAGACCTCGGCCTTGCCTATGTTCAGTGCCAACCGAGGCCGCTATTTCATCGGTGGCCTGCCCGGCGCGGGTGTGCCGGCGGGCGTGGGTGCCTTCCTGGTACAGGGCGAGCATTTGCGTGTGGGCGTGGGCCTGGGGGGCAACCTGGAAAAACCGCGCAAGGAATCGGACTCCGCCCGGCTGCACGGTATGGGCGACATCAGCGCCACGGCACTGGGCTCGGTCTTCGCCAGCTACAGCGACAGCTGGTGGAAGGTGGGCGGCAATGTGGTCACCGACCTGGCTGGCAAAGACCAGGGCACCCGCGCCACGCTGGACCTGGAGGCCCGCTATAGCCCCATGGAGCGGCTGATGCTGACCGCAGGCCCCAGCATCACCTGGGCAGACAGCAAATACACGCAGACCTTTTTTGGCGTCACTGCAGCGCAAAGCGCAAGCTCCGGCCTGGCAACCTATACCGCCAAATCAGGTATCAACTCGGTCAGCTTCAACATCGGCGCCAACTACCAGCTCACCCAGCAATGGGGCCTGGGCGCCCGGCTAAGCGCCAGCAGCCTGCGCGGTGATGCAGCCGACAGTCCGATCACCGAGAAGAAGACGCAAACCACGGTGGGCGTGTTTGCCAGCTACCGGTTTTAAGACGTCTAAAGCCCCCGTCGCCCCGCATGAAAAATCTCCCGAGCCCCACCTATGGCCGCATTGAAAGCGTCTTGCTACGACTCACCGCCCTGCCCACCGTGGTGCAGGAGGTTCAACCGCTGAGCGACCGGTTTCGGCTCATCACCTTGCAGGGTGATGGGCTACGCAGGGTGCACTGGAGCCCGGGAGAAAAGGTGGAACTGAAACTGGGCAGCTTTGTGTCGCGTACCTACACGCCGTTGAACTGGAACTATGCCAGCGGCAACATACAGCTGCTGGTATATCTGCATGGCGATGCACCGCATCGCTCACCCGGCGCGGGCTGGGCCCAGTCCGCGAACGTGGGCGACAGCTGCATGCTGTTTGGCCCGCGCAACGCTCTAAGCCTGCATGCACGCAAACACAACACGGTATTTTTTGGTGACGAAACCTCCTTCGCCACCGCCGGCGCTTTCGTGGCAGCGAACGAACAACACCCTGTGTCCTATGTATTCGAAGTAGACAACGCACAGGACGCACGCCGCGTGCTGGATGTGCTGCAGCTGCGCAGTGCCGTGCTGGTACAACGCAATGCCGACAACAGCCACCTGGCCGAGGTGGAAGCCGAGATGGTGCGCCTGGCCCAGGCTACGCCAGCGCAGGACTTTATTTTCAGCGGCAATGCCAATTCGATACAGCGCTTGCGCCATGCGCTCAAGCAGCGCCGCATGCTTTCCACCCATATGACCAAGGCCTACTGGGCTGTCGGCAAACTGGGCCTGGATTGAATACCCGTGGGTGTCCCCACCCAACCGATACCACCATGCACTCTCCGTCTCCCCGTTCCGTCTTCAGACGGCCCGTCCTGCTGCTGTGCAGCGCCCTGCTCTGCGGCTGCGCCGCCGTAGGCCCGCAGTACCAGGCACCGGTGCCACAACAGCTCACCGTACCCAACGCCTGGCAAGCAGCCTTGCCGCATGCGGGCGACACCGGACAATTGCTGACCTGGTGGGAACAGTTCCACGACGCCACGCTGAACCAGCTGCTGCAGTCCGCCGAAGCCAGCAACCCCTCGCTGCGCAAGGCGGCGGCCAACATCGCCTCGGCCCGCGCCAACGTCAGCACCGCCAATGCGGCCGGCCTGCCCACGCTGACCGGCAGCGCCGCCGCAAGCCGAGGCCGAACCACAGGCACCAGCACTACCACCACGACAACCGGCGCGCTGGACGCCAGCTGGGAGCTGGACCTGTTCGGCAGCGTACGCCGCTCGATGGAGTCGGCCGATGCCCTGGTATCGGCGCGCCAGGCCGACTGGCATGACGCCCGGGTGTCGCTGGCCGCCGAAGTGGCCACCGACTACCTGACCTACCGCGCCTGCCAGCTGACCCTGGCCAGCACCCAGGCCGACGCGCTGTCGCGCCAGGCCACCGCCGACATCACCCGCCGCTCGCTGCAGGCCGGCATGAGCGCGCAGTCTGACGCCGCGCTGGCCGATGCCAGTGCCGCCAGCGCCGCCGCCACCGCTACGGCCCAGCAAGCCAGCTGTGACCTGACGGTCAAGGCCCTGGTCACCCTGACCGGGCTGGACGAGCCCATCCTGCGCCAGCAACTGGCAGCGCAGGCCCCCAGCCTGCCTACACCGCAGATGTTTGCCTTGAGCACCTTGCCGGTGGCACTGCTCAGCCAGCGACCCGACCTGGTGTCGTACGAGCGCAGCCTGGCCTCTGCCAGTGCCGAAATCGGCGTGGCCGAGGCCGACCGCTACCCGCGCCTGTCACTGGTGGGTTCGCTATCAGGCAGCAAGACGGCGGGCAACGCCAACAGCACCAGTTGGTCCTTCGGGCCCAGCCTGTCGCTGCCACTGCTCAACGGCGGCGCCAAGCTGGCGGCCGTGGCCTCGGCCCAGGCCGCCTACGACCTGGCCCTGGCCAACTACCAGCAGGCCGTGCGCAGTGCAGTGCAAGAGGTAGAAGAAGACCTGGTGCAGCTCGACAGTGCCACCCGCCGCGAGGCCGACCTGCGCCGCAGCGCGCTGGGTTACCGGGCCTATGCCAACACGGTGGAGTCGCTGTGGCGCGCCGGTGGCGAAAGCCTGCTCAACCTCGAAATAGCCCGGCGCGATGCTATCGCCGCCGAGCAAAGCCTGATCACCGTGCAGCGCGACCAGCTGCTGTACGGCGTGGCCCTGTACAAAGCCGTTGGCGGCGGCTGGTCGGTGCAAGCACCGGCAACATCCTCTGGAGAAGTGAAGTGAAATTGCATAGAAAAACATGGATTGCAGCTGCCGTCATCGTGCTATTGGCCGCTGGTGGCCTGTGGATGGCGAAAAGCCCGGCCCAAACCCCCAGCACCGCTCCGGCCAGCGCGAATGCCGGCCTGTCCGTCACGGCAGTACAGCCGCAGCAGCTCAACTGGCGGCGTACCCAGCAGTTTGCAGGTGGCCTGTTTGCCTGGCAAACCGCCAGCATCGCCAGCGAAGAAGCTGGCCTGCGCATTGCCGAGGTGCTGGTGGACGTGGGCAGCGTGGTCAAACGCGGCCAGCTGCTGGCCCGCCTGGCCGATGACAGCGTACGTGCCGACCTGCGTGCCCAGGAGGCCGCCGTGGTCCAGGCCCGCGCCAAGCTGGCCCAGGCCAAGGCCGAGGCCGACCGCAGCCGTGCGGTGCGCGACAGCGGTGCCCTTTCAGAACAACAGGTCACCTCCTACGTGATCGCCGAGCAAACCGCCCAGGGCAGCCTGGACGCGGCCCTGGCCACGCTGGACACGCAACGTATCAAACTCGGCCATACACGCATCCTGGCGGTGGACGACGGGGTGGTCTCCAGCCGTAGCGCCACGCTGGGCAATGTGGTGGCATCCGGCACCGAGCTGTTCCAGCTGGTGCGCCAACGCCGCGTGGAATGGCGGGCCGAAGTCACGGGCAAGCAGCTCAGCGCGCTCAAGCCCGGCCAAACGGCCAAGGTCACGCTGCCCGACGGCAGCCAGGTACAGGGCCGCTTGCGCATCGTCGGCCCCACGCTGGACAGCAGTACGCGCAACGGCCTGGCCTATGTGGACCTACCGATCGGTAGCGCTGCCAGCGCCGGCATGTATGTGCGCGGCGAGATCGACACCGGCGAAGCCCCGGCCCTGGTGGTGCCGGCCAGCGCCGTGGTGCTGCGCGACGGCAACAGCTATGTGTTCGAAAAAGACGGTACCACCAAAGTGGCCCAGCGCCAGGTACAGACCGGTCGCCGGATAGGCGATATGGTGGAGATCACCAGCGGCATAGGCGCACAGGCCACGCTGGTGCTGAGTGGCGGCGCCTTTCTGAAGGACGGTGACCCAGTGCAATGGACTACCCCTGCTGGCACCGCCAGCGCCGCCAAGGGGACTCCATGAATCTGTCGAGCTGGTCGATACGCAATCCCGTCCCAGCGATCCTGCTGTTCATCATCCTCACCGGGGCCGGCCTGCTGGGCTTTCACCGGCTGGCCATACAGAACTTCCCCGACCTCGACGTACCCACCATCCAGGTGTCGGCCACGCTGGAGGGCGCGGCCCCCGCGCAGCTGGAAACCGAAGTGGCCCGCAAGATCGAAGACAAACTGGCCTCGGTAGGCGGGGTGGACCACATCACCACCACCATCACCGACGGCGCGGCCAGCATCGTGGTCAGCTTCGACATGGACAAGGACAGCGAGGTCGCGCTGAACGAGGTGCGCAACGCCGTAGACAGCGCACGTGCCGACCTTCCTACCGAGGTCGCCGCACCCGTGGTGTCCAAGGTCACCCGCGCCAGCAGCGCACTGCTGACCTATACCGTGCAGGCGCCGCACCTGGGCGAGGCCGATGTGTCCTGGTTCATCGACAACGATATCAGCAAGGCGCTGCTGTCCGTCAAAGGCGTGAGCTCCGTGACACGCGTGGGCGGTGTCACGCGTGAAATGCATGTAACGCTGGACCCGGCGCAGCTGGCCGGCCTGGGCGTGACCGCGGGCAGCGTGTCCAGCCAGATCAAGGCGGTGCAGACCGATGCCTCCGGTGGGCGCGGCCTGCTGGGCGGCACCAACCAGTCGGTACGCACCCTGGGCCGGCTGGACCGGCCCGAGCAACTGGCCGGCCTGGCCATTCCCGTGACCACCGCCACTGCACAGCAAATCAGCGTGCGGCTGGACCAGGTGGCCCAGGTCAACGATACCGCAGAAGAGCGCTTTGCCTACGCCGCGCTGAACGGCAAGTCGGTGGTCGGCTTCCAGGTCAAGCAGCTCATCGGCACCAGCGACGTGGCCGTGGCAGCGGCGGTGCGCAACGCCGTGCAAAGCTTCACCCAAACCCATCCCCAGGTGCAGATCACTGAGGCGGTGGAAACCGTCACGCCCACGCAAGACAACTACAAGGGCTCCATGCACCTGCTATACGAAGGAGCGGTACTGGCGGTGGTGGTGGTGTGGCTTTTCCTGCGCGACTGGCGGGCGACTTTTGTGTCTGCCGTGGCGCTGCCGCTGTCCATCATCCCGACCTTTCTGGTGATGTACCTGTGCGGCTATTCGCTGAACCTGATCACGCTGCTGTCGCTGTCCCTGGTGGTGGGGGTGCTGGTGGACGACGCGATTGTGGAGGTGGAGAACATCGTGCGCCATCTGCGCATGGGCAAGACGCCAATGCAGGCCGCGCTGGAGGCGGCGGATGAAATCGGCATGGCGGTGATCGCAACCACCTTCACCCTGGTGGCAGTGTTCCTGCCCACCGCCTTCATGAGCGGCATACCGGGCAAGTTCTTCCGCCAGTTCGGCATCACCTCGGCGGCAGCCGTGCTGGCCTCGCTGCTGGTGGCGCGCCTGCTGACGCCGATGATGGCGGCCTACATCCTCAAACCCAGCCCCAACCATGTGCAGGAAGACGGCCCCATCATGCGCCGCTACCTGGCCATGGTGCACTGGTGCCAAACCCACCGGCGCAGCACGGTGCTGCTGGCCGGGCTGTTCTTCGTCGGCTCGGTATGCCTGGTGCCGCTGCTGTCTACCTCTTTCATCAACGCCTCGGACAACGCGCAAACCACCATCTCGCTGAAGCTGCAGCCCGGCAGCACGCTGGAGCAGACCCGCGCCGCCAGCACCCAGGCGCAGGCGCTGATCGCCAAGATGCCCGAGGTGCGCCAGGTGTTCACCGTGATCGGCGACTCCACCAGCGACGCCAGCAGCAGTACGGTGAACGAGGCCACGCTCACCGTCAGCCTCACGCCACGCGGCACGCGGCCACGTTCGCAGGCACAGGTCGAAGCCGCCATCCGCCAGGCCCTGGGCGCCCTGCCCGGCACCCGCGTCGGTGTGATGGGCCAGGGCAATGGCCAGTCGCTGGACGTGACCCTGGCCAGCGACGATGCCGTGGCCCTGAGCCAGGCCACCGCCGCGCTGACCAAGGACCTGCGCACCCTCAAAGGCATAGGCAACATCACCGACAGCTCCAGCCTGCAGCGGCCGGAAATCCATGTGCGGCCCGACCCGGTGCGCATGGCCGAGCAAGGCGTGACCACCACCGACCTGGCCAGCGTGGTGCGCGTGGCCACCTACGGCGACTACGCCACCAGCCTGGCCAAGCTGAACCTGCCGCAGCGCCAGATCCCGATCCGCGTGCGCTTTGACGACAACCTGCGCTCCGACCTGGACGCCATAGGCCAGCTGCGCGTGGCCGGGCGCAGCGGCGCGGTGCCGCTGGCGTCCGTGGCCGACCTGTCGCTGGGCGGCGGGCCGTCGCAGGTAGCGCGGCTGGACCGCATGCGCAACGTCACCCTCAGCATCGAGCTGGGCAGCCTGACCACGGGCGAGGTGAACAAGATGGTGCAGGCTCTGCCCAGCATGAAAAACCTGCCCAGCGGCGTGCACCAGATCGCTACCGGCGACGCCCAGCGCATGGCCGAGTTGTTCACCAGCTTTGGCGGCGCCATGCTGGTCGGCATCTTGTGCATCTACGCCGTGCTGGTGCTGCTGTTCCACGACTTCATGCAGCCCGCTACCATCCTGGCCGCCCTGCCCCTGTCGGTAGGCGGCGCGCTGATGGCGCTGCTCATCACCGGCAGCGGCTTCTCCATGTCGTCGGTGATCGGCCTGCTGATGCTGATGGGCATCGTCACCAAGAACTCCATCCTGCTGGTGGAGTACGCAGTGGTGGCCTACCACCAGCAAGGCATGGGCCGCTACGCAGCCCTGGTGGACGCCTGCCACAAACGGGCCCAGCCCATCCTGATGACCACCATCGCCATGGTCGCCGGCATGCTGCCCATCGCCCTGGGCTGGGGCACCGACCCCAGCTTCCGCGGCCCCATGGCCATCGTGGTGATAGGCGGCCTGATCACCTCCACCGTGCTCAGCCTGCTGGTGGTACCGGTGGTCTTCACCTATGTGGACGACCTGCTGCTCTGGCTGCGCCGCCACGTTAAGCGCCACCACCACAGCGCTACATAAAAAGTAGCTGCCAGCGCAGGTATTAGCTGCGCTGGAGGCCTTTTTTACTTAAACCCTGAAATGCGCTCAGGCGACTGATTGGCGGACCAAGAAATAGTCATAGTGTTCCGGTGCAGCAGCAAAGTCACCACAGCGGTGCGCCTCACGGGCGAGATATAGAGTTGCTTCCTGGCCGAGGGCGTGTGTCGCCAGAAGGTGTGAACAGAGGGCACCCTAGGAGTACGGACGGATTCATAGCTTTGTTACCGCAAGTCTTACCAGCTCTACGACGCGCTTGACATCATCGGCAGTGGAGAAGCGCACTTCGATCCAAGCCGAGTTCGGTGACCGACTCGGATGGTGAACTGACCCAGTGGGGTGCTCCAGGCCAAGCTCGCGTATCGCGGTCTTGGTGAGCCGTAGATCAAGCTCGGTCGCATTGTGAAAATGAGCGAACTCCTTGCCGAGGTAAAAGAGAGATGAGCCCCCGGCCACGGGTGACGGTCGGTCCTCAACACCTTCGATCTTGTGAAGTTCGACGAGCAGCCTGGTCTTCAACTGTTCCATCGGAAGTGCTATATCACGAGAAGTTGTTGAGGTTTTGAAGAGATGGGGCGTGGCCGTGGCTTGTAACTTTGAGGTCTAACGCTCTCTCGATTGAAAGGTTAGGCATAGCTCGCGACATTGATGACTCCGGCCTCAGATGAGCGGAACCCGCACTGACTGTAGAACTCTCTGAGGTGTGGCTCGAAATCAACGTGCACCCAACTAGCTCCCCGCACCCTGGCTTGTTCCAACACGCGTAGAACCAGTTCCTTTCCAATACCTTGATGACGACGGTTTGGGTGAACCGTTGTGTCCAGTACGAAGACATGTGCCTTTCCGTCCCAGGCTGCATTGACGTAGCCAACAAGTTCGGCCCCCTGATACGCGCAGATGTAAGCCATGCTACAGCGTAAGACCGTCTGAAACTCAGTGTCGCTGTGGCTCGGCCAGGACACAGAGAACAACTTGTTCAGTTCCAAGTCGCTCACTGCTGGCGAGAGCTTGTATTCGACGGCGTGTGCTGAACTCATGGACGTTGACTGGGATTGTCTTTGCGAGGCTTAAGGTAATCTAGACCGCAGAGCTTGCGAAGAGGTGAAATCGGGGCACTAACAGGGCAAGATTATGACCACGGGAACGCTGGGTAGCGCATCGCAGACCGCTTTGGAGAACGATGCCCACCGTCGGCTGGGAGCCCGAAGCCATCTTTGTGATTGCTCCCAAGCAGACATTAAAACGCATTGGCTTATAGCCTCGCCACAAAACAAAAAGGCCTGCAACGCAAACGTTGCAGGCCTTTGTTTTTGGAACCTGCCCACAGGGGGCACAGGTCCAAATTACTCGTTGCTGTCGGTCGAGAACGTGCGCACCGAGCTATAAGCGTTGTGCACACCAGGCACCGTGCTGGCCACATAGCGGGCCTTGGCTTCTTCTTGCGGGCCTTGGGCCCAACCGTGCAGAGTGATGCTGCCGTTGTCGGCGGTGA
This sequence comes from Rhodoferax sp. GW821-FHT07F03, assembly GCF_059418745.1. NCBI lineage: Bacteria > Pseudomonadati > Pseudomonadota > Betaproteobacteria > Burkholderiales > Comamonadaceae > Rhodoferax > Rhodoferax sp. GW821-FHT07F03. Next base: position 72,102 of record NZ_JBWKQM010000006.1, read on the forward strand.
CGCTCAGGTCCTTGGCATCGCTGCCCAACTTGCTGCTCAGCGCAGCTTGGACTTGGCCGGCCAGATCGGCGTCGTTACCGGCAGCGTGTGCGGGCAAGAAGGCGCCAGCGGTCAGGGCGAACAGGGCAGAAGCGGCGATGCGGTTGAAAGTGCGTGTCATGGTGAAGTTCCTTTGGGGTTGTTGCACCATGTTTGGTGCGATGGGGTGATCTTCCCAAGCCACCGCCAACCCCGTGTTGCGAAACCCCGCAGGCAGATGTCAACTGCAATCTAGGGTGAAACCCTAGGCCGCCATTCGCTATTAACTTGATAGCTACCAGCGCAGGCATTACCTGCGCCATAGCCACTTTTTACCTATATTTCATCAGCGCATGAAAGGCAGTACCGCCGACATCAGGCGATGGCTTGGACGTCCCGCAGAATCAGCACATCGCCGCCATCCACGCGCACGGTGGCACCAACCTCCTTACCCGACAGCTCGCACACATACCGGCTATCGCCCAGCGACAGGTCCTTGCTGTCTTTGCCCAGGTTCAGCACGAACAGCAATACCCTGCCCGCGCCCACCCGGCGCGAGACCTCGATACCTTGCGGCAGGTTCTCGAAATACGGCAGCTTGGCGCCGCGCAACATATCGGCAAACAGGGCTTGGTAGCCCGCGTCGCTGAGGATGCTGCCGATGTAGTACACGCTGCCGCGTTGGTAGCTGTTGTGGGTGATCGCTGCCCGACCGGCAAAATATTCAGACGCATAGTGCGCCAGCACCTGGGCCGAGGTGGGGGTCAGGATGTCGCACCACTGCGCGCAGCTGTGCTCGTCTGCATTGGCAAAACGCAGCGTCTGCACGTCGCGGCCCACCGGGTCGTACTCGTCCACCTCGACACCCGCCATCGCCGCCAGCCCACCTGGCAGCCGCTGCGGACCGCACACGTTGTGCATGTTCTTCACGCCCGTGCGGGTGGTCAGGACCACGGTGCCGCCGGCCTCGGCAAAGCGTCGCAGCTTGGCGTTAACTTCTGCGTTTTCCAAGAACAGATAGGGTGCCACCACCACCTTGTACCGGGCTATATCGGCCGTCCAGTTGATGACATCGGTGCCCACACCCAGGTGCAAGAATGCGCTGTGCAGTTGCTTGAAGTTGTCCAGGTAGTCAAAGCCGTCCGACTGCGGCTGGATCTTCAGCGCGTTGTGCTGTTCGTGGGAAAACAGCATGGCCACATCATTCACTACAGTCGTGCCGTCCAGCATGTCACTGAGGCGATTCACCTCGTGCGCGAACTGCTTGAACTCGTGAAAGCGCCGGCCCGGAATGCCGTGGTGGTCATGCAGGCCGTGCCAGAACTGCTCGGCCCCCACCCTGGCCGTACGCCAGCGGAAGTGCACCACCACGTCGGCACCGCGCGAAATGCTTTGCCATGCATGGGCGCGGATCATGCCGGGGAACGGCGTACGCGACATGGGGTACCAGCAGCCAGGGGTGCCGCTGAGTTGCTCCATGACCCAGTAATTTTTTTGCTTCACGCCACGGGTCAGGTCGTGCGTCAACGCACCATGGTAGAACTTGGATTTGGCGTCGTTTTTCAGGTCGGTGCTGGGGTAGTAGTCCAGGGAGACAAAGTCCATGTCCTTGAACAAGTCGTAGTAGTCCGTCACCACCGGGTAGCCCCAGAGGTTGTGGGTGACGAACTGGTCCGTGCAGCGCTCGCGTATCAGCGCGGCCTGGAAGCCGTTGAACGCAGCCACCGAGTCCGAGGAAAAACGCTGAAAGTCCAACAGCAACGAAGGGTTCTGGTACGGCGAGCCGCCCAGCGGCGTGGTCACCTGGGTCCAGGTGCTGTACTCGCCGCTCCACACCACGGTGCCCCATTCGCGGTTCAGGTTTTCCAGCGATCCATATTTGTCTTGCAGCCAGACCCTGAACTGCGCCGTGCAGTTCACACAGTGGCAGTCGTTGGCGGCCAGCTCGTTGTCGGTTTGCCAGCCAATGACGGCTTTGTGGTTCGCATACCGGCTCGTCATCTCGTTCACGATCAGGCCGGTAAAGTGCTTGAGCGATGGGCTGTTGTAGCAACGGTGGCAGCGCACGCCCGGGTACATGGGCTGCTTCTTGCTGTCCACCGGTAGCACATCGGGGTAGGTCTCGACCAACCAGTTGGGCGGCGTTGCGGTGGGCGTGCCCAGCACGATTTCAATGCCTTGCGCTGCCAACACAGCGATGGCCTTGTCCAGCCAGCCAAAGTCAAACACGCCTTGTGTGGGCTCCATGCGGGACCAGGCAAACTCGGCCAGCCTGACGATGGAAACACCCGCCTCTTTCATGGCGATGGCATCTTGCTCCCACAGCTTGGCGTCCCAGTGTTCCGGGTAGTAATCAACTCCGACTTTCATGTCATTTCCTATCTAGTGACAGATGGACAACCTCGGCAACAGGCCGAAGTTGCGATGTGGTGGGGTGACGACCTCAGCCCTTGGTCGCGCCAAAGGTGAGGCCGGATACAAAGTGCTTTTGCATGGCAAAGAACATCAGCACGGAAGGCATGGCGGCCAGCAAGGACCCGGCGGACACCAGGTTCCACGCGGTGGTCCACTGCCCTTTCAAGGCAGCAACCCCGACGGTGATGGGCGCGGCCTCGTCGCCCTGCGTCAGGCACAGGGCCCAGAAGTAGTCGTTCCACACGAAGGTGAAGACCAGGATGGACAGCGCCGCCAGTGCCGGTGTGATCAGCGGCAACACGATCTTGTAGAACAGCTGCCATTCAGACGCACCCTCAATGCGCGCGGCCTCGAACAGCTCGAACGGCAGCTCCTTGATGAAGTTGCGCAGGAACAGCGTGCAAAACCCTGTCTGGAACGCCACATGGAAAAACACCAGGCCCTGCACCGTGTTGAACATGCCCATCTGCAGGGTCAAGTCGCGCACCGGAATCATCAAGATCTGCACCGGCACAAAGTTGCCCGCCACAAAGGTGGCGAGGATGGAGGTGTTGCCCTTGAAGGGATAGGTGGCCAGCGCAAATCCGGCCATGGCCGAGAAAGCCATGGCACCCAGCACCGATGGCAGGGTGATCAGGCAGCTGTTCCAGAAGTACTGCAGCATGGGCGAATTGACCAACACGGTGCGGTAGTTCTCCACCACCGTGATGCTCTGCGGCCAGCCCCAATAATTGCCTTGCAACAAGTCTTCATTGGACCGCACCGAGGTCACCATGACGGCCAGCAGCGGCAACAGCCACAGCAGCAGCGCGATGGGCAGCGCGCACTTGTAGCCCAGCCGGTTGATGGGCTTCCATTTCTCAATGGCTAAAGGAAACATGGTGAACCTCGCTCAACTTTCTGCTTTCAGCAGGCGACGCAGCTGATACGCAATGAATACCGACATGATGAGAAACAGCACCACCGCAATGGCGGCGGAGTAGCCAAACCGGAAGTACTTGATGGACTGGTCGTACATGAAGTAGGCCAGCACGGTCGAGCTGTCGTAAGGGCCGCCGCCGCTCATCACCGCGATCAGGTCGAAGCTGCGCAGCGCACCAATGACCGTCAGGGTGATGGCCATGAAGGTGGCAGGCCGCAGCTGCGGCAGCACCACATGCCAGAGCAGAGCCCAGCCGCTGGCGCCTTCCATGCGCCCGGCCTCTATGACCTCGTGGTTGATGCCGGTCAGGCCCGTCAGGTACAAGACCATGCAAAACGGTATCTGCGGCCACAGCGCAGAAAAAATAATGCCGTAGGTGGCGTAGCGCTCATCGCCCAGCACCGGCACACCGTGGCCCACAATGAGCTTGAAGAGGCCAAAGCTCGGGTCGAAGAACCAGCCGAACACCAACCCCACCACCACGCCCGGCAGTACAAAGGGCGCGAAGAACAGCGACTTGGCCAGCTTGATGCCGCGCACGTTCTGGTTCAAAAACAGGGCGAAAGCCAGGCCTATCGGCGGCGCCAGCATGAACAGCACCAGCCACAGCAGATTGTTCTTCAGCGCGATGTAAAAAGTCTGCGACGCAAACAGTTCCCGGTAGTTGGCAAGGCCTACGTAGGCCTTGTCGGCCACACCGTCCCAGTCGTAAAAGCTGAGCACGATGCTGTTGAAGATGGGGTAGATCACGTACACCGCAAATACGGTCAATGCGGGCGCAAGAAACAGGGCCGCAGACAGGCGGCGCTGCCTGGCCAATGGCGATGCATGGGCTTGTGTAGACATGGCTGGAACGGCTTTCTGGAGAAGTGGCGCGGGGGGCGGATGTCTCCGCCCCTGGCTTGGATTTACTTCTTCGCGTAGATGCGCAGCCGCTGCTGCTCCACCTGCGCCAGGATGTCGTCCAGCTTGCTGGGGTCGGTCATGAAGCGCTGCATGCCCTTCATGCCCTCGTCGGCCATTTCCTTGGTCATGTCGCGGTCGTAGAACTGCGCGATGCCGCCCTTGGTGGCCGACAGGATTTCAAAACCACGGCGGGCAATCGGGTCGTCCGATACCGGCGAGCGGTTGTTGGCAGGCAAGGAGCCAAAGGTTTTGGCCAGCCGCGCGCTGATTTCCGGCGTGCCGACGAATGCCAGGAACTTGCGAGCGTCCGGTTTGTTCTTGGCCTTGGCCGGAATGTTCAGGCATTCGGCCGAGCCGTCTTCGGCGATCGGCACACCGGCCTTGACCACCGGGAACTGGAAGAAGCCGGTCTTCTGCTTCACTTCCGGCGGAATGCCACCCGACAGAAAGGTGCCCATCAGCGTCATCGCTGCCTGGCCCTGGTTGAACAGCGGCTGGGCGGAGTCCAGGGTGTAGGACAGCGCGTTTTCGATAAAGTAGCCCTCGTCAAGCAGCGTCTTCCAGGCCGCGTACACGGCCTTTACGCGCGGGTCGGTGTAGGCGATCTCACCGTCCATCAACTTCATGTGGAACTCATAGCCGTTGATGCGGAAGTCCAGGTAGTCAAACCACGCGGCCAGCGTCCAGGAGTCGCGCCCGCCCACCACGATAGGGGCAATGCCTGCAGCCTTCAGTTTCTTGCAGGCATCCAGGAATTCCTCCCAGGTCTTGGGCTCGGCCTTGATGCCCACCTTGTCAAACAAGTCCTTGCGGTAAAAAACGCCCCAGCCAAAGTAGTCGGTAGGCAGCGCGTACTGTTTGCCTTTGTACGACGAGGCGCCCTTCAAGGAGGCAAAGTCCTTGTCCCAGCCGTTCTTGGCCCAGTCCTCGGAAATGTCTTCGAACAGACCGCGCTTGGCGTAGTAGGCCATGCGCTCGCCCTCATGCCATTTCACGATGTCGGGCGCGGCCGTGGTGAGCCAGGCGGGCAGTTGCACCTTGTAGGTTTCCTCCTCGATGAAGGCGGCCTTGACCTTGACATCGGGGTTGGCCTTCTCAAAGTCGGCGATGACGCTTTCCCATACTGCCCGCGAGCCGCTGCCCTTGAACGCGATGTTGGCCGTCATGGTGCCGGCGTGGGCCGCGGATGCCAGCGCCAGGGCGGCTGCACATGCGGTGAGTAATTGCTTGAATTTCATTTTTGTCTCCTGTTTTGGTTTACTTCTGCTGAACCGCGCGTCCGTCCGCGGTGAATAGATGGCAGTGTTCAGCGGGCACTGCCAACGTGATCGCATCGCCCACCTGGTGCGCGGTATTGCCCGGCACGCTGGCGATCAAGCTCTGGCTATCGCCACAGCTGAAGTGCACATAGGTCTGCTCGCCCAGCCGCTCGATGGCAGAAATGCGGCCGGTGATGGTCGACGCATCCACGCTGTCCACGGTCTGCGGCGCACATGGACGCAGGTGCTCGGGGCGTATGCCCAGCGTCAGCTCCTGGCCCACTTGCAACGGGCTGGCCCCGTGGTGGGTGCGCACGGTTTGCCCAGTAGCGTGGACCGCCACCGCAACACCGTGGGCATCGCAGGCCAGCACCCGGGCCGCCAAGAAATTCATCTGCGGCGAGCCGATGAAGCCGGCCACAAACTGGCTGTTGGGGTTGTGGTACAGCTCCAGCGGCGCGCCGACCTGGGCGATGCTGCCGTAGCGGTCGGTGTTGGCGCCGGCGTTCAGCAACACAATCTTGTCGGCCAGCGTCATGGCCTCCACCTGGTCGTGGGTCACATACACCGTGGACGATTGCTTGAAGCTGGCATGCAGCTTGGCGATCTCCAGCCGGGTCTGGCCACGCAAGGTGGTGTCCAGGTTGGACAGCGGCTCGTCGAACAGAAACACGCCCGGCTCCCGCACAATCGCCCGGCCAATCGCCACCCGCTGCCGCTGGCCACCCGAGAGGGCTTTAGGCTTGCGGTCCAGCAGCGCCTCCAGCTGCAGGATGCGCGCGGCTTCCAGGACCTTTTGCTGCACTTCGGCCGGCGACTTCTTGGCCAGCTTCAGGCCGAAGCCCATGTTCTCGGCCACCGTCATGTGGGGAAACAGCGCATAGCTTTGGAACACCATGGCCACGCCACGCTTGGCTGCGGGCACGGCGTTGACGCGCTGCCCGGCGATTTCGATGTCGCCACCCGTCGGGTCCTCCAGGCCCGCCACAATCCGCAGCAGCGTGGACTTGCCGCAGCCCGACGGCCCGAGGAAGACGCAAAACTCGCTCTCACCGATGTCCAGGTTCACGTCTTTCAGAACCGGTGGGAAGTCGCCGAACGACTTGGATACGCCCTGCAAACGAATGGCCGCCATTTTTGTCTCCTACTTGATTTAACGTTAAATCAACTACTCCAAAAAAAACAGCAAACGCTGCATTTGGCCGTCGCGCCTGTGGCGACACATTGATTTTTCTGAATTTTTCGGGAGTCTAGCGCAATTTGATTTAACGTTAAACTAGTTTTGCAAAAAAAGTTCTGCTTCAGACGACAATCACACCCGGATCGCTTCTGCCCGCCCTGCTCCACCACGCCCCTCCAACACCTTCAGCAACCGCATCCGACCGATATGGCAACCATCAAAGAAGTGGCACTGCGCGCAGGCGTCACCCCCACTACCGTGACGAATGTGATTCGCGGCAAGGGCCGCGTCGGCGATGAAACCCGTGAACGCGTGCTGGCCGCGGTTGCCGCCGAGAAATACCGCCCCAACCTGAACGCGCGCGCGCTGGTGGAACGCAAAGCCCCCACGCTGGCATTGATGGTGAGCTGCATCACCAACCCGTTCTACCCCGAGTTCACGCTGCAGGCCCACTTGGCGGCGCGCAAGAACGGCCGCTTTCTGCTGATCTGCAATACCGAGCACGAGGAAGACGGCGGCCAACAGTTTTTACACGATGTGGCGGGCTCGCTGTCCGACGGCGTGCTGGTCGCCAACCGCGGCGACCTAAACCTGCAACAGCTACAGGCCCTGGCAGACAGCGGCATGCCGGTAGTGGTCAGTGTGTGGGAGTTCCCGGAGCGCCACCCCGGCATCCCCTGCGTGGGCTTTGATTCCCGCAAGGCGGGGCAGATGGCGACCGAACACCTGCTGGCCCTGGGCCACCGGAAAATTGGCGCCATCATCGCCAGTACGCTCGACGGCATCCACGGCGGCCGCTACGAGGGCTTCTGCCAGGCCATGGCCACCGCGGATGCCGAGCTGCCTGCCGCCAATGTGCTGGTCTGTGAAGATTCGTTTGAACAGGGCTACACCACCGCGCACCGCTACCTGGCCAGCAAGCCCGACATCACGGCCCTGTTTGTGTCGAACGATCTGCCGGCCCTGGCCGTGCTGGACGCCGCCTCCGACCTGGGCATACGCGTGCCGCAAGACCTGTCCGTGGTCAGCATCACCAATATCCAGCAGTCGGCCCAGTCCAGGCCCGGCCTTACTACGGTAGCCATTCCCACCACCGCCATGGCGGCGCGCGGTATTGAAATGCTGCTGACCCTCTTGGACAACGTACCCGAAGTTCCGCCCATGGAATGCGTGGACGCGCTGGAGCTGGTCGTACGGCAATCCACCGCGCCGCCGACCCATTCTTCCCGGGGCTAAATGCCAAAGGCCTGCAACGCAAACGTTGCAGGCCTTTGTTTTTGGAATGTGCCCACACGAGGCACAGATCCAAATTACTCGTTGCTATCGGTCGAGAACGTGCGCACCGAGCTGTAAGCGTTGTGCACACCAGGCACCGTACTGGCCACATAGCGGGCCTTGGCTTCTTCTTGCGGGCCTTGGGCCCAGCCGTGCAGAGTGATGCTGCCGTTGTCGGCGGTGACGGTCAGGTCCTTGGCATCACTGCCCAACTTGCTGCTCAGGGCAGCGTGGACTTGGCCGGCCAGATCGGCGTCGTTGCCGGCAGCGTGTGCGGGCAAGAAGGCGCCAGCGGTCAGGGCGAACAGGGCAGAAGCGGCGATGCGGTTAAAAGTGTGTGCCATGGTAAAGATCCTTTGGGGTTGTTACACCAAGTTCGGTGCGGTTGGTTGTCGATGGAGCGATCTTCCCAAGCCGCCGCCAATGGCGTGTTGCCACAAGCGCTCGCCCTATTTCAACTGCAACCCAGGGTGAAACCCTGGCAGCTAAATCACTATAAAATTGATAGCTACTTGCACAGTAATTACCTGCGCTAGAGGCAAATTTTCCCTATATTTCTCGAATACAAAAAGGCCGCAGAAAACGCGGCCAAGCCGTGATTTTTTTACGTGATGCGCGTACCGGCCTGTGCCTCCGCACCAAGCCTGCATCGTGGGGAACATGCAGGCTTTTCGGCCCATGGCAGCAGCGCCCATCCGGCGCCAGCCACAGGAGCCAACATTTAGACTGGCACCCATGTACTTGGATTACGAACCCGACGACTTGGACGTCAAAATTTCGGAGTTGCTGGTCGCCACCAGCGACTCGGCGGACCCCGAACTTCCTGCCGCCGTACCGGAAGTTCTGAAATTGCTGCGCACGCGCTTGGGAATGGACGTGGCTTTCGTGTCCCAGATTGCCAACAACCGCCGCACCTTCATGGCGGTGGACCACGCGCCGGACTTCGCGCCTGTGCAGGCCGGCATGTCCGACCCGGTGGAAGAGAGCTGGTGCCAATGGGTGGTCGAAGGCCGCTTGCCAGAGCGTATGGACGATGCTGCCGCCTACGTCGCATCTGGCCAGGCACCCGACCCTGGCATCCCCATCGGAACCCACCTGAGCACGCCCGTGCGCCTCTCGGGAGGTGCGGTGTACGGCACCTTGTGCTGCTTCAGCCGCGGTATCCAAGTCGGAGCCGACATAGACCGCCTGCGCTATACGGCCAGCCTGCTCGCAGCCCGGCTGGCACCGGATTCGGTGGCAACTTAGGGCAACGTTTGCACCATCAACTTGCAGCGCGAGGCGGGTTTTCAAAGTACGGCAGCAAGGCTGCCGCAGCCTGAATCCTCAGGTGCATTTCTATGCTGGTGTCGCCCATGACATCCAGCAAAAACTGTTTTAGATTCTGCTGTGTTGCAGCATGCGCCAGATCGCTTGCGCCGCCGCCTTTTTCGCTGGTTGCCAACGCCCTGTGAGACGTCGTGGTTTTGGCTGCAGCACCCAGCCTGGCCAAGACCTTTTGAAAATCTGCGGCCTTGATACCCACCAGGCGCGACAGAATGTCTGCCTGGGCATCAGGACTAGGGCAAATGTCGAGCCAGGGCTCATCGGAAAAAACGGGAGCCAAATCGGGAGCAATGAACGCCGACCATAGCCCGCTATCTTTCAAGTGAGCCGGAACCATATTGGCGTGCTGGTAATGCCCTGGAGCCGAAGCATCCACCGCAGGCCACATGGCAATGCGCCCCAGCGCAACCTGACCCAAGTAACGCAGGCGCAGGAACTCCAGGAAGCGCCTCGCCTCTAGCACGGGCACCGGTTCAGCAAGCGAAAACCATAACTGGTAACCGTCTGTGCCCGAGACGGCAATTGCCGGTGCGGGCAGCTCCAGATCGGCTTGAACGCCTTGCCACAGTACCGATAGAACACTCCAATCCGCTGGCCGGGCAAGTTCCAGGACCATCGCCCGCACACCCGCTTCTGGGCTGATCAAGCAAGGGGCTTCGACACTGGCAACGTCGTCTGCGGGACTACCCAAGAGGTAGAGGCGACGCAATTCGGTTTGCAATCTGTTCATGGCGAGAAATGGACAATCGCTTGCCGCAAAAGTCTGACTTTACTTGATGCCCATCGTGGTGATCGGCCTCCAACTCTTTGCCTCGTATAACGGCAAAAAGGCCTGCAACGCAAACGTTGCAGGCCTTTGTTCTGGAGCATGCCCACACGGGGCACAGGTTCAAATTACTCGTTGCTATCGGTCGAGAACGTGCGCACCGAGCTGTAGGCGTTATGCACACCAGGCACCGTGCTGGCCACATAGCGGGCCTTGGCTTCTTCTTGCGGGCCTTGGGCCCAACCGTGCAGGGTGATGCTGCCGTTGTCGGCGGTAACGGTCAGGTCCTTGGCATCGCTGCCCAACTTGCTGCTCAGGGCCGCTTGGACTTGGCCGGCCAGATCAGCGTCGTTACCGGCAGCGTGTGCGGGCAGAAAAGCGCCAACGGTCAGGGCGAACAGGGCAGAAGCGGCGATGCGGTTGAAAGTGCGTGTCATGGTGAAGTCCTTCGGGGTTTGCACCGTGACCGGTGCGGTTTGTTGTCGATGGGGTGATCTTCCCAAGCCACCGCCAACCCCGTGTTGCGAAACCCCGCAGGCAGATGTCAACTGCAATCTAGGGTGAAACCCTAGGCCGCAATTCACTATCAACTTGATAGCTACCCGCGCAGGTATTACCTGCGCCAGAGCCACTTTTTACCTAGATTTCACAGACTGCGCATGGCGCACCGCCAAATACGCGAACACCAGGCCCGGGCCCAGGGTGATGCCCGGTGCGGTGTAGACGCCGCCCATGATGGACTGCATATCGTTGCCCACGGCGTACAGGCCGGGGATGGGCGCCTGGTCCTCGCCCAGCACACGCGCATCGGCGTCGGTGGCGAAGCCAGTGGCGGCGCCTATGTCACCCGGGTACAGGCGCACCGCGAAGTACGGTGCCTGGCGCAGCGGGCCCAGGTTGGGGTTCTTGCCGCCGGCAGCGGGGTCGCCCATATTCTGGGAATAGGCAGTGCTGCCGCGTTGAAAGTCCGGGTCCACACCGGTTGCGGCATAGCGGTTGATCTGCGCCACGCTGGCCTGCAGGCCTTGCGCATCGATGCCCAGTTTGTGCGCTAGCGCATCCAGCGTGTCAGCCTGCGCCAGGTAGCCGTCGGCCAGGAAGGGCTCCAGCCCTTTGCCGCCGGGGCGCACCATGCCGATGCCGTATTTGCGCAGGGCTACGGCATCGCACACCAGGTAGGCCGGCAGATTGCCTGGCTGTTGCAGGGCCAGGCCGAACAGGTGGTAGGAGGTGCTTTCATTGACGAAACGCTGACCCGCCTGGTTCACCGCCAGCATGCCGGGTTTGGCGCGGTCCATCATGAAATGCGGGAACACGGCCGTGCTGCCGTCTGCGCGCAGGCGTTTCGACACCGGTGCCCAGAAGGCCGGGCTCAGGCCGCCTTGCCCATAGTGCGCACCCACATGCTGGGCCAAGCCGTGGGCTTCACCGGTGTGGCCGGGCGCAGACGGGCACCAGTCGGCCGGAACGCCGGGCAGCAGGTCGGCGCGCAGCTGGGCGTTGCGGTTGAAGCCACCGCTGGCCAGCACCAGGCCAGCCCCCACGCCCACCGTGCGGTGCTGGCCGGTTTGCAGCAGGGTCACGGCCGTAATGCCCTGGGCCTCGCGGTGGATGCGCCGCACCGAGGTGTTCAGCGCCAGCGTGACATTCGCGTGTTGTGACAAGGAATACAGCAGCCGCCCGACCAGGGCATTGCCCATCACCAATCGCGTGCCGCGCGGGTGGCGCAGCCGGTCCAGCGCATGGCGGGCCAGCAGCTTGGTCGTGTGCTTGAAAGACCGCCAGGAGGTGCCCAGCGCCAGCAGGTGGTTGATGTCGGTGCGATCCACCATCATGCCGCCGAGCACGGTGAACTCCGGGATGGGCGGGCGGATCAAGGCGAACAGATCACCCAGCAGGCGACCGTCAAATGGCAGCGGCTCCAGCGCGCGTCCGTTCAGGGTAGAGCCGCCCAGCTCGGAGATGTAGTCCGGGTGCTTGGGGTAGGCGCGGTAGTGCACATCACTGCGGCTTTCCAGCAGCTCCACCGCCTGCGCGCCGTTATCTAGAAACGCCTGGCGCAATGCCACCGGGCTGTGCGCGCCGATGGCGTTGTCGAGGTAGCGTTTGGCGTCTGCCAGCGTGTCCTGCGGGTTGACGCTGGCCGCATGCCGCGTGCCGGGAATCCAGGTGGTTCCGCCCGACCAGGCCGTTGTGCCGCCCACATATTCGGTGCGCTCCACCAGCAACACCTTCTGGCCGGCGATGGCCGCGAACAGCGCCGCTGCCAGGCCCGCGCCACCGGCGCCGACGACGACCAGGTCGTAGCTGGAGGACTCGGGCAGAGCGCTCAGCGAAGGCAGCAGCTGCATCTCAGCGTTCCAGCAGGAAATCGACCATCAGGTCGCGCACGCGGCCGAACATGTGGGCGCCGGTCATGGTCTGGCAGCCCTGGGCGCGGGCGGCGGCGATCAGTGGCGTGATGGCGGGCGCGGTGATCACGCAGCCGACGAACATGGCGGCGCTGAGTTTCTCCACATCCAACGGATACGGGTCGCCGGCCCGCATGCCGACCGGGGTGGCGTTGAGCACGATGTCGTAGCCCGTGGGATCGGCCGAACCATGGATGACCGGGCAGCGGCCCAGGCCGTGCAAACGGTTGACCAGGGTGGTGCGGCGGGCCACATCGGCGTCGAAGATGGCCAGCTGGCTGACCCCGGCCACCACCAGCGCGTGGGCAATCGCCGAGCCGGCGCCGCCGGCACCGACCAGCAAGGCCTTCTTGCCCGCCGGCTGGCAGCCGTTGTCCTGCATCGCCGAGACGAAGCCCAGGCCGTCGAACATATCGCCGTGCCAGCTGCCATCAGGGTTGCGGCGCATGGTGTTGACGGCGTGCAAGAACCTGGCCCGTTCCGAGGTGGTGCTGCACAACTCAAAACAGGCGAACTTGTGCGGCACGGTGACGATGACGCCGTCCACGTTCTGCGCCAGCGATACCCCGGCCAGCCAGGCGGCCAGTTGGGCCGGCGCCACGTGGGCCGGCATCACATAGGCGTTGTGGCCGCGCTGCTGCAGCGCCTGGCTCACCCCGGCCGGCGATTTCACCTGGGCGATCGGGTCGCCGACGATGTAGTGGACGCGGGTGGCGCCGTTCAAGGGTTCTGACATGCTGAAGTTCTCCGTGGGACTGCTCGATGGCGCAATCATAATTAAAAATGGAATACTATTCTAGTATTGAACTTAATTCTGATTTTGATAAGATGCCAGCCATTGAACCGACGGAGCGACCCGCATGAATGGCGTATTGGAAAGAACCCTGGGCATCCTGGAGCTGCTGTCCCAGCACGGCGGCGGGCTGGAGCTGGCTGCCATTGCCGACCAGCTCGACATCCCGCGCAGCGCCGTACACCGCCTGCTGGCCGACCTGGCGCGCTGTGGCTATGTGCGGCAAACGCGCGACCACGGCGACTACCTGCTGACTACCAAGCTGGTGTCCATGGGCCTGAGCTTTCTCAGCCATACCGGCATCGTCGATATTGCCCAGCCATTGCTTGACCGCCTGGCCGAAATCTCCGGCGAACTGGTGCGCCTGGCCGTGGTGGATGGCAGCCGGCTGACCTGGGTGGCCCGCGCCCAAGGCGCGCGCCAGGGCCTGCGCTACGACCCCGACATGGGCAGCGATGCGCGCATCTCTTGCTCGTCCTCGGGCCTGGCCTGGCTGTCCACTATGGACGACGACGCGGCACTGGCCCTGGTGGCCCAGCAGGGCGTTGGCCCGGTGGAAGAATTCGGCCCGAACGCACCCAAGACCCTGCAAGAGGTGATGGCCCAAGTACACGCCACACGCGAACGCGGCTACAGCCTGACGCTGGAAACCTACACCCCCGGCCTCAACGCCATGGCCGCGCCCATGCGCCTGAACGGCCAGCCCGCGCTAGGCACTATCAGTATTGCCGGCCCGTCTGCCCGCTTTACGCTGGAACGCATGCAGGCCCTGGGCGCCGACCTGGTGTCGCTGGCCGCGCAGCTGGCCGCAGCCAGTGGCGCATCGCCCTTCTTCAACCAGCCGCGCGCTACCGCCGCTGCTAGCCTGAAGAAAATCTACGCAGCCTGATCCCATGGCCGCCACTGAAACCTGCGATCTTTTGGTGATCGGCTCCGGCGCTGGCGGCTTGTCTGCTGCCGTCACCGCCGCCCATCTGGGCTTGAAGGTCTTGGTGGTGGAGAAAGAGGCCCAGTACGGCGGCACCACCGCTTGGTCGGGCGGCTGGATGTGGATTCCGCGCAACCCGCTGGCGCTTGACGCCGGCATCGTTGAGGACATCGCCCAACCCATGGCGTATCTGCGGCAGGAGCTGGGCGCGCAGTTCGACGCAGAGCGGGTCCAGGCCTTCTTGCTACAAGGGCCGCGCATGGTGGAGTTCTTCCGTAGCCAGACTGCGCTGCAGTTCATCGACGGTAACAGCGTGCCCGACTTCCACGGGCGCAACCCGCATGCAGCCAAGGGCGGCCGGTCGATCTGCGCCGCACCCTTTGATGGCCGCCGCCTGGGTGCGCACATCCAGCAGCTGAAGCCGCCGCTAGCCGAGACCACGCTGTGGGGCATGGGCATTGCGTCCGGTGCGGAGTTGCGGCATTTCTTCAACGCCTTGCGCAAACCCGCATCGCTCTGGTATGTGACCAAGCGGGTACTGCATCACTTCACCGACCTGCTGCGCTACCGGCGCGGCATGCGCCTAGTTAACGGCAATGCGCTGGTGGCAGGCCTGGCCGCATCGGCCTTTGCCAAGGGCGTGGAGATACGCACCAGCAGCCCGGCACAGCGCCTGCTGGTCGAGCATGGCCGCGTGCTCGGCGCGGTGGTCAACGGCACAGAGATACGCGCGCGCCGCGGCGTAGTGCTGGCCTGCGGCGGCTTTCCGCACGACGCAGCGCGCAAGCAGGAACTGCTGGACCACGAACATTGGTCGGCCGCGTCGCGCGGCAACACCGGCGACGGCCTGCGCCTGGGCGAATCGGCCGGCGGCCAGGTCGCGCGTGACGCGGTGCAGGCCGCAGCGCTGGCGCCGGTATCGCTGGTGCCGCAAAAAGACGGCAGCTTCGCGCACTTCCCACACCTGATCGAGCGCGCCAAACCCGGCCTGATCGCGGTGACGGCGAACGGGCGCCGCTTCACCAACGAAGCCGACTCCTATTACGACTTTGTGCGCGGCATGCTGGCGGTCACGCCAGCCGGAGCACCGGTGCAGGCCTGGCTGGTCTGCGACCACGCTTTCATCCGCCACTACGGGCTGGGCGCAGTCAAACCCGCCCCCATGCCCATGGGCGCCATGCTGCGCAACGGCTACCTGCAACGCGGCAACACCTTGGCTGATTTGGCCCTGGCCTGCGGCATAGCTGCAGCGAACTTGCACGCCACAGTTCAGCGCTACAACCAGCAAGCACTGGAAGGCCGTGACGCTGACTTCGCCAAGGGCGAGACCCCCTACAACCGCGTGCAGGGCGACGCCGAGGCGGGCCTGGCCAACCCCTGCATGGCGCCTCTGGCGCAAGGCCCGTTCTATGCGGTAAAGGTCGTTCCCGGCAGCCTGGGCACCTTCGCCGGCCTGCGCACCAACGCCAGCGCACAGGTACTCGACGCGCGGAACCAGCCCATCCCCGCCCTGTACGCCGGTGGCAACGACGTGCACAGCGTGATGGGCGGCACCTACCCCAGCGGCGGCATCACCCTGGGGCCGGCGATGACGTTTGGCTACATCGCTGCACACCACGCCGCCGGTGTGGATTTATAAAAAATCGGGCTCTACCGCAAGCAATACCTGCGCAAGAAGCTCTCAATTCAATAGCAAAAGGAATCTCCATGTACTACGAACTCGCCACCATGACCCTGCCCTTTGGCACCGCCGGGCAGGCCGCAACCCACGTGCAGACCTACACCACCGAGCCCGAAGCAGGCGGTGAACTGCTGGGCTGCTGGTTTACCGACATCGGCCAGCTGAACCAGATGATCGTGCTGCGCGGCTTTGCCGACCTGGGCGCGCTGCAGGCGGAGCGGGCGCGCACGCAAAAAAGCGCCGACCCTTTCGGCTGCGGCGGCATCTTCCAAAGCCTGGAGCAGCACAGCTACCAGGGCTTTCCGTGGATGAAGCCGGTGCGGCCGTCTGCAGAATCGGGCATCACCGGCCCGGTGTACGAGATCCGTACCTATGGCATCAAGACCGGCGGCGTGCAGGCCACGATTGATTTGTGGGAGCAGTACGTGCCACCACGCGAAGCGCTGTCGCCCTGCGTGGTGGCGATGGTGGCGCTGGACGGCCCGCTGCGCTTCACCAACATCTGGTCCTACCCCACGCTGGACGCGCGCAGCAAGGCCCGCGCCGACGCGGTGGCCCAAGGCATCTGGCCACCCAAGGGCGGGCCGGCGCACCTGACGACGAATATGGTGTCCACCATCGCGATGCCCACCGCGGTATCGCCGCTGAAGTAAAGCGAGGAGGTTGAGCATGCGCACCTACTCCCTGGCCTACCTCACCGCCTCTGGCCTCACGCCGCCGCAGATGCTGGCCGCTGCGGCGCAGCTAGGCTACCGCCACGTCGGCATGCGGCTGCAGCCCAATATGCCCGGCGCGCCGCACCAGGTCTTGCTGGGCGATGCCGCCATGCTGCGCGAGACCCTGGCAGTGCAGCGCGACACCGGCGTGGGCGTGTTCGACATTGAAATCATCCGCATAGGCGCGGACTTTGACCCCCACGCACACCGCCCGCTGCTGGAAGCCGGCGCGGCGCTGCAGGCCAAGGCGGTGCTGGTGGCCGGCGACGACACGGACCTGCAGCGCCTAGCCGACAGCTACGCCCGGCTCTGTGCCTTCATGCAGGCTTACGGTATGACCGCCGACCTGGAATTCATGCCCTGGACTGCCGTGCCCAATGCCCAGGCTGCGCTGCGCACCGTGCGCGCCGCGGGCAGCCCGGCCAACGCTGGCATCCTGGTCGATGCGCTGCATTTCGCCCGCTCCCACACCACGCTGGACGATCTGCGCGCCCTGCCGCGCGAACTGCTGCACTACGCACAAATCTGCGACGCGCCCGCCGGCAAAGACTTCACGGTAGAGCAGATGATCCACACCGCGCGCTGCGAGCGCCTGCTGCCGGGCGAAGGAGGCATCGACCTGGCCGGTTTGTTCGACGCGCTGCCGGCAGACCTGCCCATCAGCGTCGAGGTGCCGCACCAGCTGCGAGTCGCGCAGCTTGGCGATGTGGAATGGTCGCGCCTGGCGCTGGAGGCGTCGCGCAAGCTGCTGGAATAGGCAGCAGCGGATGGTTTGACCCAGGTCAACACAACTGCCACCGCGAAGCAGATACTGGGCCTCCACTCTGGAGGCTGCGTATGAAGCTGACATTTATCGGGGCCGCGCAAGAGGTCACCGGCTCCTGCTATTTGGTGGAAACTGACTCACTCAAGTTTCTGGTGGACTGCGGCATGTTCCAGGGCGGGCGCGAAGCCCGGGTGCGCAATCTGCAGGCCTGGACCTTTGACCCGCGGCAGATCGACTTTGTGCTGCTGACCCACGCCCACATCGATCACAGCGGGCTGCTGCCCCGGCTGAGCGCGCTGGGCTTTCGCGGCCCGATCTACGCCACCACGGCCACCGTGGACCTGCTATCCGTCATGCTGCTCGACAGCGCCTTCATCCAGGAAACCGACTGGGCGCGCGCCCAGCGCAAAAACCACCGCCAGCGCAGGCTGGCGGCCACGCCCGCGCCGCTGTACACCGTGGCCCAGGCCCAGGCCTGCCTGGAGCAGTTGAACGGCGTTGCCTACGACGAGGATGTGCAGCCACATGCCGCCCTGCGCTGCCGCTTTCGCGATGCGGGCCACATCCTAGGCTCGGCCATTCTGGAGCTGTGGCTGACCGAAGACGCCAAGACCACCAAGCTGGTGTTCTCTGGCGACCTGGGGCAACCCGGGAGGCCCATCGTGCGCGACCCGACCATCATCGACAGCGCCGATGTGCTGCTGGTCGAATCCACCTACGGCGACCGCCTGCACCGGCAGATGAAGGACACCGTGGACGAACTGGTCCAGGTGGTGGAAGACACGCTGCGCCGGCGCAAGGGCAACATCATCATCCCCGCCTTTGCCCTGGGCCGTACGCAAGAGGTGCTGTGGCTGCTGGCCGACCTGTGCCGACAGGGGCGGCTGCCCAAGCTGAAGGTGTTCGTCGACTCCCCCATGGCCACCAAGGCCACCGAGATCACCTGGCGCCACAAGGAGGTGCTGGACGACGAAACCCGCGCATTCCTGGTGCCCAAAGACAGCCTGCCCCGCTGGATCGACCTGCACTTCACGCAAACCGTGGAGGAGTCGATCGCCCTGAATGACATCAAGGCCGGTGCCATCATCCTGTCGGCCAGCGGCATGTGCGATGCGGGCCGTATCAAGCACCACCTGAGCCACAACCTGGGGCGCTCGGAATGCGCCATCGTCATCATCGGCTTCCAGGCCGAAGGCACGCTGGGCCGCAAGCTGGTGGATGGCGCCAAACGGGTGCGCATCTTCGGCGAAGAGCATGTGGTGCGGGCGCAGATCCACACCATCGGCGGGCTCTCGGCCCATGCGGACCAGGCGGCTTTGCTGGGCTGGCTCAAGGGCTTTGCGCGCCCTCCTCAGCGAACCTTCGTGGTCCACGGAGAAGCGCAGACCGCACGCGGGTTTGCCGACCAGATATCCAAAACACTGGGCTGGAACGTGGAAGCCCCGGCGCCCGGTACGCAGGCAGATCTGTGACCGACTGAACCCGGCACTGACTGCACCCAAGGTCAAGGGGCAAGGCAACCCCATGCAGCCCTGGCATGCATCAGCTATGGCTGATTGGACTGGCTTTCAGGCGCTCGCCAGCGCTGCAATGTCAGCCGCCGTCAAGGCGCCCTGGTACACCCGGAAATCGTCTACCTTGGCCTTCAGATAAGGGTCGGCCGCGTACTGCGAACGGCCAATCCAGCCGTCCATGCCAGTACCCAGGTGGTAGGGCGCAAGCTTCATATCCGTATTGCTGCCAACGACCGCGCCGTTCAAATACAGCGTGCCCACACCCGCCGACAGAGTGACGGCTACATGGACCCAGCTCCCTACGGGAAACGCGGTATTGCCGTCGATCACCTGCGCGTTGTAGCCGTGGATGGTGTCTATGCAGAAGCGCGGCACGCCTGCCCCATTCCGAACGGTTAGAAACATGCAACGTCGCGGGCCCGAGCCGAAATCGAAAATGCGCGTCCAGGTCGCCGCAGAGTCCAGATACACCCAGGTGGCCATCGTGAAGTCGCTCAAGGTATCCACGATCCCGGCGGGTAAGGCGACATAGTCGTCCACACCGTCCAGCGCACAGGCACTACCTTCATGGCCCGCGGCCCATGCCGCTCCATTGGTCAAGGTCGCCGCCGGCCATTGCGCCGTGCTGTCGGCTGCGGCTGTACCGCTGGCCTCATTGAACTTCAGCTGCAGCGACAGCACCGGGGAGAGGGATACGCTCACGGCATTCGATACCGCGCTCTCGCCGCTGGTCGACACGGCTGTCACCACGTACCAGGATGTGCCCGCCGGTAAGGTGTCGGTCCAGGTCAGCAGGTCGGTGATACCCGAAGCCACGGTCGCATAACTGCCGCCAGCGGAACTGGCACGCTTGACGTTGTACGACGTAGCGTCTGGCGTGCCCCACCAGGACAGCACCGCTTGCGTGCCTTGCTGGCGCACGGTCAAGCCCTGCGGAGCGGCACCTGTGATCGGGTCGCGTGCAAACGTCAGTGTGCCAAAGCCAAGCTGATCCCCGTTGCCACCATCGGTTTCAGGCCGCAGCTGTAGCGCCTCTTGCCCCACGTACTTGGCGGCGATACCACGGCGGCCCTGGTAGTGGTGCAAGGGCATTTCCCACACCGGGCGCAGAATGCCTTGCGCAGCGGTTGACAGGCCCGTGAACACACCCTGCTTATCAGCATAGGTCAACCAAGGCACGGTGTTGAACACGCCATTGGCATCCCGCAAGTTGGACTTGGCCACGTATTCGGCGCCCGCCAAATAGCGGTTGTTGTCATAGCCGTAGATGTCGTCGCCCTGGTTCCATGCCATCTCACAGAATGCGCCGGCCAAGCCGATGCCTAGCGTGCAGTGCCCCTGGTCGCGCCCGCTCTCCTGCCATTGGCCCAGGTAACCAGGATGCACGTGGTACACCGCCTGCAAGCCGGCACCATTGCCCGCCCCCGACCGGTAATAGGCCATGGCCTCGTTGTAAATGTCTTCACGGTCGCACAGCACGCCCACGCTGAGTACGCAGGCCAGCGCACACTGGTCCCAGTTGGCCCAGTAGTTGGTGATCACCGCATCGTTGTGATTGACCAGGAACCAGCTGCTGAGCGGGTAGAACACCGTCAGCATCATGTTCTGGAACTGCGCAAAGTCTGCCGCAGCCCAACCGCTGTAGGTGCGCATGATCTCGGCCGCGTTGGCAAACTGGTAGCCGTAAATGCCTGCCGCGAGATAGCGATCGGCATTGCCCTGGATGGACGTCAGCGTGGACGACCACGCGTTCAGGAACACCACCGCGAGATCGGCGAACCGTGTGTCGCCCGACACCTTCCAGCGCAAGGCCAGTTGGTAGGCTCGGTCAATATCGATGTACATCTGCGCGGAATTATTAGTAGTGCCGCGGTACACCGTGGCCAGGGGGCGTGGCGTCGCACCCAGCTGGCTGCGGCCATTCGCCGTGAGCGCATTCCAACCCGCAAGCCAGGGCTGGGCCTGGGCCGCGACCTTGTCCCGCATGCGCGTGAAGTCCGCTTCGGTATGCAGCAAACCCGGGTGTGCGAAGACTCTTGCGGTGGCAGTTGTGTTGTCCACCTGTGTCGTGCCCGCGTCGCTGCTAGCGAGCAGCGTGGCGGAGCCGCTCGTTGTACTTGCGGAGCTTGCCGCAGCAGAGTCGCCCGCCCCATTGGCGGAGCTGCCGCACCCGGCCAGCCCGAACACCGCCATGCCGACAGCTGAAGAAATCACGGTTCGCCGCTTGAGCTGGATGGCGGGGGCTTGGGTTCTCGGCATATCGACTCCTATGTATATGGGCGGTAGTGAAAAAAAACATCCAGACTGGCATCCACCCTGCGCGGGGCCTGTCTGTCTCTTCAGCAAACTTGCTTTTGTACTTGAACTGCAAACACAAATTTACATTTACACACATCCTACATGAGCCAATATGAGCCTCATCCATTCTTTACACAAGAAAATCGGGGTGCCCCCATGGCGCCTCCCGGCCAATCCATGGCGTCCCCATGCCAAATACAACAGCGCTGCGGCGTATAGTTGCCGGCTAACCCTATGAAGCATCTCCTTAATTTATTGGCGGCCATTGCGCTGCTTGTGTGGGGCACCCACCTGGTACGGACCGGTGTGCTGCGTGTATTCGGCGCCAACCTGCGGCAAATCCTGGCCAACAGCATGGGCAACCGTTTCACCGCCGCCCTATCGGGCATAGGCGTGACGGCATTGGTGCAGTCCAGCACAGCCACCTCGTTAATGACATCCTCCTTCGTGGGCCAGGGCCTGATCACCCTGCCCGCCGCACTGGCCGTGATGCGCGGGGCCGACATCGGCACCAGTCTGATGTCGGTGCTGTTTTCCTTCGACCTGTCGTGGCTGTCGCCGCTGTTCATCTTTGTCGGCGTGGTGCTGTTCCTGTCCAGCAAGGACGGTACGCCCGGGCGCATCGGCCGGGTGCTGATCGGCCTGGGCCTGATGCTGCTGGCCCTGCGTTTGGTGGTGGACGCCACCGAGCCGCTGCTGGCCTCACCCGCCATACGCGGGCTGCTGAGCGCCGTCAGCAGCGACGTGGTGCTGGAGATCTTCCTCGGCATGCTGCTGGCCATACTTGCCTACTCCAGCCTGGCGGTGGTGCTGCTGATTGCGGCGCTGGCCGCCTCGCATGTGATCCACCTGGACGTAGCGCTGGGCCTGGTGCTGGGTGCCAACCTGGGCAGTGGCGCGCTGGCAGTACTGACCACAGCCAAGTCGGCCATCGAGGTGCGCCAGGTCACCGTGGGCAACCTGGTGTTCAAGATCATGGGCGTGGTGCTGGTGGCGCCGTTCATCGGCCTGTGGCTGCGCCATGTGCAGCCCTCCATGCCCGACTCTACACAGGGTGTGGTGCTGTTCCACCTGGCCTTCAACGTAGCCATGAGCCTGGCCTTTATTTTCCTGACCCAGTTGGTGGCCAAGGCCATGGAAAAGCTGCTGCCCAAACCCCTACCCTCCGCATCCCAGATGCGGCCGCGACATCTGGACCCGTCCGCCCTGTCCACGCCCTCGCTGGCCATCTCCTGTGCCGCGCGCGAGGCCCTGCACCAGGCCGATGTGGTGGAAACCATGCTGCGCGGCGTGATGGAAGTGATCAGCCACGACGACGAAGCCCTGGCCAAGGAGCTGTGCAAGCTGGACGACACGGTGGACGAGCTGTACTCAGCCATCAAGTACTACCTGACCAAGATATCGCGTGAAGCCCTGGCCGAAGCCGAGAGCCGACGCTGGACCGACATCATCAGCTTCACCATCAATATGGAACAGATCGGCGACATCATCGAACGCGTGCTGATCGACGTACAGGACAAGAAGATACGCCCCCGGCGCAACTTCTCAGAAGCCGGCCTGCAGGAAATCGGCGAGCTGCACGCCCGCCTGCTGGACAACCTGCGCCTGTCCATGAGCGTGTTCCTGAACGGCAATGTGCACGAC
Source organism: Rhodoferax sp. GW821-FHT07F03 (assembly GCF_059418745.1). NCBI lineage: Bacteria > Pseudomonadati > Pseudomonadota > Betaproteobacteria > Burkholderiales > Comamonadaceae > Rhodoferax > Rhodoferax sp. GW821-FHT07F03. The sequence goes on from NZ_JBWKQM010000006.1 coordinate 94,920, forward strand.
GCCAAAAAGCTGCTGGAGGAAAAAGCCCGCTTCCGCGACCTGGAGCACGCCTACTCGCGGTCCCACTTGGTACGGCTGACGGACAACACCCTGTCCAGCATCGAAACCAGCTCGCTGCACATCGACCTGATCAGCGAGCTCAAGCGCATCAACTCGCACATCTGCTCCATTGCCTACCCCATTCTGGACTCGGCCGGTGCCCTGGCCCCGAACCGCCTGCGCAACTCCAAGCTGGCCGAGCTGGAATAGCCGGCGGGCGTTAGCACTGCATCTCGGACAGGGATGCAGGCTTGCTCTCAAATGAATAGCGGCTTGCGCAGATTCTTTCTGCGGTAGCAGACAATTTGGCTTGGGATCTCCGTTCACCCTAGGCCAACTAGAGCCACCACTCCCCCCAAGATCAACCACTCACCCAAGACCAAAATAACATGAGCAACTTACCCCCCTGCCCCCAATGCGGCTCCGCCTTCACCTACGAAGACGGCATTCTGTTCATGTGCCCAGAATGCGCGCACGAGTGGCCGCAGAAGGCCGCAGAAGACAGCGCTGAAAAAGAACGCGTCGTCCGCGACGCCCATGGCAACGTGCTAGCCGATGGCGATGCTGTCACCCTGGTCAAAGACCTGAAGGTCAAAGGCTCCTCCCTCGTCATCAAAGTGGGCACCAAGGTCAAAAGCATCCGCATCATCGAAGGCGACCACGACATTGACTGCAAGATCGACGGCGTGGGCGCGATGCAATTGAAGTCGGAGTTTGTGAAGAAGGCATAGGGGAAACAACACTGTCCCTCACCGCCCAGGCTACGTGGATGCGCCTCCAACCAACTAGCCCCCCGTCACCGGCGGAAAAAATGCCACCTCGGCCCCGTCCACCAGCGCAGCTTGCCCATCCACCATCACCTGGTTCAGCGCGGCGCGCACAGCACGGCCTGGCGCCAGGCTGCTGGCATAGGCGCCATCTCGCGCCACCAGCTCGTCGCGCAGAGCCTGCACGGTGGCTGCGTTGGTGATGACCTCTTCACGACCCTGGCCCAGGGCTTCGCGGATGGAGGCGAAGTACAGCACGTTCACTTTCATGCCTGCAGCTCCGTCAAAGAGATAAAACGCACCATGTCGCCGTGGGCGATGGTCTGGCCCGGCGGATTGTCCACCACGCCGTCGCCCCAGGCGGCGGAGGTCAGCACGCCAGAGCTTTGGTTGGCGAACAGGTCCAGGCCGCCGGCCGCGTTGCGCCGCACGCGCAAAAATTCGCGGCGCTGGTCGGCGCGGGGCCAGTTGAAATGCGCGGGCAGTGCCATGGCCTGCGGCGCCAGCTGGGTGGCGCCCTGCAGCCGCAGCAGGAAGGGGCGCACCAACACCAGGAAAGTGATGTAGCTGGACACCGGGTTGCCAGGCAGACCGATGAAGTGGGCGCCGCCCACCCGGCCACAGGCAAACGGCTTACCGGGCTTGATTGCGATCTGCCACAGATTCAGCTGGCCCAGGGCCTGCACAGCGGGTTTGACATGGTCTTCCTCACCCACCGACACGCCGCCGCTGGTCAGTATCAGGTCGTGTGCCTGGCTGGCATCGCGCAGCGCTTGCTCGGTAGCGGCGCGCTGGTCCGGCACGATGCCGTAGTCGGTCACCACGCAGCCCAGGCGTTGCAGCAGGGCGCGCAGAAAGAAACGATTCGAGTTGTAGATGGCCCCGGGCCGCATAGCCTGTGGCGCCACTTCGCTAGGCATCACCAGTTCGTCGCCGGTGGAAAACAGCGCCACCCTTGGGCGCCGCGCCACCGGCAGCTGGTCCATGCCAATACTGGCCGCCAGCGCAGTAGATGCGGGCGTAAGGCGCTCACCTTTCGATAGCACCACAGCGCCCTTGGCCACGTCTTCGCCGGCGCGGCGCAGCCACTGGCCGGGCTGGGGTGGGCGCAGCACGCGGATGCTTTGGTCGGGCAGGACTTCGCAGTCCTCCTGCATCACCACCGCGTCGGCACCAAAGGGAATGGGCGCACCGGTAAAGATGCGCGCCGCCGTACCTGCCTGCAGGGCCAGCGCCGGGCTGCCGGCGGCTACGCGCTGGGAAACCGGCAAGCTGGCCGCGCCCGCCAGATCCGCACAGCGCAGGGCGTAGCCGTCCATGGCGCTGTTGTCGTGCGCGGGCACTTGCAGCTCCGACACCAGGTCTTGCGCCAGCACGCGGCTGTCGGCATCGAAGGTGGACACCTGCTCTACCCCGGCCAGGGGCTGCGCCTGGGCCAGCAGCTGGGCCAGGGCGTCGTCCAGCGGCATCAAAGGAGCGCGGGGTCGGGTCATGTCGGGGCCTTGTAGACAAACAGAGGGGCGTGCTGCAGCAGCCAGGCAACTACAGCGTCGGGGTCGTTCAGGTCCAGCACGGGGTACGGGCTGGGCTCGGGCAATGCGTCGGCGGCCACGTCGGTGGCTATGGCCACGATGTGCGGGTCCACCGGGTATTGCACCGGTTGCTGCGCGGCGGCGCGCCAGACTTCGATCTTGGGCAGGTCGCTGGACTTGAAGCCCTCGACCAGCACCCAGTCCACGCTGGGGCTAAGTTCGGCGATCAGCGCATGCACCGACAGCGCCTCAGGTTGTTCGAATTCGCGCACCAGGGCCAGGCGCCGGTCGGAGGCCACCACCACCTCGAAGGCGCCGGCCTGGCGGTGCCGCCAGCTGTCCTTGCCCGGATGGTCGATGTCGAATTTGTGGTGGGCATGCTTGGCCACGGACACCCGCAGGCCCAGCTGCTTGAGGCGGAGAATCAGCTGCTCCACCAGGGTGGTTTTGCCCGACCCGGAAAAGCCCGCGAAGACGACCGCCTTCATACCCATGTCCGCACCATACTATGTTTTTAATAGCTGCTAGCGCAGGTAGAACCTGCGCCAGAGGCCTATTTAGCTACAAGTCTTCTCGATCAGCGCCTTCACCAGCGTCACATCGGCGGGCAGGTTCAGCACGCGCTTGGGCAGGGCTTCGATGCCTTCGAACTGCGCGGGACGCTCGGGTTCGCGGCCCAGGGCTTCGACGATGGTGGCGGCGAACTTGATCGGCAGCGCCGTCTCCAGCACGATCATCGGAGTGCCGATTTGTAAGTGCTCCAGCGCCACCTTCAGGCCGTCGGCCGTGTGCGTGTCGATGACCATGCCGTGGCGATCCGCCGTGTCGCGGATGGTGGCCAGGCGGTCGGCATGCGTGCTCTTACCGCTGGCGAAGCCGTAGCGCGCGGCCACGTCCTTGAAGGCCGGATCAGCGCTCAAATCGAAGCTGCCGGTGGCCGACAGCTGGGTGCTGAACAAGTCCTTGGTGCGCGCGCCATCGCGGCCCACCAGGTCGAACACGAAGCGTTCAAAGTTGGAGGCCTTGGAGATGTCCATCGAGGGACTGGAGGTCTCGTGCGTATCGGCGCTGCCGCGCACCCGGTAGACGCCGGTACGGAAGAACTCGTCGAGCACATCGTTCTCGTTGGTGGCCACCACCAGCTGCGCCACCGGCAGGCCCATCATGCGGGCTACATGGCCGGCGCAGACGTTGCCGAAGTTGCCCGAGGGCACGGTGAAGCTGACCTTCTGGTCGTTGGTCTCGGTGGCCTGGATGTAGCCGGCGAAGTAGTACACCACCTGGGCCAGCAAACGCGCCCAGTTGATGCTGTTGACGGTGCCGATCTTGTACTTGCGCTTGAAGTCCAGGTCGTTGGACACGGCCTTGACGATGTCCTGGCAGTCGTCGAACACGCCTTCCACAGCGATGTTGATGATGTTCGCGTCCTGCAGGCTGAACATCTGCGCCTGCTGGAACGGGCTCATGCGGCCGGCTGGCGAGGTCATGAAGACGCGCACGCCCTTCTTGCCGCGCATCGCGTATTCGGCCGCGCTGCCGGTGTCGCCGCTGGTGGCACCCAGGATGTTCAGCTCTTCGCCGCGCCGCGCCAGCTCGTACTCGAACAAATTGCCCAGCAGCTGCATCGCCATGTCCTTGAAGGCCAGGGTCGGGCCATTCGACAGGGCTTCCAGGTAGACGCCGTTTTCCACATGGCGCAGGGGCACGATCTCGCCAGTGCCGAACACCTGGGCGGTATAGGTCTTGCGGCACAGGGCGCGCAGGTCGTCGGCCGGGATGTCGTCGATATACAGCGACAAAATTTCAAACGCCAGCTCGGCATAGCCTTGCTCGTGGTAGACCTTGCGCCAGCGCGTCAGGGTGGTGTTGTCCACCTGCGGGTACTGCACCGGCAGGTACAGGCCGCCATCGGGCGCCAGGCCTTCGAGCAGGATTTCACAGAACTTGCGCGGCGTGGCGTCGCCACGGGTGGAGATGTAGTGCATGAATAATGTCCAATAAATCAATGGGCAAGTCGCCGAATCCCGGCTACGAGATTGCGAAAACTGTCAGATCGGAAGTTCTCAAGATCAAGATGGGTACCTATCGCTCGCGATCCACCTACTTTTTGGTAAAGCCCTTTCGTCAAGATACCTAGTTCTTTAGACGGAGATCCTAGGTAATCAGGACTGCGGAATTTCTTAGTAGCCTGCAATTTCACCAATCCGGAAATACCGAGTCCACGCTCGACTGCAGCTAAATCAGCCAAATAAAAAGTCTCAAGCTCCCTACAGGCAATGCGTACCAAGCTGTCGGGACGCCCCGCCTGGATACATATGGCCAACAGCTTTTCCTTCACCGCGCCGCAATCCGGATTGGAGTCTTGGTCGCGTAGTACTACAAATTTTGCTAATGGATTCTGATAACCACGTAACTTTCGAAGTAATTGCTTTTCTAGATCCTGCTTACCTTGAAAGGTGATGTACCGGTAGACCATCCCTCCATCTGGAAACAAACGGGGCAACAGTCCCTCCAGCATGGCCTGTGCAGAGGCCTCCTCCAAGCAAAAAACCAACTCCGTCATATGGGGTCAGCCCCCTTAAAGAAGCCTTGTTTCCACAAATTGCCCATTTGATCGCCGTCTGCCATATAGGCTGCAATTTGCACATCATCCCTTGCTCGACGAATCTGAGTTCCGCCACCCTCCTTCACCAACCAAAATACCTCATCAAGCTCAACCGCATTCAGAAAATCCGGCGAATGGGTGGACACGAGTACTTGTCCACCACGTTGAGCGTACAGACGGAACTCTTCAGCCAACTCAATCATTAACTTGGGATATAGCTGATTTTCAGGCTCTTCTACACACAGCAATGGGTGCGGTTTAGGGTCATGTAACAACACAAGATAGGCAAACATCTTGATAGTGCCATCGGAAACATAGCGATCCAAAAAAGGGGTCTTGAACGAACCATCCTGGAACCGAAGCGTCAAGTACCCATCATCCAACAACAATGGCTCCACCGCACGAACCCCTGGTACACGCCGAGCCATGGTGGTCAAAATGTTCTGAAAATCCCGGGGGTATTGCTCGTACAAATAACGTGCAACCAATGGCAGGTTATCGCCCGTTTCAGACAGATGCTCTGAATCACCGGACGGCTCTTTACGCCCACGTGCGGCATCAATGTGAAAATCGGAAACATGCCACGACTCCATTAACTGACGAAAAGCATTGGCCGCCTTGAATCGCTCAAACTGCCCTAAACCTTTGATGGCTAAAGTGTCAGGTGCAACCGTTTGGAACTCTCGCTCCAACTCGCCGTCGGGCTTATGGAAATCCTCTTCGTTATTAATGGCAAAACCTTGCCCATTGGTGAAGTCTAAAAATCTGTAAGGACTCCCGTAGCGCCCGCGCTTGTAGCGAAGCACCTCTCGCTTCACATAAGGCGCATTTCCTTTTTCGGCGATTTCCAACGAATAGGTGACCAGGCGATCAACGCCCGCAATCGGCATGCGGTATTGAATTTCGATCAAGATTGTGTCTTCCACACTGTCTCGACTCAAAACCTCTTTGAATCTACCCCGACGATCCAGGGCTTGTCGTACATTGCCCTTGAGGCAATCATGTAGGAATCCAAACACATCAAACAAGGTCGTTTTACCCGCGCCATTTGCTCCCACTACGACGAGAAAATCAGGCATTTCAGAAATATGAACATCCCGAAAAGCCTTAAAGTTTTTTAGGCGTATCGACTCAATTTTCATAGCGCAACCCTCACAGTTTTAATGCGTAAAGGAGTATGAGGTCAGGCCAGCTCTTCCTTGCGGATGCGGGTGATGGGCGCGAGCACGGTGGGCAGGGCCTGCATCTGCGCCAGGGCGGCGTTCATGCGCGACTCGGTGCAGTCGTGGGTCAGGATGATCACATCGGTTTGCGTGGCGCCTTCGCCGCCGATTTCATCGGCTTCGCGCTGCAGCACCGCGTCGATGCTGATGTCGGCCGCGGCCAGCAGGCCGGTGACGGTAGCCAGCACGCCGGCCTGATCGGCTACGCGCAGGCGCAGGTAGTAGCTGGTGACCACGTCGCCCATGGGCAGCACTTGCAGATCGCTCAGGGCATCTGGCTGGAAGGCCAGGTGCGGCACGCGATTGGTCGGGTCGGCGGTGTGCAGGCGGGTGATGTCCACCAGGTCGGCGATCACCGCGCTGGCGGTGGGTTCGCTGCCCGCGCCCTTGCCGTAGTACAGCGTGGTGCCGACGGCATCGCCCTGCACCACCACCGCGTTCATCGCGCCTTCGACATTGGCGATCAGGCGCTTGGCTGGCACCAGGCTGGGGTGCACACGCAGCTCCACGCCCTGCGGCGTGCGCTTGGTGATGCCCAGCAATTTGATGCGGTAGCCCAGTTGCTCGGCGTACTTGATGTCTTGCGAGCCCAGCTGGGTAATGCCTTCGACATAGGCCTTGTCGAACTGCACCGGGATGCCGAAGGCAATGGCCGACATCAGGGTCAGCTTGTGCGCGGCGTCCACGCCTTCGATGTCGAAGGTGGGGTCGGCCTCGGCGTAGCCCAGGCGCTGGGCTTCTTTGAGCACCACGGCAAAGTCCAGGCCCTTGTCGCGCATTTCGCTGAGGATGAAGTTGGTCGTGCCGTTGATGATGCCGGCCACCCACTGGATGCTGTTGGCCGTCAGGCCTTCGCGCAGCGCCTTGATGATGGGGATGCCACCGGCGACCGCTGCTTCAAACGCCACCATCACGCCCTTGGCATGGGCCGCAGCGAAGATTTCGGTGCCGTGCACGGCCAGCAAGGCCTTGTTGGCGGTGACCACGTGTTTGCCGGCGGCAATGGCTTCCAGCACCAGCTCTTTGGCCAGGGTGTAGCCGCCGATCAGCTCGACCACGATATCGATGTCGGGGTTGGCAATGATGGCGCGTGCATCGGCCACCACCTGGGCACGGTCGCCCACCAGGGCTTGGGCCTCGGCCACGTTGCGGCGCGACACCATGGTGACCTCAATGCCACGGCCGGCCCGGCGCTTGATTTCTTCCTGGTTGCGCTGCAAAACGTTGAACACGCCGCTGCCGACAGTGCCGATGCCGAGGATGCCTACTTGGATGGGTTTCATAACAGATATTTAAGTAAAAAGTGCCGATAGCGCAGGTAGTACGTGCGCTAGGCGCTACGTTTACGATAGCTTTCAAGAAATTTGGCAACGCGGCCAATCGCTTCGCGCAGGTCGTCTTCATGGGGCAGGAAGACGATGCGGAAGTGGTCCGGTTGCTGCCAGTTGAAACCGGTGCCCTGCACCAGCATGACGCGGGTTTCGCGCAGCAGTTCCAGGAAGAATTGGCGGTCGTCGGCGATCGGGTAGACCGCCGGGTCCAGCCGGGGGAACATGTACAGCGCCGCTTGTGGCTTGACGCAGGTGACGCCCGGAATGGCGGTGATCAGCTCGTAGGCCAGGTCGCGCTGGCGGCGCAGACGGCCGCCTTCGCAGACCAGGTCGTTGATGCTCTGGTAGCCGCCCAGGGCGGTCTGGATGGCCCACTGGCCGGGCACGTTGGAACACAGCTTCATGTTGGAGAGCATGTTCAGGCCCTCGATGTAATCGGTGGCCACCTTTTTGTTGCCCGACACCACCATCCAGCCCGCGCGGTAGCCGCAGGACCGGTAGCTTTTGGACAGCGAATTGAAGGTCAGGGTCAGCACGTCGGTCGACAGGCTGCCCATCGCCGTGTGCTTGACGCCGTCGTACAGCACCTTGTCGTAGACCTCGTCGGCCAGGATCACCAGGCCATGCTCGCGGGCGATGGCGACGATCTCCAGCAGCAGCGCGTCGGTGTACACCACGCCCGTGGGGTTGTTGGGGTTGATCACCACGATGCCCTTGGTGCGCGGCGTGATCTTGGCGCGGATGTCGTCCAGGTTGGGCATCCAGTTATTGGCCTCGTCGCACAGGTAGTGCACCGGCGTGCCGCCAGACAGGCTGGTCGCGGCCGTCCACAGCGGATAGTCGGGCATGGGTAGCAACAGCTCGTCGCCGTTGTCCAGCAAGGTGTTGGTCGCCATGGTGATGAGCTCACTGGCGCCGTTGCCCAAGTAGATGTCGTCCAGCGTCACGCCCGCAATGCCTTGCTGCTGGGTGTAGTGCATGACCGCCTTGCGCGCACCAAAAATGCCCTTGCTGTCCGAATAACCTGCCGAATTGGGCAGGTTGCGGATCATGTCCTGCTGGATCTCTTCCGGCGCGTCGAAGCCAAAAACCGCCAGATTGCCGATATTGAGCTTGATGATCTTTTGGCCTTCGTCCTCCATCTGGCGCGCTGCGTCCATGATCGGCCCGCGAATGTCGTACAGCACATTGGCCAGTTTGCTGGATTTTTGGATGGTCTTCATGGTGGCCTAGTGGGCGCTTAATGGGCAAATATGCAAGCCGCCTGCTCCCGGGCAGCTTGCAAGGATGGAAACCTATAATTGGACCACATTTGCCGCCCCGTTCCAGGGCCTGGCAACATCCAACCCAGGCACGCCGCCCCATGAAGATCCAACCCGATAAATTCGACGTCCAATCCATCACCGGCTACGGGCCTGGCTGGGTGGGCATCAACACCGACAAAGTGGAGCACAGCGTGGTGCTGGGCTCGCACGGTGAGCGCCTGGTATGGAATTGCGCACGCTTTGAGGACCTGACGGAGGAGCACTTCACACAACTCGCCGCGCTGCAGCCCGAGCTGGTGATCTTTGGCAGCGGCAGCCGCATCCGCTTTCCCAAACCGGTCTGGATGAAGGAACTGATGGCCCGGCGCATAGGCCTGGAGACCATGGATACACAGGCCGCCTGCCGCACCTACAACATCCTGGCCCAGGAAGGTCGCCACGTCGTGGCAGCCCTGATACTTGAGCCTGCGCCGTGAGCCTCTGGGTTTTCAGGGTAAAATCGAAGGTTGCAGCTGCGTAATAACCTTCACAGCAGATTGGTCAGCCGCGGTATCTTGGTCAAGCATGTGATCGCATCTTTCCAAGCCACTTTCAGCTTTCAACGACCACATCCCGTCACAAGAGACCCCAAGCACTATGGCGATCGTTGTCAATAAACCTATCCCCGAATTCGAAGCCAACGCCACGGGTGGCGTAAAGGTCTCCAACACCACCCATCTCGGTAAAGTTGTTGTCCTGTATTTCTATCCCAAAGATAACACCCCTGGGTGCACCACCGAGGCCATGCAGTTCCGCGACAAGCATAAAGAATTTGTAAAGGCCGGCGCCACGGTGTTCGGTGTGTCGCGCGACAACATGAAGTCGCACGACGAGTTCAAGACCAAGCTCGAACTGCCGTTTGAACTGATCGCCGACACCGAAGAAAAAATGTGCCATATGTTTGGCGTGGTCAAGAACAAGATCATGTACGGCAAAAAGGTCAAGGGTATTGAGCGCAGCACCTTTCTGATCGGCGCCGACGGTGTGCTGAAAAACGAATGGCGCGGCCTGAAAGTACCCGGCCATGTGGACGACGTGCTGCAAGCCGTCAAGGACCTGAAGAAAACCGTTTAAAGCCGTCATTGCTGCACGGCACCAAAATGCCACGCAGCTCATGCATAATGAATTCATGTTTTTGGTGAATTCGAACGCGCTTCCCCCTCAAAAGCCGCCCGGGCCTCCTGGCGGCTTTTTCGCTTTTTGATCCTTCTTTTTAGCGAGCCCCACGCCCTATGCCATTGCCACCCGCCCCCACCAAGCGCGCCGCCACCCTGGCCCGTGAAGCCTATGACGTGGTCGCCAAACCCGTTAAAAAATCGGGGACCAGCCGGGCACCTAAAGCCAGCGCCAATGCCGGCCCCGTAGACGAAAAACCCCAAGCCCGCAATGTGGCGGTGGAACCGGTGGAGCAGCGCCTGCCCACCCAGCGCGACAAATCCAGCCCCGCGGCCGAACCCAGCAGACCCGCACCAGCGGCAGACCGCGCAGCCCCCGCACGCAACCGTGGCGTGGCCCTGCTGCAAGAACCCGCTGCCAAGCGCAAGACCCCCAAGAGCACGGGACCGGCCAAGCTGTTCGTGCTGGACACGAATGTGCTGATGCACGATCCGATGTGCCTGTTCCGCTTCGAAGAGCACGACATCTTCCTGCCCATGATCGTGCTGGAAGAGCTGGACAGCAACAAAAAGGGTATGACCGAAGTCGCCCGCAACGCACGCCAGACCAGCCGCTCGCTGGACGCCCTGGCCGGCAGCAATGGTGGCGACATCGGCATCGGACTGAAGCTGGATGCCACCGGACACCCTGAAGCCGGCGGCAAGCTGTTCTTCCAGACCCAGACGCTGGACTACACCCTGCCGTCCAGCCTGCCCCAGGGCAAGGCCGACAACCAGATCCTGGGCGTGGTCGAGGCGCTGCGCCCGCTGCATCCCGGCCGCGAAGTCGTGCTGGTGTCCAAGGACATCAATATGCGCGTCAAGGCCCGCGCACTGGGCCTGGCCGCCGAGGATTACCAGAACGACAAGGCGCTGGAAGACGGCGAGTTCCTCTACTCCGGCGCACTGGCCCTGCCGGCCGATTTCTGGAGCAAACATGGCAAAACTGTGGAAAGCTGGCAGCAAGGCCTGCACACTTTCTACCGCATCTCCGGCCCCATCGTGCCCGAGATGATGGTCAACCAGTTCGTCTACTTCGAAGCCCCGGGCGAGCCCAGCCTGTATGCGCGCGTGACCGAAATCCGCGCCAAGACTGCGGTGTTGAAGACGTTGAAAGACTACAACCACCTCAAGCACGCCGTGTGGGGTGTGACCACCCGCAACCGCGAACAAAATTTCGCAATGAACCTGCTGCTCGACCCGGAAGTCGACTTCGTCACCCTGACTGGCAACGCCGGCACCGGCAAAACATTGATGGCTCTGGCCGCCGGTCTGACCCAGGTGCTGGACGAGCGCCGCTACACCGAGATCATCATGACGCGCGCCACGGTCAGCGTCGGTGAAGACATAGGCTTTCTGCCCGGCACCGAAGAGGAAAAAATGGGCCCCTGGATGGGCGCGCTGGACGACAACCTGGAAGTGCTGGCCAAAACCGAGACCAGCGCAGGCGAATGGGGCCGCTCGGCAACCAACGAGCTGATCCGTTCGCGCATCAAGATCAAGAGCATGAACTTCATGCGCGGCCGCACCTTCTTGAACAAGTACGTGATCATCGACGAGGCGCAGAACCTGACGCCCAAGCAGATGAAAACGCTGATCACCCGCGCCGGCCCCGGCACCAAGATCATCTGCATGGGTAACCTGCAGCAGATCGACACGCCGTACCTGACCGAAGGCTCATCCGGCCTGACGTTCGCGGTGGACAAGTTCAAAGGCTGGCCGCACAGCGGCCACATCATGCTGGCGCGCGGCGAGCGTTCGCGCTTAGCCGACTTCGCCAGCGAGGTTTTGTAACCCCCCCAGGCTACGCACTGCCCCGGAATCGACTTGAAAAGCCGAGTACGCATGTCTTCGCCACCCCCCGTGCAGGGGGCGATACCAGCGGCCCGGCGGAGCCGGTTCCGCGGTATCTCTGGGCAGGAACCATGTGTGCCGCTGCCATCGACTAACCATTAACCGAGATCTCTATGATTTTAGAAATTGCCGACATCCGCATCCGCCCCGGCGAACAAGCCGCATTCGATGAGGCCATCACGCGTGGCCTGCAGACCGTCATCAGCAAGAACCCTGGCTGCAAGGGCTACAAGGTCAATAAGGGCATTGAAAGCCCTGAGCGCTACGTGCTGCAAATCTTCTGGACCTCGGTAGAAGCGCATAACGTAGGCTTCCGCGAAACGCCTGCATTCGCCGAATGGCGCGCCATCGTCGGCCCCTTCTTCGCCAGCCCACCAGTGGTGGAACACTTCGACCTGGTCACCAAGTCGGACTGATAGCGTAGACGTAAAAAGGCCCGTGGAACTAGCAGTTACACGGGCCTTTTTTATTTCACCATGACTCCAGCCCGGCACTTCGCTGGACTACGCCAGGACTAGATACAGCAGGTTTATCAATGACTTAGGCGAGTTCATCATATGCCGGTGCTTTCTGAAACTTGACCCGACTTCCTCTCTGCTGGCCCCTAGAAGGCTCCTGGGAACCGGGTCTTTCCGAGGAGTCATCATGGCAAAAATCAAGCTCACCAAGTCCGCTGTCGACGCGGCACAACCACAGGCGCAGGCTGTCGAACTCCGGGATACGCTGGTGCCCGGCTTCTTGTGCAAGATTACCCCGTCGGGCCGCAAGGTGTTCATGCTCCAGTACCGGACGAACGCCGGCGAGCGCCGCAAGCCCGCCTTGGGCCAGTACGGGGAACTGACCGTCGAACAGGCCCGCTCGCTCGCGCAGGAATGGCTGGCCCAGGTACGCCGGGGTGGTGATCCCGGCGCAGCCAAGGCGGAAGCACGCAAAGCGCCCACCGTCGAGGAGTTGTGCAAGAAGTTCATGGAGGATCACTCCAAGAAGCGCAACAAGCCCAGCACCCGAGTCGGCTATCAAGGCGTCATCGACCGCTGCATCATTCCGCTGCTGGGCCGCAAGAAGGTCCATGACGTGAAGCGACCTGACATTGCCGGACTGATGGAAAAACTATCGTACAAGCAGACCGAGGCAAACAAGGCGTTCAGTATCCTGCGCAAGATGTTCAACTTGGCCGAGGTGTGGGGCTATCGGCCTGACGGCACCAATCCTTGCCGCCATGTCCCGATGTTCCCTGCTGGAAAGTCCACCCACCTTATCAGCGACGAGGACATGGGCAAGCTGTTCCGGCAGCTCGACAAGATCGAGGCCGAGGGGCTGGAGAACTACGTCATCCCGTTGGCGATTCGCCTGCAATTCGAGTTCGCCGGCCGCCGTGGTGAAATCGTCTCGCTCGAATGGGAATGGGTCGATCTGGAAAACCGCCGCGTCGTTTGGCCTGACAGCAAGACCGGTGGCATGTCCAAGCCCATAAGCGAGGAAGCCTACCGGCTGCTTTCGACGGCGCCGAGGCAGGAAGGCAATCCCTATGTACTACCGTCGCCGCGCCATCCAGGGCAACACCTGACCACAGGCGAGTATTACGGTGGCTGGAGTCGTGCGCTCAAAGCGGCGGGTGCGACGCATGTTGGAACGCACGGCATCCGCCATCGCTCAGCGACCGACATTGCCAATTCGGGTATCCCGGTCAAGGTCGGCATGGCCCTGACGGCTCACAAGACTGTGGTGATGTTCATGCGCTACGTCCACACCGAGGACAAGCCGGTGCGGGAAGCCGCCGAGCTGGTGGCCAATCGGCGCAAGACAATCACGGGGGGGCGCCGCACCGAAGAGGTGAATGCTTGATCCGGTGCAAGATATCCGTTCCGTCGCCAGCAGCACCTTCAATGCTGCTGGGCGACATCCGGGGGCCGGCCAACGGGCAGCGTTTGGCCGGCATCCGCCAGTGCAGCGTCATGCCAACCAGCGGGCGCTACGCGAAGGGTGAACTCCAACGAATTGTCGTGTCGCGATACGACAATTCGCAGAAGAAGTGTTATCTGGTTCCGTTCTGCGATTGCTGCAAGGCTTGTTCGAGCCAACCGCTTTCTTCTTCGGCGACGAGCTGTTGCATTGCGTCCAATCGGATTGCCTGCGCGGACCTCCGACGGGTTTCAACCTTTCCGGGAGTCATCTCCGACTGCAACTCAGTCTGCATGCATTCTCCCAGAACGTGCTGGAATTCCAGCTCATCGGTACGGGCGAAGAGTACGCGCCGATGTGCATCATCGATCAGCATCAACCTCACAGAATTCAGGCGCAGCAAGTGACGCCAGCGGCGGTCGATCGACACGAAATAAGGAACGAAAAACGAGCCGAGCTGACTTGCCGTAGCATTCTTCTCTAAGACACGGAGGAGAGTCATGTCCCAAGCCATGCCGCGAATCTCCTCCAGCATCGTCTTGGATCGACCAGTGATCGGGCCGAAGAACGGCGACCCCAACTCGGAAGTCATGCCGCTCCATATGAGGTGCAACTCGGTGAGCGGGATGGCCCCCAGGTTATGGATGCTGAAACGCAGCAGTTCGCTCAAGATGCGTCTCTTATCTGGCTTGCGTTTCTCGTGCCACAGTCGGGCAAACCGCAAGAGCAACGCCTGTGTCCCAGCGCTCTTGGCTTCGTGATGAATGACATGCTCACTGGTCTGCAACTCCGACAGAAAGGCCTCGGCTTCGGGACGGAGTGAAGCCTTTAGCTCTTCGCATGGGACATCGAAAACGAAGCGAGTGGGATCATCCCGAAAGGCATCCCAATCCAGGTGATCGAGCATGCGGAAGGCGATCAACGTATTCAAGGGGCGCTCGTTGCGTGGATCGTCGCGGGTCAGGCGGGTGTTCTCGATGAGGAACGGCAGCACGTCGAATTGCACGTTGCGGTTCCGAGCTTTGAGCATGAGTACCTCGTCGACCCGGTTGCGATCGACCTGCTGGATGCTCTCACCGGCGATGGCCGCACGCATCTTCTCTGCAAAGTTCGAGTCGAAGCTCAGCGAAAAATCGATCAGTACATTCGACTGGCCGCCAGTGAACCGTGCTTGAATGCTGGTCCCGGCGGACATGAAGAACGCTCGTTGGCCCTCGAAGAAAGGGGTGACGTACTCACTGGAGGACAGGCTGAGGCCAAGTTCGAGGTTGATCGCACCTGGGGAATCGGCGCAAATGACAGCGCGAAGACCTGCGCATTCCGCCGCGCGTTGGGACTCGATGGCGTCAAGTGCGGCCTTGTCGCTGTTGAGTAGTGCAGAAAATAGGGCGTCTACGATTGGGATATCAGGCACGAGTCGGTCCTGGCTATAAACGGATGCCGCCAGACTTCGGCGTGGCGAATTGTTCGGGCTGACGATTGCGCACCACTGATTCGTGAAAATTCCTCACGTCCTCATGGCGGCACTTAACCAGGCCCGGAAGTTTCTTGAGACGGGCTTTCTGAATGGCACACATCATTTGTGTGCTGGCCATCGAATGCTCACGCCGTCCGGTAGCTCAAGCTCAAGTTTCGGGTCCAGCTTCCGGTCTGGCGCAATTGTGAGCAAGTCGCTGGGGATGCTCCACTCCTCTGCAAGTTGCGCCTTCAGTTCCTTAACCGTAAAGCCCCGGAATGACAAACGCCATACTCGACCGTCTGGGCTATCGTTGTCCTTGTCTTCACTCAGCAAACTGCGTTCCCCAATCGTCAGCGCCTTAACGAGAGGTGGCGCACTCCGCTTAACGCTCAGTTCCACGACCACTTCCTGCGGTGCGGTGGAAGGAACAAAAGGAAGCTCGTCACGATACGGTTCAAGCGTCCGTTGGATGAATAGCATTGCGGGCTCGTACTTCTTCACCGTTTGAATAGCCAGCAACTTCTCCAAACACCGTCCCTTGATCTTGCCGGAGCGGAACTCGCCAGCAGCATTGAAGTAGACCTCGAAGAACATTCCGTTCAACACATCGAGCGCCCGCTCGATTGGAATGGAAGCCAACTCCTAACGCAGCTTGTCCAAGAACGCGACCGCTCGATTCTCGTTTCCACAAGCGCATTGATACAGATTGCGACCCAGCACAAAGGCTTCGTCAGCACTGACCTTGCCCCAATCGAGTTCCAGTACGGCCACGACGGCCGGATTCTGCTGATACCAGTTGTAGGTCTTCATCGCCTTAATAAGACCGGCGATTTTGTTTCCGTTCTTTAGCGGGAAGTCCACATCTGCCTTGGCCTCATCCGAGTACGAAAAGGCCTGCTTCAGGCGTACACCGGCTTCTCGTAGCTTCTTGGTGATGAGTTCGGCCAGGGCAGCGGGCGAACGACCTGCAAGAGCAATGTGTCCTGTTGTCTTCAAGAGACCAGGCACTTCGACGCTCTCATCAAAAAAGGCCGGCAGGATGTATTCGCGGCTTTCGGTGAATGCCCGAGCTTGGGCGCTCTTGCGCTCATGGTTCGTCCACAACTTCTTGCGGTACGCGTCGGAGACGAACATGACAGTGAAGACAGCTCGGTTCTGGTAGACATCGCTCAGGTGCGTGTACAGATCCTTTCCCCACAAATCGACTTCCTCGAACTTGTCGTAAAAGACATCGACGCCTTCGGCTTGCAACGCCTTGGCCACGGCATCGACATACACACGATCTTCGCCGGCAAAGGACAAGGCAACATGAAATTTTTTTGGCACTTCGGTAGTCTCCATTAAGAGTTGGTAACCCCAGGCGGAGGGGGCGGACCGTTCTTCGCTCCATCATTCGGTTCGAGTAGGGCACGCAGATTCGCTCGTATCGTTGCGGCTACCGTTGAAGTGGGCATTCCGTGCAGCCGGCTGAGCGCTTCGACCACTATGGCAACATCGGCAGGTTTAGACGGGCGATCGCCCGTCTTTGTGAAGGGGCCATCGGTCTCAGTCAACAGCCTATCGAGCGGAATCAGCGCGACCATAGATGCATGTCGCGTATTTTCCAACATGGCGGCGTTTATCGAAAAATAACACCCCAATTCGAGAGCGCGCTGCGCTTCTGCCTTGCTGCCGGTGAACCAGTGAAGTACGACCTTCCCCTTAGATGGAGGCAAAAACGATTCAATATGGTCAAGCACAGCCTTGGCAGCTCGAACGCTGTGGACAGTGACAACTTTGCCCCCCGCGTCAGCGCAACGCTGAAGAACGTGTTGAAAGACTTGCTTCTGCAGATCCAGAGATTTGTAGAAGCGCGGACCTGCATCGAGGCCGACTTCACCAACGTAACGCGCCTCCGACAGGTAGCGATCCCACAGTTCAAGTTCGCTCGCACGCTCCGCGACCAATTGCGGATGCAGCCCAAGCGCAGCTCGGACATGCTTCGTGCGCTGCGCGAGTTCGTGATTGCGTGGCCACGCTAACGGTGTTGTTGTCACCGCGAGGGTGAATACGCCAGCCGCATCTGCCTCCCGGACCGCAAGAGCGTGGTCCGGGTAGAGATCGACGTGGCAATGGAAGTCCACAAGACCGGCTGACGGAATCATGATCGCATCCTCGTCAACTCGGTCTTGCCTCGACACCATCGATCAGACGCTCGACCTCACCAAGGCCTCGCCGATAGACATCGGCCAGCTCATTGAGATGAGCCGACTCGTCCGCGAGGGAGCCGGGCTTATGAATCAGCAGATTCGCAAGCTGCGGTCTTGCACGGAGGCGCTCAATCGCGTACTGAAATGATCTGATCTGTTTTCCTGTCGATTCGCGCGTGTCCAGCGGCTGTGCGTGCAGGTCTTCCACAGTGTATGTCGTCGCGTCACCTCCGACACCCCATGCCGTAGTCAGGGCAGCACGACGGATCAGGCACGGAAGGCAATAGCCGCAGTGTTCGATGCCAAGTCCTTGCCACCGCCCCTTCGTCGGGGATGAACACGACAAGGAATCGGTTGCCAAATTCTTCAACAGTGTGGGATTCCGACAGTTTGTGGCCATTTCGCCCTTCGTCTTGTCCCAGTACGGGTTTCGGATCTCGCCGTCTATGCCGAGTATGCCGAGCAGGTCGTTCCACCTAGCCATGTAGTAAGGATGCGTGGTGCGGGTGCTGTTCGATCCGAGCCGTAGTGGGTCCAAGGGCACATTCAAAGCAATGAGCCCGTTCTCAGGCACACGCAGAATGAAATGGCGTCCCAACCCTGTACCGGCGAATACCCCGAGCGCGAAGAATAGGAACGACCTACCGCGCGTGCTGTTCTCTGAACCAACATCTTCCACAAGTCCATCCACAAAGGTCATTCCGACCCGCAGGCGCTCGAAGGACGATTTGTTGAAGTGCTTCTTTAAACCCGCGAACAACTTGCCCTGCGCGTCGCTGGTCGCGCCTTCGCCAAAATGGCTGACCAACAAGGGTGTGACACCGTCTTCCAGTAGATCAATGGCGCCAATCAAGCTATCCAATCCCCCCGAGAACAGGCTGACGGAATCAAATGGTGGGGCAATCAAGCTTGGAGGCGCCACCTGGGCGATCGTTGCGAACCGAACCGGACGTGCCCTGAACCCAATCGTCCAGCGGTCGCCCGTTAAGAAGTCCAGCGCTTTCTTCAGCGTTGGTCCTGCCGCAGCCCAGCGAGCAGGTTCACTGACCGGAACGACCAGGCGTATCTCGCGCGTCCAAGAATCCTGCGACTGCTCAGCACGTGAGATGCGGGTATCCGCTGCATGGACATGAGCGGCCAGCACCAGCAGATCTATGCCGATCTCAGAGGGAAACACGCCGATCTTTTTCAGGCTCGTCAGCGCGCCACCGATACCATGATCCAAGGTCTTTTCGCCGGCGACGAGTTGTAGGTACGTCCTCTGTTCATCGGTACCAACTGCAACATCGAGACTGTCGTCAGGCCCGAAGCGGCCCGCTAAGAGTTGTCGCTTCATTGGTTGGCCTCCGCATCACCAAGGGTTTGCAAGATCGCGAAGGCGGACTCGTACACGGCGTCTACGAAGACCTGAATTCGCTCGGGCGTGAGATTGGGAGTCTCCGCCCGGGCCCGCGTCAGCGCGTCGCTCACTCCGCCACGGATGAAATCGCGCAGCTGCTGTTCGACGCGATGCGCAGCTTGCGCGTCTGTCGGCATGGTCACGGCCTTGGTGCCGATGTCATTGCATATGCGTGCTTCTATCGCGTGAGTGGCGTACAACTCGAAAACCGTTTGCATCTGATCCGGCGTAAACGTGGTTAGATCAGTTAGCCCTTCACTTGCCAGTTCAACGATGGTCTCGATGTATGCCTCGCGGGCAATTCCTTCATCCACCGTGCCGGCGCCCGGACAGATGTAGTCGGCCAAGCCCACGAATATCTCGGTGATCGGACGACCTGCCAACGACTCCAAGTCCAGCGCACGCAACGCCTCGCGCACACCGCGCGCCTGCGCATCGGCCAAGAAGCCAAGAAGTCGTGCGCCGGCCCCACGAGAGGCGCCCATACGTTGCGCAGCTTGGCGTGCGCCGCCGGCAGACGTTGAAACGTACTTTGATACGGCACGCCCCAGACTAGCCCGATCACTGCCGCCAGAACCGGCGAATCGGGTGAAGCTGTTGCGCGCGCCCGAGAAGCGTTGCGGGTCCGCCGTTTTCGGAATAGGCGGCCGGTTTGGCGGTGCAGGGGGCGCAGCGCCATCCGTAGGAGGCTGACCATCGGGGCCTGCGCCCGCACCCGTAGGGGTGGGAGGAGCGTCACCACCCTCACTGCCACCCAGCCATGACGGGACGAGCGGGGTTCCGCCGCCAGGGCCACCGTAAGCCGTCGAGGTTCCCATCAGCGCACTCCCTTCATGTCCTTAAGCGCCGCTTCGGCGCTGGCCTTCAGGCCGGGGTTGTTGGTGGCTTTGCTCCAATCGCCCAGCAGCTTCGTCAGGCGGGCGGCGCAGTCAGCATCTTTGATAACGCCCTGCCAGCCGCTGACGGCCCAAGGGCCACATTTGCCACTTGGCAGCGCCTCCAGGAAATCCATCAACCGGGTCTGCAAGCCAGACTGCGCCTTCACGAGAACCACCAGGCCATCGATACCCGGCGGCTTGGTGTCGAAAGCGCCGGTGCTCATGATCTTTGTACGCACGGCCTCGAATACCTTCTCCGCTTCGGGTTGCACGAGCTGCTTCAACTCGGCCTCGTAGCTTTGAACAGTCATCTTGCCGCCGAACAGCTTTTCCACCACACCAGCCAAGTGCCCCAGCACCGATACCGGGCCGAAGTAGTCCTTCTTATCCTTGGTCACGAACAAGTAGGGGCGCAAATCGATACCCGATAGCTTCGGCGACAAGCACGCCCAGTCGCATATCGTCTCTGAGGATTTCCACTCAGCCAACACGGCGTTGTCAGGCATGGATGTTGGTTCGACGGACTTCTGCCCCTTTCGCTCACCAGCTTGTGGCTCCTTACCGTCAGCCGTCGCCAAGTGCTTTTCCAGGGCATCGATGTCTTCACAAAATCCGTGCGGATGAACCGCTGCGACAAACGCGATCTGCTCGAACAGCCGTGGTATGAAGCGTTCCGCGAGCATGAGCTTCGCGAGTACGGGCAATTTGATGTCGTCACCGAATCCGCGCGCTGTCGCAGTGCGCTCGCGCAGCAGCAACGTGTTGAGGAAACGTTTGATCTGACGCGGGTTGCCTTTCGCGCCGCTTGCCAGAATGGGGCCGATTTGATCGCTGAGTGCGAGCGCGTTATTCGCCTTCTCGGCCTGCTTGCCTAGCGCTGTCTTGATGGTCGCAGAATCCAAACCGCCGCTGGTCCAAGGACGTTTCAGCTTCTCCCGCGCCACGCTGATCAGCTTCGCGTAGTCCGCGTCGTCCTCACCGATTTCGGCGCCCGCCAGCAGCAACGTGACATAAATCCGTGTCTCGGTCTCGCCCAGTGCCGGAATGCGGAACGGAACCTGGATGAGTTTTTCGAGGTAATTGCGCGCGTAGTCCCGCGGCCCGGTACTGTCAGGCAGATCGGGGAAATGCTTGCGCACCGCGTACTCGATCATCGCTTCGTCGGCCGCGACGACGAATGCGGTCCGCGCAGTGAAAACGAACAACCGAATGGCTTCGAGGGTTTCGATGGCGGTGTCAGGCAAGCAACGGTCGAGGTCATCAATCAGGACGACAAGTTGCTTGATACCGGCGTCCTTTAGAAGTCGGTCAAACGCCTTGCGGAACGCCTCCACTTCCTCCGGCACGTTTTTGGACTCGCCCGGTTTCAGCACAGCCTTCACCTCGTCCACGGCCGCCGTGAGGTTTTCCTTCGTTGCAATCTTGGCCGGGTCCGCTACCAACGCTTCGAGCGAGCCGACGATGGCTCCAATTTGGTCAGGTGTTGGTATGCCAGTGAAGGCAGTCATCGCCAAACCGCCAGCTCTCTTTGCTACCTTCAGCCAGTCGATTCGGCTGAACACATCCTTGACGGCGGCCGCAGCTTTGGTCAGGGCTGGGCGCTTTTCGACCAAACCTGTCACTATCCCTTCGATTAGGGCGATCTTCGCGTCCTCGAATCCCTGGAATCGCCAGCCGTTGAACTTGAGGCACAGGACATCGTCCGTGTTGGCGAAACCCGCCTCGATCATTTCGAGCACGCTGGACTTGCCCGCGCCCCAATCGCCGTGTACCCCGATCGTTACCGGATGGTCGGGCTTCGCGCGAAGCAGCCCTATGATCGTGGTAGCAATGGCCTCGTTATTCAGCAGATCAACCTTGGTTTCGTTGTCGGCTAAGATCATTGGTCTTCTCCCTGTGCATACAGCGTCGCGCCGGCTATGGCGTCCTTTGGCCGCAACAATGCGGCTGCACCCAACCCCACACACTGGCGCAACCGATCGTCGTCCAAATTGTTCAGATCCTCAGCATTGCGGACACCCACAGACAGCAGTGCCAAGTATTGGCCGCGCGTCAGCCGCACCGAAACCTTGGTGAGTGGCAGTGCGTCGGACGGCAAGCCGAATTCGAGCCGCTGAAGAATTTCGTCCAGACCTTGAAGAAAATCAGGTTGATCGGGGAACAGCGTTGCCAGAATCTGATGCGCGGAACGCAGATGAAAACGAGTCGCGTCGGCAATGCCGATGATGTTGCCGTAGCCGATGGCACCGCCAAAGGGCGTCGTCGAGTAACGCTTCTCCAGCACATCGACGGGCGTCCCCTCAATCCAATCATGCAGTAGCGCGGCACGCTTGCATCGTGCCCAAAACTCGATCTGGTCACGACAGTACCGCTGCAGCATTTGAGGCATCTGGTGCCCGAAGCGCTGTGCCGTCTCTCCAACGCGCACGCTTTCGGATTGCCCCTTCTTCATGACCGGCGTATAGATGGCATCCAGTTCATCCAACACCTGGACCATCGCGAGGATGTGGCCGGGCGGTGTCTGCGCGATGTTCAGACGCCCCATCAATTCGACCAGGCGCAAGCTCGACTCGAACGACAGGGACGAAGCACCGCACGCGCGCCCAAGGAGCGTTAGGTGAATGAGATCGCCTTCGCGCTCGGCAAGCCCTGCCTGCAATAGGCGATCAACCAGAGCAGTCACGTCCCGCTCCACCATCGCAACCCATTGCGGATTCGCGCGAGATGCCGAGTACCCTCCGAAAGTGTTGACCAGCAGGCCCGGGATTTCGTCAGCACGGACGCCGCGCACCTGACTGAGCAGACGCAGCGTCCATGTCGGCAGGTCACGTTGCTGGAAGGAAGACCTTACGTCTTCAGGGATACCCAGCACATAGCGCTGGAAAAGCTGCGCACGTTCCATGGGCGTGTCCGCCAGGATGATTGCCTTGCCGGTCTCATTAAAGCCGAGTCGCCCAGCACGACCAGCCATGTTCTTGTACTCGGCCACCGTGAACTGCCGGCCGTCCTCGCCGACGAACTCGTTTTCGGCGAGCACCACCGTCGAGGCCGGCGTGTTGATGCCGGCGGCCAAGGTCGTGGTGGCGACCAGAGCATGGATGCCACCCGTGGCGCTGCGATATCCTCTCTCGACCGCCTCGCGCTCAGCCCTCAGCAAATTGGTGTTGTGGAATGCGGTGCCGCCGGCCAGGCATTCTCGCAAGTCCTGCGATGCGCCGGTCAGGTCTTGGGTAGGGAGTGCATCCAGGACAGCGCTGGCCGGCGGCAGGCCAAGTTCCTTGGCGAGGTACTTCGCGCACCCCTGGGCCGGACCACGCATGTTGCGGAACACCAGTAGCTTCTCGCCCTGACCCACCAGTTGCTGCGCCAGAGGCACGATCACGTCCTGCGAACTGGGTTTGTCGCGACGCTGCACGATGCGGTGCGAAGATAGTAAAGCCTCGGTCTTCGTAGCCCCGTCGGTATCGACGTATTGGAATGTTCCTCGCCGGTCAAGAACGCCTTCAATCAACGGCACGGGCCGCTCGCGCGACAACAGCAGCGGAACACCGAGCCAGCGATCGAAGCTATTCAGATTGCCAATGACCGCGGACAGGATCACGAGCTGCGGCTCGATGCCTTGCTGCCGGGCCCGCAAGAGCAGGGAAAAAATCAGCTCGACCGTGATGCCGCGCTGCGGGTCCGTGATGAACTGCCCTTCGTCCAGCACAACCAGGCCGAGCTGACTCAGCAGACGAGGCGAGCCCAACGCCAGGTTGAGGAAGGTCTCATAGGTAAAGAAGCCCAGGTCATAGCGCCCAGCCAAAACGGGCCCGATGCCGTCGGTGGCATCCCCACTGCAGCGGACCACGCGCAGTCCTGCGGCCGAGTAGCGCTCAGTGAACTCCTCGAACTTCTCGTTGACGAGCGCTCGATAGGGCAGCAGGAATGCCGCCTTCTTGCCAGACGTGACCGCCTGAATCGCCGCCACTTCGCCGACCATCGTCTTGCCGGAAGTTGTCGGCGCAACAACCAACAAGGAGTTTCCGTTGAGCACGCCGAACTCGTTCACCGCCTTGAGTTGCAGCGCGTTGAGGCCCTGTGGAAAGTCGGTAGCCCACCTCTCGACAATCTCGGGCGGGAAGCCGTGGGCGGAAAACTCCGCAAACGATCCCGACATTTGATGGACAGCCCTTGTAGGAAAAGCCGCAGCGTAGTTGTCGCCGCGCTTGAGCGCCGGGAACGTCAGACCACCCTGCACACTGCCCAAGAATACGGGCGTTTGCGTGACGCTGATTCGCTCGGCCTCCACACGCGCCAGTCGGATGATCTCCCCGGCGATCTCAGGAAAGCTGACTGAGTCGCCTGCCGCGCCGGTCAAAGCCTCAATCACGGCGTGGGTGAGCAAGCCATGCCCGGTGCCGGGCTGTTCCCAAGCGGATTCATTCGTCGCACAAGCGGCCAGAAGGATGCGGCCTTCGCCATAGATGCCCGTAAGTGCGAATGCGTTGCGCGGGCGTGCCATCGTCTCCAGCACGCGCGCCGGCGCCTGGCCGCTGAAACAGCAATCGAGGATGCATAGGACAGCGCGGGCCTTGGTCGCCTTGAAGGCGTCCGCCAAGCCAGCCATTGATAAGGCCGTCCCTGCCAGGTCGCCCGCGTTCGTGTCGAACAACACCAAGTTGCCATCCGGAGAACCGTGTCCCGCGAACGCGATAACCACCACGTCATCTGAACTTGCGGCGGCCAAGGTCCCGAGCATGGCCCCTGACACTTCCGCGTGGGTAGCAGCCTCGTCCACGAGCAGGCGGCCACTCAAGCCTTCGATCGTATCGGTGAACAGTGCCCACAGGGCCGTAGCATCACGGCGCGCTCCGCCCAGCTCGGGTATGGAGGTATCGAGATGCTTGTTGATGCCTACGAATATCGCCTTGATCCCCATACGTGCTCCTTATCTGATTCGGGCAAGGAGTTGTTCGATTACGTCGCAGGCCTGCCGCTGCCGCAACGTCCTCGCCTCACGTTGCTCTGGCTCGTCGCCTTCACCCAGCTCGAACTTGGCGACCGACACCGGACCATCCTTGCGATAGCCCTCGGCTTTCTCGTCGCTTGCGAAGCGGTTGCGCAGGATCGCCAGCGAGGCCTCGACGACGGCACCGTGCTTGCCGTTGCGCTCCTTGTGGAAAGCCGCAGCCACGGTGTCCAGTCCTTCGGATGCGTGTTCAATGCAATAGATCAGATCGTGCGCATCCTTGCGTTCGAAGCGCTGATCGAACGCGAACGACTTCAGGCAGGTAAAGCTGACGAGGTTTGCATGCTTGATCTGTTCTGTCGCGATTCCGTTGCCACCGAGGAGTTCAGCTTGGATCTCGGTGACTTGGTGAAGGTCAAAAACGATGGACGAATACGGAATGTTCAGCGCAGAGATCGTGCCTTCGGTCGGCAATGGCTGTACCTTGCCGCCAGCGATGTGCGGTGCATCCGCCAGCAGTTCCAACACCATCAACGCGCCATGTTCAGTGCGGGTCTGCCAACGCCAGGAAAGCTTTGTACCGGCGCTGTTCTCGGCCCGTTCGAAACCCATTTTCTTGAGGTTGTCTTCGAGTGTGTGATAGGCCTCGGTATCAGCTAGGATTTGCAGGTCGATCACAATGTCCACGTCCAGCGTGCCTGCATGCGCTGGCACTACCGGGGGCCGCTCGGCAACGAGATATCGCGGCGTGAGTCCCCCGATCAGGTAGACCGACTCCTTCCACGGCCCGAGTCCGCGCAGCAGCGTCACGAGGACGCGTTCGCAGTCCACCGTGAACTGGTCGCTGTAGCCGTCGAACGTTGCAGGTTTTGCCATCAGAAGCCAATCCTTTCCTCGCGTAAGTGCTCGGCCATTTCCTTGGCGCGGCCTTCACCGCGCAAGAGGTCGAGATAGACCTGGACTGGACTGGCCAGCCAAACGCCCCCGACGTTTTGCCGAAACAACAGTTCTCCCGCCGACTTCGTCTCGATGACCGCGAGGTTCGCCCCTTCATTGACGACGCGCGCACCCAGCTCAGCCATTGCCGTCTCGGCACTGGTGCTGGGTAGCAGTCGAACTCGCACCTGTGAGATGCCGGACAAGAAGGGGGCATAGCGCTGTGCAGCGGCTTCGTAGCTCACCGCGTAAGCGACCTGATGCGCATCGAACATCTGGCCGAGCCGTTCAATCAGTGCATCAGATTTCAATCCGGGCACGAAATACCGGCGCAGCACTGGCGCGCGCTGCGTAGCGAACTGCTTCACCCAAGCATCGAGCAACGCATTTGGTTCGCTCAGATGCCGCTCCTTGCTCGGTCCTTGTCCACGCGACACCAACCAGTCGAACCGCTCCAACTCACTCAGTACGTCCGAGGCCGTGGATGGCGCCACCTGCGCCCGTTCGGCTACTTCGGTAACGCCAAACCATTCCTCATGATTGACTAGAAGCGCATACAAAACCTGGGCACGCCGGCCGGAGAAGAGTGATCGCACCGACTTTTCCAAAGTCTTCGGAGCCGGCTTGTCGATATAGACGTAGGCACCAGCGGCCGGCAGGAAGAGGCTTCCGCCGCTGTCGAAATAGCCGATGCGCTCGGCTCTGAGCAATTCTTTCGCCCCCGGTGAGAGCGACTCGGCGATCAGCATATGCTGCACATCGGCGTAGTGACCGTGCTGCAGCGACTTCAATTGCCACAACGCCTGGCGCACATCTCGGGGATAGACGGACTTCTTTTCCTCAACCAGCAAGACAATCGATTTACCGGCGACGTGCAGATCAATCTTCGCGTCGACGCGACCAGCGGCTTGAACAGCAGGTTCCGACTGAGTCAACTCGGCATGCACGTCCGGCAACTCCCGGAGTGAATCCAAGAGCTGTTCGATCAGGGCATGTTCCACAAAGGTTGATTCGGTCATGGTGGCCGTTATTTCCTGTTCAGCGAATAACTGCACTATACCGAATATTCGACATGAATGCCATATTCGCTGTGCAGCGAATTCTCTCCAGGTGGTTTTGTGTATGACGGTCGTCCCGGCGTACCGCCGTCGGGCTCGCGGGCGACGCCCCGCGCCTCGTGGCGAGTCGCGGCCATCCGGCTTTGATCCCTGACGCCTCCGGCCCTGTGGGCCTGCGCGCTGCGCTTGCCCATCCGTCGTCTCCGCGGGCGGGGTATGGGCGGTCTTGCTGCTCCCTTCACCGTATCACGTCGTTCTCGCCGTCAAGGGCTGTGCGCGCCTTGCGCGCTTGCGTCCTGGCGGCCGTCGCTGACCCCTGACTGCTTGCGCTGCGCCGTGCTGAAGCCGGTTCCGGGCAATTCCGCCCGAGCAACCGGAGCACGATCATGTCGCAACTTTCTCTGTCTCTCGATTCCTCGCTGCTGGTGCGTGACAACCGGGGGCGCTATCTGCCGGCGACTGCCGACCAAATTCTGGAAGCTGCGCGGTATGTCATCGACCAGAAGATTCCGCGTGGGACGTTGTTTACTTCACCGGCGCTGGTCAAGGACTACCTGCGCACCAAACTGGCCAGCTTCGAGCATGAGGTATTCGCTGCCTTGTTTCTCGATAGCCAGAACCGTCTGATCGAATACGTGGAGATGTTTCGCGGCACCATCGATCAGACATCGGTCTATCCGCGCGAAGTGGTGAAAACGGCACTGCAATACAACGCGGCGGCAGTGATCTTTTCGCACAATCATCCAAGCGGAAACTCCGAACCGAGCCAGGCGGACAAGCTGCTGACCCAGCGCCTCAAGGAAGCCCTGGCGCTGGTGGACGTGCGGACGCTGGACCACATCGTCGTCGGTGGCGAGGCCACTACGTCATTCGCCGAGCGCGGCCTGCTCTGATCCAGGGGGCTTCGGCCCCTTTTTTTGCTGCGCCTGACGGTGCAGCTCCGGCCCTCGTGGGCCTGCGCGTGCTGCGCACTTGCCGAAGGCAGGTGTGCGTGGGTGGTGGAGTGAGGCGGTCTTGCTGTTCCCTTCACCGTATCACGTCGTTCTCGCCGTCAAGGGCTGCGCGCGCCTTGCGCGCTGGCGTCCTGGCGGCCGTCTTCGACCCCTGACCGCTTGCGCTGCGCCGTGCTGGCGACGGTTCCGGGCAATTCCGCCCGAGCAACCGGAGATCGTCATGAACGACAAATCACACGTTTCCCTCGAACAGCACGTTTGCCTGGTCTGCGGCAAGCCATTCGATACCGGCTCCATCCTGCTGGACAAGCGCCTGCGCGCGAGCATGGAGCACCATACGACGACGGGCTGGGGGCTGTGCCCCGAGCATCAGAAGCTGGCGGATGATGGCTTCGTCGCGCTGGTTGAATGTGACCCGCAGCGTAGCGGCTCGCAAGCCGACGGGCGCATGCAGCCCGAGCAGGCGTACCGAACGGGACGGCTGGCCCATCTGCGGCGCACAGTGTTCACCCAGATGTTCAATGTGCCGATCGAGGACAAACAGGCTTGCGTATTCGTCGAGCCAGGCGTGATCGACCAGTTGCAGTCGATGGTGGCGCCAGCGGCGAGCTGATCGCGCCGTGCAGGCTTCGGTGCGTCGTCCCTGCGGGGCGGCGCACCTTTTTTGCTGTACCCGGTACCGAGTCTTTCGCACTTCCGGCCCTGCGCTTGCCTCCGGGGCAAAACCCTGCGTGCTATAGGAGCCGACTGTCAGCAGCAGCTATCGAAGATGCTTCAGTATCTTCTGCGGATGCCGACAGGCTTCGAGCATGCCGTTGTACCAAACAGCCAACGGATACGTCGGGTTGTTAGAGACTTCCAGCTCGCGTGCTGCACGCAGATCGCCAAGATAGGCCGGTGCCGAGTGCCCCACAGAACTCATGGAATGCGCATCGCCGGGAAGGGTTTTGAACAGGTTGTAGGCCCAGGTGTCCTGTCGGCACGGAAGCGGGTCTTGATTGTCGTCGGCCCAATCGACCAGAACGATTGGGCGATGCCGGTCTCGTACCTCGGAGAATGCCGCGTTCAGATGTAGATCGCCGAAGCCGTATCCGAGGAAGAGCAGACTATCGGCTTCATGCACTAGACGGTTGACCTGCGCGAAGTACGTGCGGAACGGTTGCCGCAGAATCTGTTGGGTCTTTCCGTAACCGGCCACGATGGGGGACATTGGATAGGTCGTCCCCTCCATTGAATCCTGACTGTTGCGACCAGTCGCATGGACCGTGTGATCCTTCGATGGCGTATCCGCCCAGGTGATGCCGTGCATGTCGTGCGCAATGCCTGTCATCGCGAAATGCACCGAACCATGCAGGTGGTAGATGAAATTCCAGTCCGTCCGGGCTAGGACGGACAGAGGATCGAACTTGCCTGCAGCGTCAAAGCCGGTATGAAGTCCCGGCGACGCTTGGGTAAAAAGGTTGTCGTAGTTAAGCGTGATGATGCCGATCTCGTACTCGTCCTGCAGTGCAGCCAGGAATTGCCCGAGTTCGGCGATTTCGGCAGCCTTCGCCGTGCTCGCGCCAGCGCAAGCATCGATGAAGTGATTGACCAATTCGCTCATCAACGTACTGGTCAAATTTCCCAAGACCGCCCCATCGACAGTTTTCCTATCCCGTCCGAAGTGCATCACCTCCGGCAAAGAATTGGCCGTAAGCAACGCATTTGATCCGTGTAGCCGATTGAGGTCAGACAGGTAGGGGACCAACAGGTTGAGTTGGTACAGCACTTCCTCGAAATTTGCCCATTTCCGCAAGCCTAGCTTCGGCGCACAACCGTAATATGCATTGATCGCGTCCCGACAATGTCGGTACAGGTTGGAAATGGGATTGTCCGCTAATGGGTGACTCTTGCTCGCGCAGCCGTCGAAAAACGTGTCAACAGCACTGACGGAGGGCAGGCCGAAATCCAGCGAAGCGCCGGCACCGACGGTTATCAATAGTTTCTTCTTCATGGAAATCGAGTCGGAGCAAAATAAGCTTTCATAGTACAGGGTGCTAAGAATTCTTTTCTAGGATTCTGCTCGGCCCTCCAATCCGGGCCTGAATTGCGTCTGTTGTTCTCTCCGCCTTGAAGTCTGGGCGCCCCCGGCCAAGAAACATGGCCGGTCGCGCTGTCGTGCTGCGCATCGAGCCACCTGCGGCGTCTCGTCCCATTCGGGCTTCCATCGTTCCCTCGCTCTGCTCGGCTGACGCCTCCGGCCCGGCTTCCAGATCCGGGCCTGCGCGCTTCGCTTGCCGTGCGGTCAGCACATCGAGGCGGCCGTTGCCTGTCCAGCCATCTTTCCTGACTCCATCACCTTGCTCGCGACTGTAGCCCGCGGCCGTGTGCCGTCAAGGCGCGCAGGGCCGTGTCCTCGGCTGCGCCTGTGGGCCGCACCAACCCTGCGCTTGTCTCCTTGACGGCCCCCCGTCCGCGCGCTCCTGACCGTCGCGGGCGATGAACTCAGGAAAGACGGTGGCAACGAGGCCAACCGGGTTCTTCGTGCCGACCGCACCGAACAGCCGAAAGGCTGGGCTCCGAATCTTGGAATCCGGTGTGCGGTTTCAACAGCAAACCCTTTGTCAGGAGAAAGACCATGCAACTCGCCTCCCGTTTCGCTTCCCGTTCCCCGTCGCTACGCAGCGATTCCCCGCTGTCCGATGACCAAATCTTGCGCGTGGCGCCGTCCATCTTCGCGGACGCCCCGCATGAGAGCCGTTCCGAGCGGTACAGCTACATCCCCACTGCCGCCGTGCTGACCGAACTGCGCAAGGAAGGCTTTCAGCCCTTCATGGTGACGCAGACCCGCGTGCGCAATGAAGGCAAGCGCGAGCACACCAAGCACATGATCCGGCTGCGCCACGCCAGCCAGATCAACGGTGCGGAAGCCAATGAAATCGTGTTGCTCAATTCCCATGACGGGACGAGCAGCTATCAGATGCTGGCCGGGATGTTCCGCTTCGTTTGCAGCAATGGCCTTGTCTGCGGCGACACCGTGGCAGATGTGCGTGTACCCCACAAAGGCGACGTGGCCGGGCTCGTTATCGAAGGCGCTTATCAAGTGTTGGGCGGCTTTGAGCAGGTGAAGGAATCCCGCGACCTGATGCGCGGTATCACGCTGGACGATGGCGAGGCCGAAGTGTTCGCCCGCGCCGCGCTGGCCCTCAAGTACGACGACCCGGACAAGCCCGCACCCATCACGGAATTGCAAATCCTGATGCCGCGCCGGTTCGACGACCGCCGCCCAGACCTGTGGAGCGTGTTCAACCGCACGCAGGAGAACTTGACCAAAGGCGGATTGCATGGCCGCGCCACGAATGGCCGCAGGCATAGCACGCGCCCGGTACAGGGCATTGACCAAAACATCCGTCTGAACCGCGCCCTGTGGCTGCTGGCCGATGGCATGCGCGCCCTCAAAGCCTGAATCGTCCCTCCCGCCGGAGGGGCGGTTTCCCCTCCATTCCTTGTTTCATTCGATTGGAGATACACCATGAACGCCATTACCCAAACCGAAGCCCGCGCCATCAACACCGCCGCCGCTATCCCGCTGGAAGCCGCCGACCCGAGCAAGAACCTGATTCTGGTTCCCCTGTCGCGGCTGGTGCTGCGCCCCACGGGCCGCAACGTGCGCAAAACCCCGCGCATGTCCATCCCCGAACTGGCCGCGTCCATTCAGCGCGTGGGCCTGCTGCAAAACCTCATCGTGATTACCGCCGCCGATGGCGAGCATTACGAAGTCGTAGCCGGTGGCCGTCGCCTCGCAGCCCTCAAGCTGCTGGCGAAGAAGCGCCGCATCAGCAAGGAATGGGAAGTGCCTTGCCTGCTAGTGGCCGATGGCACCGCTCGCACGGCCAGCCTCACCGAGAACGTGCAGCGCGAAGCCATGCATCCGGCAGACCAGTTCGAGGCATTCGCCGCGCTGGTGATGGAGGGCCGCAGCATCGAGGACATAGCGGCGGATTTCAGCGTCACGCCACTGGTGGTGCAGCGCCGCTTGAAACTCGCCAACGTATCGCCGCGCCTGCTGGCCGACTACCGCGCCGATGCCGTCGCGCTCGATCAGTTGATGGCCTTGTCCATCACCGACGACCACACCGCACAGGAAAGCGCCTTCTACGATGCGCCGACGTGGCAGCGCCAGCCGTCCGCGCTGCGCGACCGTCTGACCGAACGCGAAATCGACGCCTACCTGCATCCGCTGGTGCGCTTCGTCGGGCTGGACACCTACAACGCCGCAGGCGGCGGCATCCGCCGTGACCTGTTCGCCGAAGGCGATGCGGGCGTGTATCTGACCGATGCTGCGCTGCTGGAACGGCTGGCGCAAGACAAGCTGGCAGGCATCGCCGCCGAGGTGAAGGCCGAGGGATGGGCATGGGTGGATGCCACGCCCGGCACGACCCATGCCGACCTGCACGCCTTCCAACGCGCCCCGAGGGAACGCCGCGAACCGAACAAGCGCGAAGCCGCACGCATCGAGAAGCTGCAAGCCAAGCTGCACGAACTGGCCGAGGCGGTGGATGCCGCGCTGGCCGCCGACGACGAGGAAAAGGCCGATGCCTTGCAGGAGGATGGCGAAGCCCTGGGCGAGCAGTTGCAGGCGCTGGAAGATGGCTTGCTGGACTACGGCGCGAACGTGAAGGCCGCAGCCGGTGCCATCGTCACCATCGACCGCAGCGGCGAAGCCGTGACTCATCGCGGCCTGATGCGCGAAGCCGAAGCCAAGGCGCTACGCACGCTGGAACGCTTGCGGCAGGGTTTCGGCAGCGAAGGCGAAGCCGGGAACGACGACGAAGGCGAGAAAGCCGACGATGCACCCAAGACCGCCGCCATGTCCGACCGGCTGGCGCAGCGGTTGAGCGCGCACCGCACCGCCGCGCTACAAATCGAAGTCGCCCGGCATCCGCAAGTCGCGCTGGCTGCCGTGGTGCATGGCATGGTGCAGAACGTTTTGCAGGAACACCGTTACGGCCACGACCTGCCGCTGGGCGTGAGCCTGAAAGTGCAAGACCGGCTGGAAGGCATGGCCCCGGACTGGCCCGAATCGCCCGCCGCCGTGGCGCTGCGCGAACTGCAACAGGTGGCGGGCGAAGCCTTGCCGCAGGACAGCGCCGAACTGTTCGCGGTGCTGCTGGCGAAGCCGCAAGATGAACTGGTGCGGCTGCTGGCGGTGTGCGTGGCTTCCACGGTGGACGTGGTGACGCTTCGCGCCACGCAGCGCCAGCCCGGCGCGGAACTGGCGCAGGCCGTGGGGCTGGACATGGCGGCATGGTGGAAGCCGACCGCAGAGGGCTATTTCCGGCATGTGCCGAAGGCCGCGATTCTGGAAGCCGTGGGCGCGTTCGCGCCGTCGCACGTCACCCGGCTGGCAAAGCTCAAGAAAGGCGACATTGCCAGCGAAGCCGAACGGCTGGCGGACGGCACCGGCTGGATGCCAACCGTGTTCAAGGCCGAAGGCGCGCAGGACGCCCCGCAGGTTGTGGCGGATGACGAGCCGGACGCCATCGACGCCGACGACGAGACGCAGCCTCACGCGCTTGCCGCGTGACCTTCGCCACCGCCATGCGCCCCGGTTTCGGCCGGGGCGCTTCGGCAAGCCCGGAGCCTTCCCATGAACAGCCCGCCCCCAACTGCCCGCCCGCACATGGCGGCGGTCTATACCCCCGGGACGGTACGCGCCCGCCGCTGGCACGGCGGCGGCGACGTGCGCAGCTATCGTCCGCCTCGCGGCTGGACGGCCCGCGCCGACCTGACCGACATGCACCCGATCAGCGGTCAGCCCTTGCCGCGTTCGATCTGGTGGATCATCGAGACGAAGGAATAACCCCCAATCGCACCAGCCCCAGACCGTTCCGGCCTGGGGCTGGTGGTCAAAAATCCGGGCGCGGCAGTGGCCGCGCCCGGTGTCAAAGCCCAAAAGCCAAAATCGCCACGCCGCCGCCTTCGACCAGACGGCGGCGTGGCCGCGTGCATGCGGGCCAGCACGCGAGAAACGGCCAAGGCCAGCAATGTGGCGGCGCTACACGCCGCGATCCGGATAACGCCCCGCCGCAATGGGCGGGACGCGGGCCTGCTACGCCGTGGCCTGCTGCGACAGGTTGCACGAAAGCGTGCCGTCCTCGACGCTGGCGGTTCAGCGCAACCACGTCACGAAGGACGGTTCACGGACACGCCGCCCGGCCTCGCTATGGAGCTTCCACACCACGCCTCAAGCCCACCGCCCAAGGCTGCGGCAGGAGCGCTTCCACTCGGTCATTGGGGCATTGACCCGGCCCGCATCAGGGCGCGAGCCGCTGCAGCCGTCATGCGGGGATGCCGAGTCGGCCATCTCTCCTTGGCGGGACGGTCGGCCCCTGCGTCCTTGTCTCGTTGTGAATCCTGGCGGCAGCACGGCTGCGCCTTGGCGCTTCATGGCCGCAACCTTCCAGCGAAAACAATTTCCCCTGCGCTGCGCGCATTCCTCGCGGGACAAATTCTTTTCGCTTCCAGGTTCTCCACTACGTTTCGACCGCAAGCGGTGCGGCCAGCCCATCCCCCGCCGGACGGATCACAACAAGGACGCGATGGGCGCGACCTTGGTTAACCCGCAGGAGAAATCATCATGGCTAACATCGGCACCTTCACCGCAGAGAAAGACGGCTTCACCGGCACGCTCCGCACCCTGACCTTGAACGTCAAGGTCAAGCTGGTTCCCAACGACAAGGGCGACAACGAAAGCGCCCCCGACTTCCGCGTGCAGGCGACGGGCCACGACATCGGCGCGGGGTGGCAGAAAGTCAGCAAGGCCGAACGGCCCTACGTGTCCGTGACCCTCGACGATCCTTCGTTCCCGGCGACGGTCTATGCCCGCCTGATCCAAGGCGAGGACGGCACGCACGAGGTGTTGGCAATCACTCCACTCTGGTACGTCGAAGGCCGGTATTGCATCGGTGACGGCCGGATGGCTCGAAGCCCCGGACAGCATGCACATGATATGGCGTGTCGGCGCTGCACGCGCCGCCGGGCTTTCGGGCGGCGCCCCGTGCCGGCACGCCGTCACGGCCATGCGGCTTCAATCCCTCACGCCTTCGCGCCTGCTGCGCGCTGCCGCTTGCAGGGCAATCCACGCGATACGCCTACGGCGCATCACGCTCCTTCAACACCGCCTCCAGCTCCTGCCGCACCTGCGCCAGAAGCTGATCGGTCTTGCGCGTGCTGTCGCCGGCATAGGCCAGCGTCAGCAGCGTGAGCGGATGCACTTCCATGACCTCGCATAACTCGACCAGCTTGTGCATGGTCGGGCTTTTCAAGTCACGTTCCAGCGAACTCATATAGGTACGGCTGGACACGTCGGAGAACGCTTCCTGGCTCAAGCCGCGCGCTTTCCTGACTGTCCGTATGGCCGTCGCCAATGAATGTTTCGCTGCCACCAACTTGGTTCCCCCGTAAAAACCAAGATGACAGCCCATTGCACCCAATAGGGCTACAATCTAAAGTGTTCATTCGTGGCTGAAAGGCTCGCTTTCGTGCTTTTACGGAAATCCGCAGATGCGGATTCCGACAGAACCGGGGAATCGCATCCGTGTCTTTCCGGGTTTCTACAATTCCGCTTGTACGCTTCCGTTCTTCTACGGATGCGATGGTTTGCGTATCGATGCTTGCGCACGGATGCACGGATACGGTTCGGCGGTTCTGCGCTTCGGCACAAAAGCGCATCCGCGCGTCCTCGGTTTCGTGGAGGTTCCGGCCATGACCCTGCCGCTTGTCACTGCCGATGACCGCGCCCGGATGCTGGCCCACGGCGCGGCGCGCGCTGCCGGCCAGCACCTCGACCCGCTGCCCGTGGTGCGGCTGTTCACCCCGGACGCGCATGCGACCTGGCTGCTCGTGTCGCTCGATCCTGCGGATGGCGACACGGCCTACGGTCTGATCGACCTCGGCATCGGGATGCCGGCGCTGGGCACGATCAAGCTGTCCGACCTGGCCGGCATCGTCGGCCCGCGCAAGCTGCCGGTGCGGCGGGATCGGTATTTCCAGGCAACACGCCCGCTGTCGGAGTGCGTCCGGCTGGCCCAGGAGAACGGCTCGATCACGGATTGATCGAGCCCTGCGCGGCTTGCCGCGGCAGCCTGGCGCAGCCCGTCCAGCCGAGGCGCATTGTGACTATTTCGGTCTTAGTCGAGACCATGCGGGTCTGATTCCGCACTCTTGCACCGAAGCGGTGCGACTGTGTTGGAAACAGTCACGATCTTTGGCGCGGGCTGCGGCACGGTGTCCAGTGCTGCGCACCATTTTCCGACGGTGCAGCCGTCGCATTCAGACGATTTTGGCAATGCACCGGAGCGAATCGGTCTTGACACCACAAGTTACAGCTTACCCCTATCTTGATGGCAGTTTGATGTTGAAACGGTAGCTCCCGCAAGCCGAAATCCATAGCGACGTTCCTGCTGATCGACAGGAGGTTGCGTCATGGCTGATTCGAGCGCCGCACACTGGTATCCGACCGCCGCGTATCTCTACACGCTGCATCTCGATGGCCCCGCGCTGGCCTGGGAATACCTGCGCAGGAATCCCGACTACCGGCGCGACTGGCTGCGCCGTCGCCGCAGGCCGGACGCGGCGCAGGTTTGGGGCCTGCGCCTGCTGGAAGACCCGGCCCTGGATGCGCGCGACGCGCATCCGGCCTGGTTCCCTGACCACGATGCCGTGGTGCAGCTTTACCCCGATGCCGATCCGCCGCCCGATGCCTATGCCTTCGAGTTCTGGCGCGTCCCTGGGCGCAAACACCTGATCCACGACGGCAAGCGCTTGGTGCTGGAGTCGCACTGGCCGGGCTGCTGCCTGCGGCTCGCCCTCGGGCCAGGGATGGAAGACGGCATGGCCTACCTCTACGCGACCCGCGCCTGCGCCACGCCTTGCGCGCGCTATCGCACGCTCGCGGCCGAGCTGGACGCGCTGGCCGTGGCGACGGCTGCCGCGCCTGCGGCGGCGGCCCGCTCCCGGCCTACGCCTGCCGCGCTGCTGGAACTGCACACGCTCCAGGCACTCGACGCGACCCTGGCGGGCGCGTCCTTGCGCGAAGTGGCCGAAGGGCTGTTCGGCGCGGATGCCGTCGCGGCCGACTGGCACAAGGACAGTGCCTTGCGTGCCCGCGTGCGGCGGCTGGTGCGCCGTGGCAATGCGCTGATGCGCGGCGGCTACCGCCGCCTGGCACAGCTTCCGCCGTTCCCGCTGCACTAGCGGAGATAAGAGGGGGGACGTTTCGCGTCCCTTGAAGAACGTCCCTTAGCAAGAAGCCTAGCTTTCTTGAAAGTGCCTCTATCCGGCCGCGTGGTGTGGCCGGGCTTGATGGAGGTACATCCCATGCGACCTGCTCCCTTGCGGCCTGCCGCCGCTGCTGTCGCTGCGCCCGCGCAGCCCCAACGCTACCTGACCAACGACGAAGCCGCCGAGTATCTGCGCCTCAGCCCTCGCACGCTGGAGAAGCAGCGCGTGATCGGTGGTGGCCCGAAGTTCCGCAAGTTCGGCCGGCGCGTCATGTACGCCGTAAGCGACCTCGATGCCTGGGCCGATGCGCGCAGCTACGAGGCCACGTCCGATCCCGAATACGCCGAGAACCATTCGGCCGACAGCCGTGCGCGCTGATCGGCGCATCGCCGGTGGCCATCGCCATGTCCAGCCCGCCAGGGCAAGCCTTGCCGCAGCGCGAACAGCTCGACCTGTTCCGCGCGCTGCCGGGCGACATGGCACCGCGCGACAGCCAAGACTTGATGGCCTTCCCGTTCTTCTCGCTCGCCAAGTCGCGGCGCACCGCGCCGATCGACTTCCGAGCGGGCGGCATCACCATCCGGGTGGAGGGCACGGCCGAGCATGGCATCGCCACCATCTGGGATGCCGACGTGTTGATTTGGGCCGCCTCGCAGATCGTGGAAGCGCGCGACGCGGGCATTCGCCCGTCGCGCTGGATACGCGCCACGCCCTACGAGATCCTGCGCTTCATTGGACGAGGAACATCCCTCAACGACTACCTGCGCCTGAAAGCCGCGCTGGATCGCCTGCAATCGACCAGCGTGGCCACGTCCATCCGCGAAACCACGGGAAGGCGCTTGCATCGCTTTTCCTGGGTGAACGAATGGCGCGAGCTGGCCGACGCCAGCGGCGTGCCGCTGGGCATCGAATTGATCCTGCCGGATTGGTTCTACGCGGGCGTGCTCGACGCCGCTCTGGTGCTGACCATCGACCCGGCCTATTTCCGCTTGAAGGGCGGCATCGAGCGGTGGCTGTACCGCCTCGTGCGCAAGCACGGCGGGCGGCAGGAACACGGCTGGCAGTTCGACTTTCGGCACCTGCACCGCAAGTCCGGCAGCGCGGCACGCTTCTCGGACTTCGCCTACGACCTGCGCGCCTTGGTGGCGCGGCAGTCGCTGCCCGGCTACGTCCTCGGCATCGAGGCGATGCCGGACGAAGGATTGGAGCTGCTGACCTTCCGGCCCGTGCCGCCCACGGCACGGGGATAACTGCGGTAAAGCCTGTGGACGGCCTCGTGCTATCAGGAGTACCGGGTATCGTGCTAT
The DNA here is from genome assembly GCF_059418745.1 of Rhodoferax sp. GW821-FHT07F03. Taxonomy (NCBI): domain Bacteria; kingdom Pseudomonadati; phylum Pseudomonadota; class Betaproteobacteria; order Burkholderiales; family Comamonadaceae; genus Rhodoferax; species Rhodoferax sp. GW821-FHT07F03. The sequence goes on from NZ_JBWKQM010000006.1 coordinate 133,025, forward strand.
CAGGAGTACGCCTATCGTGCTATCAGGAGTACGGAAACGCCGGAAAGCCAATAACGGCGCGGGTTTGCGTTCCCTCTAACTTACCTAACTATAAATCTCTAACTTTTAGTAGAAGCGCGCCGATTCAGTGGACAACCACCGAACGGCACAGCGAACAGCGTTTCGCACGGCAGGCAAAGCCTGGCTTTCCAGCATGGAGGGCCACGCAATGATCGTCGCGCTGCTCAACCAAAAAGGCGGTGTCGGCAAGACCACACTCGCCACGCACATCGCGGGCGAACTGGCGATGCGCGGGCAGTCGGTCATCCTGCTGGATGCCGACCCGCAAGGTTCATCGCTGGACTGGACGCAACGCAGAAGCCAGCAAGGCTTGCCCCGGCTGTTCAGCGCCGTGGGCCTCGCCCGCGAAACCCTGCACCAGGAGGCGCCAGAACTCGCCAGGCGGGCAGATCACGTCATCATCGACGGCCCGCCGCGCATCGCCGCCTTGGCGCGCTCCGCACTGCTGGCGGCCGAGCGCGTGCTGATCCCGGTGCAGCCCAGCCCCTACGACTTGTGGGCCAGCGCCGAGATGGTGGCGCTGATCCGCGAGGCTCAGGTGTTTCGGCCTGCACTGCGCGCGGCCTTCGTCATCAACCGCCGCGTTAGCACCACGGTGATCGGTCGGGAGGCGCGTCAGTCGCTGGCCGAACAGCCGCTGCCGGCGCTGCGCGCCGAGGTGCGGCAGCGCATCGTCTTCGCCGACAGCGTGGCCGCTGGCCGGCTCGCCCGCGAGACGGCGCCGGACAGCGCCGCCGCGCGCGAGATCGCCGCGCTGGTGGATGAACTGCTGCGGTGGCCGACATGACAGCGAAGCCACCACGCAGCAAGCGCGTCGGCATCGGCGCACGGCCGCCCGCGAACCCACACGCCGAGGCGTGGATTCGCCAGGGCGACGCCGATGCGCTCAACAAGGGCGACCTCTACACCGCGCGCCTGACCCTCGACGTGACGCCCGCAATGCGGGCGCGCATCAAGGTGTCGGCCTTCACGCGGGGCGTGACCGTGGCCGAACTGCTGCGCGCTTTGCTGGAACGGGAGTTTCCCGAGATCCGCACGGAGAACACGCCATGAACGCATCCGCTGCACCCGCCGCGAACACGGCCACGGCTGCCGTATCGCCTCCGGCTGCGCCGTCGCTCGCGGTACTCGCCGGCCAGGCCGACAACGTGCCACTGACGCGCGTATCGCTGGCCTACATCGAACCGCGCTTCAAGCTCTACCTGCGCTTCGGCGAACCGGTGCGCACGCTCCAGCTCGACCGCTGGCGGCGCTGCGCGGTGTTCCTGTCGCGTGCAATGTTCTGCCGCGTGCGCTGGCAGGCCAACGACTACGGCACGATCCGCTGGCAGATCATGGTGATGCAGGCTGGCACGCCGCTGGATGCCTTGCAGCGCATCCCCGGCGTGCGGCCCGGCGCACGCCTGCTGCTGCACGCCGAGGGCGACGCCAGCGTGCGCGCCGTGCTGGAACGCATCGACGCCATCGAGGCGCTGGGCATCGCCCCGTCTGCCGTCTCGCACGCGTACTGGCGCACGCTGGGCAACCGGCTCGCGGCTCGCTTGCCGCTGCCCGAATACAGCATTGAACGGCACGCCGCTTGGCTGGCCGGAAGGACATTCCCATGACCTGCATTTCTACGACCGGCCCCGCGCCGCGTCCTCGCTCGCGCCTGCGCGCTCGCATCGTGCTGGCGGGCCTGACCGCCTGCGGCTTCGCTGCGCTGGCCTGGGCGGCTTTCGTGTCGCCGCTGCCGCGCCTGACCTACAACCCGTCCGACAGCGTGGCGGTCGGCTGGTATCGCATCGACCCGTTCGACCCGCGCACTGCCTCGCTGCCACGTCCGTTGTCCGTGGGCAGCATCGTGCTGGTGCCGCTGCCGGCCATGACCGCCGCGCTGGCTGCGCAGCGCGGCTACCTGCCGACGCGCGTGCCGCTGCTCAAACGTGTGGGCGCGGTCGCGCCGCAACACGTCTGCATCGTCGCCGGTCAAGTACGCATCGACGGCGTGCCTTCGGCCGCCGTATTGCCTGCCGACCGGCTGGGCCGGGCGCTGCCGTCCTTGCCGCTTTGCCGCCGCCTCGAACTGGGCGAACTGTTCCTGTTGAGCGTGACCAATCCGGCATCGTTCGACAGCCGGTATTTCGGCCCGGTCAGCGCATCCGCCGTGATCGGCGTTGCGCACCCGATCTGGCTAGAGACACGCCCATGATGGCCGCCGATTCGCTGCACGTTGCCGCGCATCTCATCGTGCCATCGGGCATGTCGTTCTACTGGCTGCTGCCGTGTCGTCGCGCGTGCAGTGTGGGCGCCTTCGCGCCGCACTTCGCGCAACATCCGGCGCAGCCGTCCAACGTGCAGGCGTCTTGCCTCGAACGCGCCCGGCCTGCGGCCATTGGCGCGTTCGCCGGCAGGCTGGCTGCTCACGCAGCGGCGCCGCCGGGCCGCCGACGCCCGGAGCGACAGCGAAGGGCAAAGGCGGAAGGCAAGACAAAAGGACGCGGCACCGGGCCGCGTCGAAAGCCTGTCTGCACATGGGGGTGGCGCGGCACGCAGCGGCTTCGCCACCGTGCCGCGTGGGGCGCGAGGGTCGCGCCAATGCAGGCATGTCCGCGTGCATCGCACGACCGGACACGCCATAGCTTGCAGGGAGCGCAGCCATGACCGACCGCCGCGACGACGATTTCCGGGTGCGTCCAAGCGCCCCGAAGAACCGGGGCCAGGGCCAGGGCCAGAGCTTCGTTTCCAAGGTACTCAAGCAGGCTGGCAAGGCCAGCGGCGGCAAGTCCTCGATGCGACATTCCACAGCCGGTGGCAATGGCGCACGCGCCGGCCAGCGCCCCGGCTCGCGCCTGGGGCGCGGCCACACGGCGGCGCGTTTCGCAGGTGCGAAGCTGACCCCCATGTCGCGGCGCGTGACCATCAAGACCCTGCTGGTCAATCAGCGCAACGCCAGCCCGCAGTCGCTCGCCAAGCATCTGCGCTACATTGAGCGCGACGGCGCCGGCCGCGATGGCGAACCTGGGCGGGCCTACGGGCCGCAGACCGACGACGCCGACCTCGATGCCTTCAAGGAGCGGGCCGCCGACGACCGACACCATTTCCGCTTCATCGTCTCCCCGGAGGACGGCGCCGAGTTGGACGACCTGCGCACTTACACCCGGCATCTGGTGAACCGGATGGAAGCCGACCTGGGCACGCGGCTGGATTGGGTGGCGGTCGATCACTGGAACACCGTCAACCCGCACACCCACCTGATCGTGCGCGGGCGCGACGACACCGGCAAAGACCTCATCATCGCCGGCGACTACATCGCCCACGGCTTCCGCCACCGGGCCGCCGAGTTGGCGACGGAATGGCTGGGGCCGCGCACCGAGCTGGAGATCCAGCAGACCTTGCAGCGCGAGGTGGAACAGGAGCGGTGGACAAGCCTCGACCGCACGCTGCAACGCGAGGCCGGCGAGGATGGCCGTGTGCAGATCGAACGCTTCAACGAGCCGAACTTGCAGCGACAGCGCCTGCTGCTGATCGGCCGCCTGCAACGCTTGCTGTGCCTGGGCCTAGCCGACGAGACGCAGCCCGGCACCTGGGCAATCCATGCCGATGCCGAGAAGACCTTGCGCGCCCTGGGCGAGCGCGGCGACATCATCCGCACCATGCAGCGGGCCATGAGCGGGCAGCCGCGCGAACTGGCGGTGTTCGAGCCGGGCGACGATGGCAGAACCATCCTTGGCCGGGTGGCCGCGAAGGGGCTGGCCGACGAGCTGCACGACCGGGGCTATCTGGTCATCGACGGCGTGGACGGCAAGGCCCACTACGTCGCGTTGAACGCCCGCGACGAGCTGGCGAACTATCCCACGGGCGCGGTGGTGGAAGTGAAGGGTTCGGCCGACGTGCGCGCCGCCGACAAGAACATCGTCGCGCTGGCGAGCGATGGCCTGTACCGCACCGATCATCACCTGGCCATCGAACAGGGCCGGGCCACGCCCGGACGCGACCCGCAGGAAGTCGTCGCTGCCCACGTCCGGCGGCTGGAAGCCCTGCGCCGGGCCGGCATCGTGGAACGTGTGGCCGAAGGGCTATGGAAGGTGCCGGACGACCTGGCCGAGCGTGGCCGCCAGTTCGACGCGCAGCGTCTGGGCGGCGTAGCCGTAGCGCTGAAATCGCATCTGCCCATTGAGCGGCAGGCCCGCGTCATTGGCGCGACTTGGCTTGACCAGCAGCTGATCGGCGGCGGCCGTGGGCTGGGCGACCTGGGCTTTGGCGGGGACGCAAAGCAGGCCATGCAGCAGCGCGCCGACTTCCTTGAAGAACAGGGGCTGGCGCAGCGGCGCGGGCAGCGCATTGTCCTGGCGCGCAACCTGCTGGGCACGCTGCGCAGCCGGGAACTGGCGCAGACTGCGAAGGACATAGCGGCGAAAACTGGCCTGGAACATCGTGCGGTGACCGACGGGCAGCTCGTGGCTGGCATCTACCGGCGCAGCGTCATGCTCTCCAGTGGGCGCTATGCGATGCTCGAAAACGGCTTGGGGTTCTCGCTGGTGCCATGGAAACCCGTGATCGAGCAGCGGTTGGGTCAGCATCTTTCCGCGATGCTCCGTGGTGACGGAGTGTCTTGGAATCTTGGAAGGCAGCGTGGGCCAGCCGTTGGATAGTCTTCATTTCGTATCCAAGAACTACGTGCAGAGCACATTCCGCGGTTATTGAACCCGGCGACACGCCAGATAACCCTTGCGCCAAGCCCGCAATGCAAAGCCGATTGTCATACACGAAACAATGCGTGACTCGCTGCTATCGCGCAACAGCCTTCTTCGGTGCCCCTGCGCGTAGTCCATCCATGACAAGGTCCATGAGCCAGGTCAGGCGCGGTTGCCAGTCTTCGCTGGAGTCGATCTGCCAGATACCGGCGATCGCAAGAAAGAAGTCATCTGCAGTGATCCCTGGACGAATCGTCCCGGCCTTCTTGTTCGCGTCGAGCAAGCGCTGCGCCGCCGCCGCGACGGGGGCATATCCCGCTTTGCCCGGGCAGTCCCGAGCGCTCGCGACCTGGCGGATCGCATCGGCCAAGCCCGCCTTGGTCATGGCATAGCGCGCCAGACGATCCATCCACTCCCGCAGAGCCTGGTCAGGTGGGCAGGTCTGGAGCAGGAGATCGGCGAGATCGGCAACCTGCGTCATTTCATAGCTGTAGACCTCCATGACCAAGGCTTCCCGCGTCGGGAAATGGCGATAGAAGGTCGCTTGGCCCACACCCGCTTTCTTGGCGATCGCGCTCAACGGAACGCTGGCTGACCGAGTGAGTTCGGCGACCGCGACCTGCAGGATGCGGTCACGGTTCTGGAGCGCGTCCGAACGCAGTGAATTGTCTGTCAACTGGGACACTCGTTTTCCTTCTTCCAAGCACAGCCTACAAAAACGGACAATTGTCCGGTACACTTCTCTTCACCGGACAATTGTCCGGTTCCATATTCTACCTATCACCCAACTAGGAGTCATTCATGAAACCATCAGGCAACACGATTCTGATCACCGGCGGCACTTCAGGCATCGGACTGGGCTTAGCCCTGCGATTTCACCAAGCCGGCAACAAAGTGATCGTCGGAGGTCGGCGCAAGGAACTGCTCCATCAGATCGCGATCGATCACCCTGGCATCGAGGCGATCGAACTCGATGTCGCTGACCAAGCATCCATCACCCAGGCGAGCCAGGCATTGGCCGCCAAACACCCTGACCTGAACGTCTTGGTCAACAACGCCGGCATCATGCTGGGAGAGAACATCCTCGAACCGGCCAGCCAGAAAATCGCCGAGGAATCCGTCAACATCAACCTGCTCGGAACGATTCGGATGGTGTACGCCTTCTTGCCACAGTTGGTGGGCAAGGACGACGCCGCCATCTTGAACGTCACCTCCGCTCTCGCGTTCGTGCCGCTTCCCGCCACCCCGACCTACAACGCCACCAAGGCCGCGATCCATTCGTTCTCGGAGAGTCTGCGCGTGCAACTTGCCGAAACTTCCGTCAGCGTGGTTGAAGTAGCACCGCCGGGCGTGCGCACGACCCTGTTCGGCCAGCAGGACAGCGACCGCGCGATGCCCCTGGAGGACTTCCTGACAGAGACTCTGGCGCTATTGCATGCCAAGCCCACGCCGCAGGAAATCATCGTGGACAACGCCAAGTTTGTTCGCTACGCAGAAGCCAATGGCAACTATGCCGAAGTGCTCGGCATGCTATCCGGCGTTAAAGCTCCGCAAAGCTAAGTACCGACGCATGTCCGCGCATCGCGGCGCAAGCTGCCGCTATTTGGTCTTGAAGACCCTGCCCGCAGTGGCAGGGATTTCGTCGCCGGCTTCCGAAGAAGCCGCGTCGAACTGCTGTCGTGCTTGCCGGATGTCCTCATGGCGTTCGTCCGCCCAAGCGATCAACACAGCCAGTGGATCGAGCAGCGACTGCCCAAGAGGCGCCAGGCGATATTCGACGCTGGGGGGCTTGGTGGCGAAGACGTGGCGGGTGATGAGGCCGTCCCGCTCAAGATCGCGCAGCGTCTGCGTCAGCATCCGCTTGGAGATGTCCGGCACGAGCCGCTGCACGCGGTTGAAACGACGCGGGCCGCCGGCCAGGGCGACGATCAGCAGGGTGCTCCACTTGTCGCCGATCCGGTCCAGCACGTCGCGCACAGGGCACTCCACCTGGTGCTCGCCCCAGGACTCCAAGGCCTGAAAAGCTTCGGCGATCCTCGCGTGCTTCGCAGCAGTAGGTTCCTTTTTTGTTACCTGGGTATCCAAACCTGCCTCCTATGCAGCCGGTTAAAAGGTCTCTAAAGTAGACCTGGACTTAATGATATACCTGCACAAGGAAAACTCAATGACAGAAGCAAAGTCGCCGACCCTACTGGTGACAGGCGCCAGCGGCCATCTGAGCCGCCGCGTGGTCGAACTGCTGCTGGAGGGCGGTGCGCCGAACGTCGTCGCCACGACCCGCTATCCCGATGGCCTCGCCGACATTTCGGCACGCGGCGTGGAGGTGAGGCGGGCCGACTTCGACGATGCAGCCTCGCTCGACCACGCTTTTGTGGGAGTCGATCGCATCTTGATCATTTCGGTGCTCGACACGCCCGATGATCCGCCGCGCCGCTTGCGCCAGCATCTGGCTGCGGTGGCGGCGGCCGAGAGGGCGAGCGTGAAGCACATCACCTATACCTCAATGCAGCACCCCGGGCCGGATTCGCCGATCCCGTTCGCACCGGATCACCGCGGCACCGAGGCGGCGATCGAGGCCACCGGCATCGCCCACACCATCCTGCGCCCGAACTGGTACACCGACATCGCCTTCTTCTGGCTGCCGCCGGTGCTGGCGTCGGGGCAATGCTTCAGCGCGGCGGGGGACGGGCGCGTGGCCTACCTCTGGCGCGACGACCTGGCGCGCGCCGCGGCGTCCTCGCTGCTGGCGGGCGGCACCGATAGCCGCACGCTGGACATCTCCGGGCCCCAGGCCCTGAGCCCGCAGGAGATCGTCGCCACCGTCAACGAGGTGTTCGGGACGTCGGCGCAGGTCGTGCCCGTCAGCGACGCGCAATTGACCGCTGGCCTGCGCGCCGCCGGGCTGCCCGAGGCGCAGGTCGCGATCTTCAGCGCTTTCGACGTCAATACCCGCCTGGGCCGCGTCGACACCGCCAACGGCGTGTTCGAACGCCTGACCGGCCGCAAGCCGCGCAGCCTGCGCGAGTTCCTGCTCGAACACCATGACGCGCTGCTGGCCGCCAGCAAGCCCGGCGCCGCCTGATTCGTTCCTCTTCATTCTTCCTTCAAGGAACCTTTCCATGCCACAAACCGTTCCCGCCACCCTGTTGTCCGCGTACCAGCTCGGCGACCTCACCCTGAAAAACCACCTGGTCATGGCGCCGATGACGCGCAGCCGTGCACTGGTCGAAGGCAACGTGCCCAACCCGTTGGCCGCCACTTACTATGCCCAGCGCGCCAGCGCCGGGCTGATCGTGTCCGAGGCCACCCAGGTCAGCCCGCAGGGCGTGGGCTACATCCGCACGCCGGGCATCCACTCGCCCGCGCAGGTCGAAGGCTGGCGCCAGGTCACCGACGCGGTGAATGCGGCGGGCGGCCTGATCTTCGCCCAGCTCTGGCACGTCGGCCGCATCTCGCACCCGGATTTCCACGGCGGCGAGCTGCCGGTTGCGCCGTCGGCCATCGCCGCCGAGGGCGAAGTGTTCACCCTGAACGGCAAGGTGCCCTTGGGCACGCCGCGCGCGCTGGAAACCGAGGAAATCCCCGGCATCGTCGAGGATTTCCGCAAGGCCGCAGCCAATGCCAAGGCCGCAGGCTTCGATGGCGTGGAAATCCACGGCGCCAGCGGCTATTTGATCGACCAGTTCCTGCAGGACAACGCCAACCAGCGCACCGACCGCTATGGCGGCAGCCTGGAGAACCGCGCACGCTTCGCGCTGGAGGTCACGGCCGCCGCCATCGAGGTCTTCGGTGCCAAGCGCGTGGGCTACAAGGTCACTCCTAACCTGCAGCTGCACTCGATGGCCGACAGCAACAAGCTGACCACCTTCACCTATCTGGCGCAGGAACTGGACAAACTCGGCATCGCCTACCTGCACATCGGCGAAGCCGTCGCCGGCCCGATGGCGGTGCCCGAAGGCGTCGAGCGCATCACCCCGCACCTGCGCAAGGCATTCAAGGGAACCCTGATCGTCAATGGCGGCTACGACGCCGCGTCCGGCGAGCAGGCCTTGGCCGAAGGTCGGGCCGACCTGGTGTGCTATGGCGTGCCGTTCCTGACCAGCCCGGATCTGCCGGAGCGCTTCCGCCGTGGCGCGGCCCCCAACGCGCCCGATTTCGCCAGCTTCTACGGCACCCCGAACGGGGATGCGGCGGGCTACACCGACTATCCGTCTCTCGAAAGCACCGTCGACTGAATCGCAAAGCTTCGCCTGGCCTGCCTCGAGCGAAAACCGCGCGGAACTTCGGGCGGTCCTTACTACTGAGAACTATGGAGAAAGAAATGCTGCAGAAACGTATCTATTGGGGAAGCACCGCCCTCCTGGCACTCTTGTACTTGGCCGGTGGTGTGTTCTATTTGAGCGCCACCTCGCAGGTTCAGGCGATATGGGGCCAGCTCGGCTTCCCCGGTTACCTCGTCCCGATCCTTGCTGTCGTCAAGCTCACGGCAGCGGTCGTCATCCTCTGGCGTCCGGCAGTCGCGCTGGTCGACCTTACCTATGCGGGCATGTTCTTTCATTTGTTGCTGGCTGTGTCGGCGCATGTCAACGCCGGCGACGGCGGCTTCGTACCAGCCCTTATCGGGCTCGTGCTGCTCGTCCTGTCGTACTTCACCCAGAACGCCGCTCGGGCGAAGGCATCGCCTTACGGCCGTTGGCCGCTCACGACCTGACCAGTCAGTACCTCAAGGTAGCGACCTCTGATGGAAATCGGCATCTACACCTTCGCGGACGTGGGGTTAGGCGACCCGGGCGTCGGCCCTGCGCAGCGCATCCCCGAACTGCTGGATGAGGTCGCCCTGGCCGACCAGATGGGCCTCGACGTCTTTGGGCTCGGAGAGCACCATCGGGCGGACTTCGGCGCGCCGGCGCCGCCGGTGATCCTGGCCGCGGCAGCGGCGCGCACCAGGCGCATCCGGCTGACCAGCGCGGTGACCGTTCTCAGCACCGATGACCCGGTACGGGTGTTCGAACAGTTCACCGCGCTCGATCTGGTGTCGTCGGGCCGCGCCGAGATCATGCCCGGCCGGGGCGCCTTGCTCGACTCTTTCCATCTCTTCGGCTACAGCACCGAAGACTACGAAGCCCTCTTCGACGAAAAGCTCGACCTGCTGCTCGCGCTGCGCAGCGGTGAGCCCGTGACCTGGGAGGGGCGATACCGTTCGCCCTTGAAGAACGCGCTGATCGTGCCTCGGCCCGTGCAAGCGCCGCTGCCGGTCTGGCTCGCGGTGGGCGGCTCGCAGGAGTCCGTCATCCGTGCAGCACGGCTCGGCCTGCCCATGACGCTGGCGATGCTCGGCGGAAGCGCCGCCGGCTTCGTCCCGGCCGTTGAACTCTATCGCAGGGCGCAGACGCATTTCGGAACGCCTCCGCAGCCCGTCGCGCTCGCCGTACACGGCTTCGTTGCCGACACCCGGCAACGGGCCGCCGACCTTTACTACACCGCCGAGTCCGCCCTCATGAACCGGATCGGTGCCGAGCGCGGCGTGCCGCCGATGACCCGGCAGGCCTTCGACCACAACACCCGGCCCGAGGGTCCGCACATCCTCGGTTCGCCCGATGAGGTCATCGAGAAGATCCTGTACCTGCATTCGCTGTTCAAGCCGGAACGGATCCTGATCCAGCTTGCGATCGGCAGCATGCGGCACGAGGACGTGATGCGCGCGATCGAACTGCTGGGAAGAAGGGTCGCACCGGCTGTCAGGACTGCGCTTGGATCGCACACGCAGTCCGGTTGCGTCGCGTAGCCGCATCTCCACCAACAGGAAACATGAATCATGACTCAATCCCTCACCGTTGAAATCTGGTCGGACCTAATCTGCCCCTGGTGCTGGATCGGCAAGCGCCGCTTCGAGCGTGCGCTGGCCGAATTCCCTGAGCGCGAGCACGTGAAAGTCGTGCATCGCTCGTTTCGGCTGATGCCCGGCGAGGCCCCGCGGGCTGCGCGCGAAGTGCTGGTACAGCGACTGGGCTCGGGGCAGCAGGTCACGGCCGTGCTGGCTCATGTGGAAGGCGAAGCTGCGAAGGAAGGCTTGACCTACCATCTTGCCGACACGTTCATTGGCGACACGCTCGACGTCCACCGCCTCGTGAAACACGCGGCGGATCAAGGCTTGCAGGAGCAGGCGGTGGAGCGCTTCTACCGGGCCAATTTCTCCGAGCGGGCGTCCTTGTTCGATCGAACGACCCTGCTTCAACTTGCGGCCGAGATCGGCCTCGAACCGGATGCCTGCGCGGCGGTGCTCGATGGAAATGCCTACACGGCGGAAGTCGATGAAGACCTGCGTGTCGTCCGAGCACTTGGCGGTACTGCCGTTCCGTTTTTCCGGATCGCTGGCCGACAGACGATCTCCGGTGCGCAGCCCGACTCCGCGTTTCTCGCCGGACTGCAGCAGGCATGGAGTGCCCGCCCCCAGGAGGCGGCGAGCACGACGGCAGGCGAAGTCTGCGGCCCGGAGGGATGTGCCATCCCTGCGCAGGGACCAGCGAACTAGCTCATCACCCCAAAGCCACGCGATATCGCCGCATTATTGCTCACTCTTGCTGGCCAGCAGGAGATCGAGCCGGTGGTCGAGCAGGAACTCGAAAAGACTGATCGGTGGCTTTCCCGTCAGGTGCTCGACAGCATCACTCACGACACCAACCCGGCCCTCGCGCGAGTTCCGCTCCATCGCCACGACCAGCTCCACGAGAGGTGCTGGCATGCCGCTACCCGCCAGGGTCTCGGCCAAAGCTCCATCGCTGACAGAAACGAGCGTGATATCGGAGTTGAAGATGGTGTTCACCCACGCGACGACTTCCGCTGGCGTTGGCGCGTGTGGCCCAGTGATGTCGAAGCGGTTGCTCTGGTCCGTCGCCGACCTCAGGGCAGCGGCGGCGGCCCGCGCTACGTCGTCGCGGGCCACATAGGCCGTGCGGCCTTCACCGGCCGAGGTCAGCCATTTCCCGAACCTCAATGCGGGCGGCAGGCTGACGAAGAAGTATTCGGCATACCAGTTCACACGCAGGATGGTGTGGGGAATGCCGCTGCTTTCGATGGCCTGTTCGGTTGCCAGATGATCCGGGGCGAAAGGAATCGGCGAATCGGGGTCAGGGTTCACCATCGACGTGTAGACGATATGCTTGACGCCAGCCCTCACCGCCGCATCGATTGCGGCCTTGTGCTGTCGCTGCCGCAGCCCTGGTGTGCCGAGCGCGTCGGTGGAGATGAGCAACATCCGATCCACGTCGGCGAACGCCTCGTCCAGCGAAGCTGGATCGTCGAAGTCGGCTCTGCGCAACGGTGCACCGCGTGCCGCGAGATCGAAGATCTTGTCCGGCTGCCGGCTGGCGGCGGTGACTGAAGGAACGCCTGCACCCAGCAACAGTTCTACGACACGACGGCCCAGATGCCCGCTGGCTCCGGTGACGAGGAGACGGGGAGAAGATGGATCGGTCACGTTATGTTCCTTAAGGATGTACGGGCTAATGGACTTTGACTGCATCGCCATCAGCGTCGCGCAGGGGGTAACTGACCAGATACTCACTGGCACTCCCCGTGATGCGGACACTGACGCTGGTCTCCGACAATCGAACGTCGATGACGGAGTCGCCTTCCTGTAGTGCCGCTTCGACACGAGTCCCTTGATCACCCTTGCAGACCAGTAAGCCGAGCGTGAACAAGGTGATCTTGAAAGCGACGTCCGTCGCATAGTCCGGGTGCGCAGCCATGATTGCGGCTTCAACCACGGTGTCGCGACCGTCGATCTGGTCGCGAATGAACACGGCGAGGTTGCGTTCGGACGTCGCATGTCTGGCGACCACGACCGCGTAGCCGTAGACCTCGGCGGCATGACCCAAGTCCACAGCAGCAGAGATGGTGCCGCGCTCGCACGAGGTACGCACAATTGTGCTGTTTATCGAACGTGATTCGATGACGTCAGATCTATGCACTGCACAGTCTCCTATTCCAGGGCTACGGCGTGGACCGGTGCTCCGACGGCTTGACTCCGGGTTTGTTGAACCAGCCCACGACGATGGAAATCGCCAAGACGACCAGGGGTGCGACTGCGTGGGTGAACTCACCGTGCAGCAGCACCGTGCCCGCAGCACCCACCATCACCGCAGAGCCCAGCGCCGCACCCCAGAACCGCAGTGCCTTGATGGCGAGCAGGATCGCTGCGATCAATTCCATCGAACCCGTCACGTAGTGGAACCAACTGGGGTAACCCCATCGGGCGTAGTCGGCAGCGACCTCGGGGGGAAGGATGATGTTGCCGACTGAGCCAACCAGGAAAAAAGCAGCGAGGAGAAAAGCGAGGAAGGCCTTCCAAGAAAAATTAGCCACACTCATGAGTCGTCCTTTTGGCTTGTGCGCCGTGAAGAAAAGTGGAGACCGCATCGTTGACGATGGCGTCAATCTGGTCGGCCGGCAGCGGCTGCGGGTCGAGACCCGCGAGTGCTCGCAGTTGAGCCTCCATCACCACCAGGTTGACGAACTGCTGTGCAAGCGTTCGTTCCGGCAAGTCGGTGCGAAGACCTCTCGTACGCTTGCCCTGGTGCGCCTTGATCCATGCAGCCAAAATGTCGGTGCCCTTGGAGTGACCAGCTTGCAAAACAGCTTGCGCAAGCTCGGGAAAGCGCTTGCCCTCGGCCACCATCAGCCGATGCAGTTCCAACGTGCGCGGTTGCAGGACTGTCTGCAGAAGATGGCGACCAAAGCTGGACAAGCCTTCGCGTGCCTCGTCCTCTGCGATGTTCAGTTCCTCCAACGGTTTCGCAAGCTCGTCGCAGAGTTGCTTCACCACTTCAATGAACAGTCCCTCTTTGCCGCCAAAGTGGCTGTAAACATTGCGGCGCGAACCGCCGACACGGGCGATGAGGTCATCCACTGCTACCGACTCGAAGCCTCGTTCCAGGAACAGCTCTGCAGCAACGTCCGTGAGATCTCGAAGACGCTGCGCTCCCTTGGCCGTTCTGTGGTTCGGGGATGCCACGGGTTGCTGCTGGGCCATGAGATCTCCTTGGTAAACTCTAAAAGGTACGGTACTATACCAGACCTGTTGACATTAACCAAGACTCAGGACTTTGGCCACAGAAGGTCAAAGATTTCTTCAGGGAAATCGGCGGAGCGCATCGGAGCGAGCTGGGCAGCTCGAAAAGCCGTGATGGCAGCAACTAAGACAAGGATCGACACAATGGAGCTACGACACCTCCGCTGCTTCCTGGCCGTCGCCGAAGAACTCCACTTTGCCCGTGCGGCAGAGAAGCTGCACATCGAGCAATCACCACTGTCTCGGACTATCAAGGAACTGGAAGAGGTACTGGGCATGCAGCTCTTCATCCGAACCAGCCGCAGTACCCGGCTGACTCGCGCTGGCAAGCTGTTCCTGGAGCATGTGCCGCGTATCTTCCTTGCCGTGCAGCAGGCACGCGACAGCGTGAAAGCGGCGGCTAATGGGTTCCATCGCCAGTTGCGCATCGCCTTGTCCGATGGAATTACGCCGTCGCGCCTGCCGGCGTTGCTAGCGCTGTGCCGGCAAGAGGAACCCGAAGTCGATCTTCGCTTTTTCGAGGTGCCGCTGTCGCAACAGACCAAGGGACTGCATGATGATCTGTACGACGTGGGCTTTGCCCGTGCCGATGAAGTCGGTGAAGGCATCGTAGCCTTGCCCGTCTGGAACGACCCGCTGATGGTGGCCGTCCCCGCACGGCATCCATTGCTGGCCCATAGGCGCATCCCTCTTGAAGAATTGCTGCGCTATCCGCTTGTGCTCTGCGATCCACAAGCCTGCGAAGGTCACGCCCGACAGGTCGAAAGGGCGTTGCGTCGCGTGGACATGGAACCACTCGTCGCCGAGCGCGTTGCATCGTGCGATTTGATGATGGTGCTGGTATCCGCAGGCTTCGCCTTGGGCCTGACGGGATACGCGCACATTGCGGCTAGCCGCGAACAGGGCGTTGTCGCGCGACCGCTGGCGGGCCGTTCGCCGATGCTCACGACCTATCTGCTGCGCCCCGATGGCGAAGCTTCGAATACGGTGGCCCGGTTCATCGAGCGCGTGCAGGCCATCGAATTCCCCGAAACCAGCCGTCCCGCACCGAGTGTTGATCCCGAACCGCCGGAGGAAGCCAAGTCATGAAGAAGACCATTCCGCTCTTGTTGACCGTCATCCTGTCGGCCTGCGGCCCGTCCGAGGCACCGAAGCAGGCCGACGTGCCGACCGTCGAGGAACTGGCGTCCAATCCCGAACGGTTGAAGGAACTGCGCCAGCAGTGCAAGACGGATCGCCCCAGGCTTGGTGACCTGTTGTGCAACCGCGTAGCCGAAGCCACGCGCAAGCGGTTCTTTGGCGACGGCAAAGTGCCTTACACGCCGCAGGAGAACCCGCCCAAGTTCTGATCGTGGTGGCTCGGCCACGAAGCTCCTGATTTTTTCTCGAAACGCCGCGATACGCCTGTATTCGCGGCGTTTTTATTGCGCTTCCTCCAACTTGATACGTTGCTTTTTTCGGCATCTCCATGCCGATAACAGTCTTTGACCGGCACCGACCAGGCACTGATTCTCGCGTCATGCGGCACGTCCATGTGCCGCGTGTGAACGAGGAATCAGCGCAGAGGAAATCGGAGGCCAGTCAATGCAATCTCAGGGCGTGCTGTTCGGGCAGATCGCGGTTGTTTTCAGCATCGTGATCGCCGGTGTGTGGAGTGCAACGCAATGGACAGCCGCCGCTCTGGCCTACCAACTACGCCTCGGCTCGCCCTGGTTCGATTTCTTCGGTACGCCGGTCTATCACCCCTGGCGGCTCTTTGAGTGGTGGTTCTTCTTCGATGCCTACGCGCCGCACGTCTTCGACATAGGCGGCGCCATTGCGGGCGGCAGCGGCCTGGTCGCCGTGGTGGCCGCCATCGCCATGTCGGTGTGGCGCTCGCGGCAATCGCGCCTGGTCACGACCTATGGCTCGGCACGTTGGGCCAACACCGCCGACATTCGCAAGGCCGGGCTGATGCAGTCTGCCGGCGTCTTTCTCGGCCTGCATGACGGACAGTACCTGCGTCACGAAGGCCCGGAACACGTCCTGACCTTCGCGCCCACGCGCTCGGGCAAGGGCGTGGGCCTGGTGGTGCCGACCTTGCTGTCATGGCCTGCATCGGCAGTGATCCACGACATCAAGGGCGAGAACTGGCAGATCACCGCCGGCTGGCGTTCGCGTTTCTCGCATTGCCTGCTGTTCAACCCCACCGATGCGAAGTCAGCCGCGTACAACCCGCTGCTGGAGGTTCGACGCGGCGCGCATGAAGTGCGCGACGTGCAGAACATCGCGGACATTCTTGTCGATCCCGAAGGGGCGCTGGAGAAGCGCAATCACTGGGAGAAGACCAGCCATGCGCTGCTGGTCGGCGCCATCCTGCATGTGCTCTACGCGGGCGAAGACAAGACGCTGCGCGGCGTCGCCAACTTCCTCAGCGACCCGGCGTGCCCGTTCGAGCTGACGCTGCACCGGATGATGACGACGCGCCATCTCGGTGACGCGCCGCATCCTGTCGTCGCATCCGCTGCGCGCGAAGTGCTCAACAAGAGCGACAACGAACGCTCGGGCGTGCTCTCCACCGCGATGAGCTTCTTGGGCTTGTACCGCGACCCCACGGTGGCCGAGGTCACGTCACGCTGCGACTGGCGCATCGCCGACCTGATCGCGTCCGAATCACCTGTGTCGCTGTACCTGGTGGTGCCGCCTTCGGACATAAGCCGCACCAAGCCCTTGATCCGGCTCATCTTGAACCAGATCGGGCGACGCCTCACCGAATCGCTCGATGGCAGCGACGGTATCGAACGCCGCCACAAGCTGTTGCTGATGCTCGATGAGTTTCCGGCGCTGAGCCGGCTCGACTTCTTCGAGACGGCGCTGGCCTTCATGGCTGGCTACGGCATCCGCAGTTTCCTCATCGCGCAGTCGCTCAACCAGATCGACAAAGCCTACGGCCAGAACCATTCGATTCTGGACAACTGCCACGTCCGGGTGACGTTCGCCACCAATGACGAAAGGACGGCGAAAAGGATTTCCGAAACGCTCGGCACCGCGACCGAGCTGCGCGCGCAGCGCAACTACGCCGGCCACCGGCTCGCGCCGTGGCTCGGGCATCTCATGGTGTCGCGGCAGGAGACGGCCCGCCCGCTGCTGACGCCGGGCGAAGTGATGCAACTCCCGCCCGATGAATCCGTGGTGATGGTGTCCAGCGTCGCGCCGATCAAGGCCAAGAAGCTGCGCTACTACGCCGACGCCAACTTCAAGCAGCGCGTGCTGTCGCCGCCTGCGCTCGCGGCTGGGCAGTACGCCGACGTGCCACCGGCCCGCGCCGACGACTGGAGTGGCCTGGCGATTCCGGCCGTGCCCGCCGCATCAGCCACGGCATCCGCCGATGAGCTGGGCGGCGCCGACGACGGCGGCCCGCGCCGCCAACCCGAACTCACCGAATCCGTCGCCTACGACCCCGAGCTGGATGCGCCCGATGACCTGGCGCTGCTCGATGACAACGACGACCTGCCGCTGCCGCTCCCAGGCCAGCTTGACCCGGCCATGCAGCGCACAGCGCGGCTGGCTTCCCTCGACCCCAACGACGGAATCGACCTATGAGCCAATACCGCCTCAATCTGTTCATCCAGCACGAGCACGCCAAGCGGCTGGAAGAACTTGCCGCCAAGAAAGGCGTCTCGAAATCCAGCATCGTCGCGGCGGCGCTGGCGTCCTGGCTGTCGCCGGACGCGGGCGACCAGCGCGAGGCCGCCATTGCCAAGCGGCTGGATCGCCTGTCCCGGCAGGCCGAACGACTGGAGCGCGACCAGAACATCCAGATCGAGACGCTGGCGCTGTTCATCCGCTACTTCCTGACCGTCAGCACGCCGGTGCCCGAGGCGCATCAAGACGCGGCCCGTGCCCAGGGCAAGGCGCGTTTCGAGCAGTTCATCGAACAGCTCGGCAGGCACCTGCTGCGCGGCCGGAGCCTGGTGCGCGACGTGGTGGAAGAACTGCATCCCGATCCGATGCGGATGGATGACGCGGCGGCGCTGGCCGAAGCCCATGAACGTGCTGCGGAGCGTGCCTCATGAGCGCCGTTCCGCAGATTCCGCCCGAACCACGCTCGTCGGCCACCACTTCACAGGATCGCCGCATCCAGATGCTGCGCACGGCAATGGGGCCGCTGATCGCCGCCGCGCTCGAAGACCCGGACGTGGTGGAAATCATGCTCAACCCTGATCGCACCCTTTGGGTGGATCGGCTGTCGTCGGGCCGCGCGCCGCTGGGCGTCGAATTGCCCGAAGCCGACGGCGAACGCATCATTCGTCTTGTCGCGGCCCACGTCGGCGCGGAAGTCCATCGCGGCCAACCGCTCTTGACCGCCGAGTTGCCCGAGACGGGCGAACGCTTCGAGGGAATCTTGCCGCCGGCCGCACCGGGGCCAGCCTTCGCGCTGCGCAAGCGGGCCGTGAACATCATCGGCCTGGATCGCTATGTGATCGACGGCATCCTGACCGCCGGGCAGGCGGACTTCCTGCGCTGCGCCGTGCGCGAGCGCCAGAACATCCTGATCGCCGGCGGCACCAGTACCGGCAAGACCACGCTGGCCAACGCCTTGCTTGCAGAGATCGCCGCTACTGGTGATCGCGTGCTCGTGCTCGAAGACACCATCGAGCTGCAATGCGCCGCCCGCGACCATGTACCGCTGCGCACGCGGGCCGGCGTGGTGTCGATGCAGGAGCTGGTGCGCGCCACGATGCGCCTGCGCCCCGACCGCGTGATCGTCGGCGAGGTGCGCGGCGGCGAAGCCCTGGACTTGGTGAAGGTGTGGGGCACCGGCCATCCGGGTGGTATCGCCACGATTCACGCCGGTTCCGCCTTGGGCGCGCTGTTGCGCCTGGAGCAACTGATTCTTGAAGTGGCGGTGAATCCGCCGCGCGCGTTGATCGCCGAGGCCATCAACGTCGTCATCCATATCGCCGGGCGTGGCCGCAAGCGCCACGTCGAAAGCATCGCCCGCGTCGTCGGTTTCGACGGCGTGGGCTATCGCATGGCGGATGCGCTGGAAACGCCGTTTCCCGAGCTGCCGTCAGTTCCTTCCCCGTCCCCTGAACCCTCTGGAGAACTGCCATGACGCAGATGCACATTCATGCTTTCCGCATTTCCGTAAATCCGGCTTCGGCCTTCGCGCGCCTGCGGCGCCTGGCCGCGCCGGCGCAGCACGGCCTGCTGCTGGCCGCCATCATGTTGATGACGGCCGGTACGGCGAAAGCCTCCGGTTCCGCGATGCCCTGGGAAGGCCCACTGACCGCCATCCTCGAATCCATCCAGGGGCCGGTGGCGCGCATCGTCGCGGTCATCATCATCATTTCCACCGGCCTGGCGCTGGCCTTCGGCGATACCAGCGGTGGCTTCCGCAAGCTGATCCAGATCGTGTTCGGTCTGTCCATCGCGTTCGCTGCGTCCTCGTTCTTCCTGTCGTTCTTCTCGTTCTCCGGCGGGGCGGTCGTATGAGTGCCCCGGATGCCTTCACGGCGGGCTTCGAGGTGCCGCTGCATCGTTCACTTACCGAGCCGATCCTTATGGGAGGTGCGCCGAGCACAGTGGCGATTGCCAACGGCACGCTGGCCGCCGCCGTCGGGCTGGGCCTGCAACTGTGGATTCCCGGTGCGGTGCTCTGGATCGTCGGCCATTCGCTGGCGGTGTGGGGCGCGCGCGTCGATCCGCAGTTCATGCAGGTCTTTGCCCGGCACATCAAGCACAAACCGCTGCTGGACGTGTAGGGGGACGCCGCCATGCTGAACCTTGCCGAATACCGTCAGCGCCCGGCCTTGCTCGCCGACTGGCTTCCATGGGCCGGGCTGATCGCGCCAGGCGTCGTCTTGAACAAGGACGGCAGTTTCCAGCGCACGGCGCGCTTTCGCGGGCCTGATCTGGACAGCGCGACACAGGGCGAACTGATCGCCACGTCGGCACGGCTCAACAACGCGCTGCGCCGCCTAGGTTCGGGCTGGGCGTTGTTCATTGAGGCCGAGCGCCGGCCGGCGGCGGATTACCCGCACTCCGACTTTCCCGAGCCGCTGTCTTGGCTGGTGGACGAGGAACGCCGGGCGACCTTCGAGGAATCGGGCAGTCACTTCGAGAGCGCCTATCACCTGACGCTTGCGTACCTGCCGCCGGAGGAATCCCGCGCCCGCGCGGCCAAGCTGCTCTACGAGAACGCGCCGGGCGACGGCGTGGACTGGCGCGGTCGGCTCGATGCCTTCGTGGCGGAAACCGATCGCGCCTTCGATTTACTCGATGGCGTGATGCCGGAAATCGCCTGGCTCGATGACGCCGAGACGCTGACCTATCTGCACGCCACGGTGTCCACGCGACGCTACCGCGTGGGCGTACCCGAAGTCCCGTTCCACATCGACGCGCTGCTGGCCGACTCCGCACTGGTCGGTGGCCTGGCGCCGATGCTGGGCGACCAGAATCTGCGCGTGGTGTCGGTGCGGGGCTTTCCGACTTCGACCTGGCCGGGCCTGCTGGACGACCTCAACCGCCTGGGCTTCGCCTATCGCTGGTCAACCCGGTTCCTCTGCCTGGACAAAGCCGAGGCGGAAAAGGGACTCGGCCGCCTGCGTCGCCAATGGTTCGCCAAGCGCAAGAACGTAGTGGCGTTGCTGCGTGAAACGATCTTCCAGCAGGAAAGCCCGCTGGTCGATACCGACGCCAACAACAAGTCAGCGGATGCAGACGCCGCCATGCAGGAACTTGGCAGCGATCAGGTTTCCTTCGGCTACCTGACGGCGACCGTCACCGTCATGGACGCGGACGCCAACGTAGCCAACGAAAAGTTGCGCATGGTGGAGCGTGTCATCCAAGGCCGGGGCTTCGTCACCATTCCCGAGACGTTGAATGCGGTGGATGCGTGGCTGTCGTCCATCCCTGGCAACGCTTACGCCAACGTGCGCCAGCCCATCGTCTCGACGTTGAACCTTGCGCACATGATGCCCGTGTCGGCGGTATGGGCTGGCCCCGAGCGCAATACGCATCTGGACGGCCCGCCGGTGATCGTCACCCGCACCGACGGCGCGACGCCGTTCCGGCTGGTCACGCACATCGGCGACGTGGGGCACATGGCGGTGGTCGGCCCGACCGGCATGGGCAAGTCGGCATTCCTCGCCGTGCTGGCGATGCAGTTCCGACGCTATTTGAACTCGCGCATCTTCGTCTTCGACATGGGCCGCTCGATGCGCGCCACCATCCTGGGGCTGGGCGGCGAGCACTACGACCTAGGCGCTGACGGCGGTATCGCGTTCCAGCCGCTTGCGCGCATTGACCAGGAAGGCTATCGCGCCTGGGCCACCGAATGGATCGAGGGACGGTTGCGCCATGAGGGCGTGGCCATCGGCCCCGACGAGAAGGTGGCGATCTGGTCGGCGCTGGGGAGCCTCGTCGGTGCGCCGCTGGAGCAGCGCACGATGACCGGGTTCTCGGTGCTGCTGCAATCGAACGCGCTGCGCCAGGCGCTCGCGCCTTACGTGCTCGGCGGCGCCCACGGCAAGCTGCTGGACGCCGACCGCGACCGGCTGGGCACAGCCGACGTGCAGTGTTTCGAGATGGAAGAACTGATGGCCAGTCCTGCCGCCGTGCGGTCGGTTCTGGGCTACCTGTTCGCGCGCTTCGATGAGCGGTTCGACGGTGCGCCGACGCTGCTGATTCTCGACGAATCCTGGCTGTTCCTCGATGACCCGGTGTTCGCCGCGCGCATCCGGCAGTGGTTGAAGACGCTGCGCAAGAAGAACGTCAGCGTCGTCTTCGCCACGCAAAGCCTGGCGGACATTCAGAACTCCAGCATCGCGGCTGCGATCATCGAAAGCTGCGCCACTCGCATCTTTCTGCCCAACCCGCAGGCCACTGAACCGCTGATTCGCACGATCTACGAGGGCTTCGGCCTCAACAGCCGGCAAATCGAAATCGTCGCTACCGCGCAGCCCAAGCGCGACTACTACTACCAATCGCGCCTCGGCAATCGCCTGTTCGACCTCGACCTGGGGCCGGCCGCGCTCGCCTTCGCGGGCGCATCCACACCGCAAGACCAACGCGACATCGATCGCGTGCTGACGCAGGCCGGCGCTCGCGGCTTCGCCGGCGCGTGGCTGCGCCATCGCGGCCTCGACTGGGCCGCCGACCTGCTGCCGTCCTCACCAGCGGCGGCTTCTTTCCTCGCTTCTCAACCGCTGGAGGTTTCGCCATGAAAACCCGTGTGCTTTCCGTATCGCTCGCCGCCGCGCTGGCCGGCTCGCTGATGCTCGCTCAACCCGCGGCGGCCATCACCGTATTCGACCCGTCCAACTTCGTGCAGAACACGCTCACCGCCGTTCGCACGCTGGAGCAGATCAACAACCAGATCAATCAACTGCAAAACGAGGCGCAGATGTTGATGAACCAAGCCCGCAATCTGGCGAGCCTGGACTTCAACATCGTCAACCGCCTGCGTTCGACGCTCGCCACCACCGAACGCCTGATCGCCGAGGCGCAGGGACTGGCCTACGACGTGCAGAGCATGGACGCCACGTTCTCGCGCCTGTACCCGGAGCAGTACGCCGCCACCGTCAGCGGCGATCGCATGGCGCAGGACGCCCGCGAGCGTTGGAAGAATACCCTCGACGGCCTGCATACCGCGATGCGGATGCAGGCGCAGGTGTCGCAGAACCTGGCGCAAGACGAAAGCGCGCTGGCCGACCTCGTGAGCCAGAGCCAATCGGCCACCGGCGCCTTGCAGGCGCAGCAGGCGACCAACCAGCTTCTTGCCTTGCAGGCCAAGCAGTCCATCCAGGCGCAGCAGCTCCAGATCACGCAAGACCGCGCCGCGTCGCTGGAACTGGCGCGGCAGGCGGCGGCCACCGAGCGCGCCCGCGAAGTGCGCCGACGCTTCCTCGGCAGCGGCACGCCGTACACGCCGCAGTCCATCAATTTCTACAACAACTGACGGAGGCGGCCATGCGATGCGCTCCCGTCTTGTCGGTTTCGCTGCTGGCCCTGCTGCTGACCGCGTGCGGCCAGCAGCAGGCCGAGAGCCTGGTCGACGCCTTGACCGCCGATCCCTTGCGGCTCAAGGCGTTGCGTGCGCAGTGCGCGGACGACCGGCAGGCCGTGGGCGAAGACGACTGCCGCGCCGCCGCCGAAGCGTTCCGGCGGCGCTTCTTCTCCGGCCAGGCCGGGCCTGACGAATACCGGACGCTGGCCGAGCTGCCGCCGATTCCGGCCAGCTTCGATGAACCCACCGGGGAAGACGCGCCATGAACGACGTGACCATCATCGATCGCTTCCTCGATACGTTCTCGCGCTACATCGACTCCGGGTTCGGCTTGCTGCAAGGCGAAGTGGCATTCTTGACGGCCACGCTGATCGTCATCGACATGACCATCGCCGGCTTGTATTGGGCCATGAGCCACGCCACCGGCCAGGGCGAGGACGTGATCGCCAAGGTGCTGCGCAAGGTGCTCTACGTCGGTGCCTTCGCCTACATCATCGGCAACTTCAACTGGCTGGCCGGCATCGTGTTCCGCTCGTTCGCCGGGCTGGGCCTGACGGCCACCGGCTCGGCCATGACGATGGAGAACTTCCTGCAACCGGGGCGGCTGGCCAAGACCGGCATCGACGCCGGGGCACCGATCCTCGACCAGATCGGCGACATGGCGGGCTTCCCCGAAGTCTTCGTGAACATCGACCCCATCGTGGTGATGTTCCTCGCCTGGCTCACCGTCATCCTGTGTTTCTTCGTGCTGGCGATCCAGCTTTTCATCACGCTGATCGAGTTCAAGCTGACCACGCTCGCCGGCTTCGTGCTGGTGCCGTTCGCGCTCTGGAACAAGACCTCGTTTCTCGCGGAAAAAGTGCTCGGCAACGTGGTGTCGTCGGGCATCAAGGTCTTGGTGCTGGCCGTCATCGTCGGCATCGGCTCGGGCCTGTTCGCAGAGTTCCAGGTTCATCCCGACGAACCCTCCATCGACCACGCCCTTGTCGTGATGCTGGCCTCGCTCGCGCTGCTGGCGCTGGGCATCTATGGGCCGGGCATCGCCACCGGCCTCGTGTCCGGTGCGCCGCAGCTCGGCGCTGGCGCGATGGCGGGTGCCGCTGTCGGTGCCGCCGGCACGGCCGTTGCCATCGGTGCCGCCGCGACCGGGGTAGGTGGCGCCGTAGCGGCCGGCGCACGCATGGCACCTGCGGCCGCCAAGCTGGCCGGCGCCGGTGCGCGGGCCGCCCCCTCGGCGGCCGGTAGCGCACGCTCGGCGTTCCAGGCCGGTTCCGCCGCTGCGGGCGGCGGCGCCAAGGGCGCGATGGCCGGCTTGGGCAATGTCGCCAAGACCGGCGCGCAGGCAGCCGGGCGCAGCGCCGCATCCGGGGCTTCCGGCGCTGCGCAGAAGATGACCGGCTCTTTCCGCGCTGGATGGAACGGCACAGAGGCCGGTGACGGCGCTACGCCCGGTGCGGCTGGCTCCGGCCAGGCGGCGGCAGGCGAAGCCACAGACAGCGCCGCCAGCTCGCAGAAGCAAGAGCAGCCGGCATGGGCCAAGCGGATGCACCGCCGCCAGCAGATCACCCATGCCGCGACCACTGCCGCACACACGTTGCGCGGCGGCGATGGCGGCGGCTCCGGGCAAGGCCCGAGCCTGCGCGGCTCCGACGACTAAAGCGATTCACAAGGAGAACTGACCATGCGATTCAAACGACCGCAGGTGCGCTATGCCGACACGCCGCAGCCTGCCACTCCATACCAATCCGCCGCGCAGGTGTGGGACGAGCGTATCGGCTCGGCCCGCGTGCAGGCGAAGAACTGGCGTTTGATGGCCTTCGGCTGCCTGGTGCTGGCGCTGCTGATGGCCGGCGGTTTGGTGTGGCGCTCGGCGCAGTCCATCGTGACGCCCTACGTCATCGAAGTCGATCAATCCGGCCAAGTGCGTACCGTGGGCGAGGCCGCCACGCCGTATCGGCCCGCCGATGCGCAGATTGCGCATCACCTGGCGCGCTTCGTGACGCTGGTGCGCTCGCTGTCCATCGACCCCATCGTTGTGCGGCAGAACTGGCTCGATGCCTACGACTACACCACCGACAAGGGTGCGGCCGTGCTCAACGACTACGCGAGCAAGAACGATCCATTCGCCCGCGTCGGCCGCGAGTCGGTGACGGTGCAGATCACCAGCGTCACGCGCGCCAGCGATGCCTCGTTCAACGTCCGGTGGACGGAACAGCGGTTCGTCAATGGCGCACCCGCTGGCACCGAACGCTGGAACGCCGTGCTTTCAACCGTCCTGCAAACCCCGCGTACAGAACAGCGCCTGCGCAAGAACCCCCTGGGTATCTATGTCAACGGCCTGTCGTGGAGCCGCGAGCTGGATTCTTCCGAAGGAGCCAAACCATGATCGTGCCTTTCCGCTTTTACGCTTTCGTGCTGATGTTCGCGGCCCTGTCGGGATGCGCCTCGCAGGGCAAGCCGCCGCCGTCCATTTCGCTCGATGAGCCGGTGCAGGCGCAGCCGTTGCCCGAGCCGCTCAAGCCGGTGGAAGTCGTCGCCGTGCCCAAGCCGCTGGCGCTGCCGGCGCAGTTGAAGCCGCTGCCGGAGGTGGACGAGGCCACGCCGGAGCCGGCCGACGAGAAGGTGCGGGTGTCGCGCGCCAATGCCGAGGCACGCATCGCGCCGACCCGCGAGGGCTACGTCAATGCGATCCAAGTGTGGCCGTACAGCGACGGCGCGTTGTATCAAGTCTATGCCGCACCGGGGCGCGTCACCGTGGTCTCGCTCCAGCCCGGCGAGGAACTTGTCACCGTCGCCGCTGGCGATACCGTGCGCTGGATCGTGGGTGACACGTCCAGCGGCAGCGGGCAGGCGCTGCGCGTCAATGTGCTGGTCAAGCCCACCCGCTCGGGCCTGAAAACCAATCTGGTCATCACCACCAGCCGGCGCACCTACCTGATCGAGCTGACCTCGACCGAGAAGGCATGGATGGCCTCGGTGTCATGGGACTACCCGAAAGACCGGATGCTGGCCTTGCAGCGCCAGTCGCAGGCGGCCAGCGCAGCCGCGCCGGTCGATACCGGCCTGGCGCTGGAGAAGATTCGCTTCCGCTACGCGATCAGCGGTAGCAATCCGCCGTGGAAGCCGCAGCGGGCCTTCGATGATGGCGAGAAGGTCTATATCCAGTTTCCGCCGGGTATCGCCCAAGGCGAACTGCCGCCGCTGTTCGTCATCGGCGCGCAGGGTGATGGCCAGCTCGTCAACTACCGTTTCCGCTCGCCTTATTACATCGTGGATCGCCTCTTTGGCGCGGCCGAACTGCGCCTGGGCGGCGATGGTGGTGACGTGGTGCGGATCGAGCGCACTGACGGCGTGGCGCGGAGGAACTGACAATGAGCCAGGACGACACTCCCGACCTCGCCGCGCCGCAGACGGCGGGCAAGATCGCACCCGAGGCGGTGGCGCTACGCGCCCAGCCGCGCCCGGTCACGCGCCTGAACCGGCGCACGCTGGCCATCCTCGCCGGCGGCCTGTCGGTCGCCGTACTCGGTGCGCTGATGTGGTCGCTGCAACCGCAGCGGCGTGGTGCTGGTGAGCAGACCGAGCTTTACAGCGTCGATCGCGTCTCCAAGTCCGAAGGGCTGGATGCGCTGCCGGCGGATTACTCCAAGCTGCCGCCGGCCTTGCCGCCCACGGTGCCCGAGCTGGGGCCGCCGCTGCCGGGCGATCTTGGCCCGGCCATCGTCAAGTCGCAGCAGCCGGTGACGGCCGCCTATGCGGCCCCCGGCAACGACCCGAACGATGCGCTGCGCAAGGAAGCCGAAGCGGCCGCGGGTTCATCGGTGTTCTTCCGCTCTGGCACGCAGAAGGCCGCGCCGGTGGCGCAGTCGCAGGCCGCCGCCGCGCCGGGCTTCGCCGCCAATGCGGCGTTCGACCCGATGGCTGCCGGGCCAGCCTCGACGGCAGCGCAGCCTGCCGACCCGACGGCGGTGCAGAACCGGCAAGACCAGAAAGAGGCGTTCCAGAAAGCCGGAACTGCGGAAACCCGTAATTCCGGCAATCTGCAAATGCCGGCTTCGCCGTATCAGGTCATGGCTGGATCGGTGATCGCCGGTGCGCTGGTGACGGGCATCAAGTCGGATTTGCCGGGCGATGTGATCGCCACGGTGACGGAGCCGGTCTATGACACGGCCACCGGGCGCTTTCTGCTGATCCCGCAGGGTTCGCGCATCCTGGGCCGCTATAACAGCCAGGTCAGCTACGGGCAGAGCCGCGTGCAGGTGGTGTGGAACCGGATCATCCTGCCCGACACGTCTTCGCTCACGCTCGACAACTTGGTAGGAGCCGACCCGGCCGGCTATGCCGGGCTGGAAGACGACGTGGACTACCACTGGGGCCGCATCTTCGCTGGCGCAGCGTTGACCACACTGCTGGGCGTCGGCGCCGAGTTGGCCGCGCCCGAGAACCGCCAGGATGGCGACCGCATCATCATCGCCGGGCGCGACAGTGCGCAGGACAGCATCAATCAGGTCGGGCAGGAAATGACCCGGCGCAACATGAACATCCAGCCGACGCTGACCGAGCGGCCGGGCCTGCCGGTTCGCATCATCGCCAACCGCGACTTGGTGCTGCGGCCCTACCAGCCGTTGTTCTTCAACAAGGGGACTTCACGATGACGACGCGCAAGCTGCGGCTCGGCCCGCTGCCGAAAACCGAATCCACGAAGCTGACCTTTGCCTGCCCGGCCAGCCTGAAAGCCGACCTCGACCGCTACGCCGCGCTGCACGCGCAGGCGTATGGCGAGGCGGTCGATGCCGTGACGCTGATCCCGCACATGCTGGAGGCGTTCATTGCCGGCGACCGGGGGTTCAGGAAGGCAGGGGCGAGCAAGGCGCCGCCGCCGAGGCCGAGTTGACGATGCGGACGCATCCACCATCCACCCGCAAGCGAAAGCGCAGCCCACCGGCTGCGCTTTCGCTTTGAGAGGCCGCTTGCGACAAGCCACGGCTATGATGACAGTGCGACCTTGCCCGCTACGCCGCCCCTGGGCTTGCTACCGCGAAGCGCCTATGCGGCACCTAGCCGGAAAAGCAGCAAGAGCACACGATGGCCGAAATCTGGCCTAACCTGTTGCCCCGTAAGACCTTTCATGCCACTTCATGATCTCGCAAAAGACTTGACAGTGGACATTTTTTATTGCCAAAGTTAGATACATAACCCAAGCCATTGCCATCACGGCTCCAGCCAGGGATACCGCGGAACTGGCTTTGCCAGGCCGCTGGTATCGCCCCCTGCAAGGGGGTGGCGAAAGCACGTAGTGTGGAGCCTGGGGGTGAGCCCAATTACTGCGCGCGTTCCGCCAGGAAGATTTCTACACGGCGGTTGCGGGCGCGACCGGCATCGCTGGTGTTGTCGGCAACCGGCTCGCGCTCGCCACGGCCTTCCACCGTCACGCGGCGGCTATCCACACCGCGCTCGGCCAAATAGTTACGGGCGCTTTCGGCGCGGTGCAGGGACAAGGGGTTGTTGATGGCCTCAGAACCGGTGCTGTCGGTATGGCCAATGATGCGCACCTCGGTATTCGGCTGGTTCTGCAGGCCGTTGGCAAACTGGTCGAGGATGGGGCGCAGATTCGGCTTGATATCGGCGCGGCCGGTGTCAAAAGAGATGTCGCTGGGGATATTCAGCTTGAGCTGGTTGTCCGCGGTTTGCGTCACCGCCACACCGGTGCCGGCGGTGGCCTGCTCCATCGCGGCCTTCTTGTCCTGCATGTGCTTGGACCAGACATAGCCGCCGAGCGCGCCGACCGCGCCGCCCACGGCCGCACCGGTCTTATTGCCGCCGATCAAGGCACCGGCAACTGCGCCAATACCGGCACCAATGCCAGTCCCTTTTTGGGTTTCGCTCATGTTCGCGCAGCCGCCCAAAGCCAGAGCGGCAATGGTGCAAGCAATCACAGGTGTGCGCAGGGAAAAGAAGGTGTGTGCCATGGTATCCATCCGTTTTTCAGTAGTAGTTCAACAACGTAATAAGTGACTGTTCGTTGACAGTGTGTCTTGGTTATACGCCAGAAAAATGGCTACTGGATGTGAACGGGATATTTGCCTACACAGCGCTACGGTGGCGGCTGACGCAGGTATTCAGCACCTCTTCGCCGGGGCGCTGCCACCAGTCGAGGTCGGAGAATATCTCGACCTCGCTATAGCCCTGGTAGCCTGCCGCTTCCACCCAGCCACGGATCTTCTTCAGTTCCACAACGCCGTCACCCATCATGCCGCGGTCGTTCAACAGGTCGCGCGTGGGCAGCAGCCAGTCGCACACATGGTAGGCCAGCAGCCGAGCCGCGCCGGCGCGGGCAATCTGCTGCTGCAACTTCGGATCCCACCACACGTGGTAGATGTCCAGCGCCACGCCGAGTGCACCGGTCTGCTGCTGGTCCAGTGCGTCGCAGATATCCAGCGCATGCTCCAGCGTGTTGACGCAGGCGCGCTCCGCCGCCTGCATGGGGTGCAGCGGCTCGATGGCCAAGGGCATACCGACCTGACGCGCGTATTCCAACGCGGCGGCGATGCCGTCAAACACTTCCGTGCGGGCACGGGAAATGTCGGTATAGGCCGGCTTGCCGATCAGCGCTCCGGGCAGGCTGCCAACCACCAGCACCACGCAGGGTGCGCCCAGGGTCTTGGCCTCGTCTATGGCTTGGCAGTTGTCGAGTAGCGCAGCTTGATGGCCAGCAGCGTCAACCGCCGGGAAGAAGCCTCCACGGCAATAACCGGAAAGCTCTATGCCGGTATCACGCAGCTGCCGGGCGATCTTGTCCAACCCGACAGCTGCCACCTGGTCTCGCCAGGGACTGATGGCGCGGATGTCGCGCTGCGCGCACTCTTCGATGATGCGGTCCAGCTTCCACTGCTTGCGAACGGTGGCGGTGTTGATGGACAACCAGCGGTGGTTTTCAGAGAAATCACGCATATTGTTATTCCACTCCGTGCAACGCCAGTAGTGTGCGCATGCGGTGCACCGCCAGGTCCGGTTGCTCCAGCAAGTTGGCCGTATCGGCCAGGCGGAACAGCTCGGCGAAGTGCGCCAGCGAACGCGTGCTCTGCTGGCCGCCGACCATGGTGAAGTGGCTCTGGTGGCCGTTCAGCCAGGCCATGAAAACTACGCCGGTCTTGTAGTAGCGCGTGGGCGCGGCAAAGATGTGGCGCGACAGCGGCACCGTCGGGCCCAGGATGGCGTGGAACTGCGCGCTATCGCCCTGCGCCAGGGCGCTGAGCGCGGCGCTGGCTGCGGGCGCGATGGCGTCGAAGATGCCCAGCAGCGCATCGCTCTGGCCATGCGTCACCTGCTTGCCGTAGCCGTCACCGGCGATCAGCTCGGCGTAGTTGAAGTCGTCGCCGGTGTACATGCGCACACCCGCGGGTAGACGCCGCCGCATGGCGATTTCCTTATCCTTATCCAGCAACGAAATCTTGATGCCATCGACCTTGTTCGGGTGCGCGGCGATCACGGCCAGCGCCGTATCCATGGCCACATCCACATCGAGCGAACCCCAGTAGCCCTTGAGTGCCGGGTCGAACATATCACCCAGCCAGTGCAGCACCACCGGCTGCTGGGCCTGGCGCAGGATGCGGTCGTAGACGCGCTCATAGTCGGCCGGGCTTTGGGCCACGTGGGTCAGCGCACGGCTGGCCATGACGATCAGCTTGCCGCCGAGCTTTTCGATGGCCGCCATCTGCTCCTCGTAGGCGGCGATCACCTGGTCGACGGTGCGCACGTCCTCCAGCACCAGGTGGTCGGTGCCGCAGCCGGATGCCACCAGCGCACCGGGCACGTCCTTGGCGGCGTCCAGCGAGCGGCGTATCAGCTCCAGCGAGGTCGGCCAGTCCAGGCCCATGCCACGCTGCGCCGTGTCCATGGCCTCGGCCACGCCCAGACCCAAGGACCACAGGCGCTGGCGGTAGGCGATGGTGGCGTCCCAGTCCACCGCACACTGCAGCCAGGGGTCGATAGCGGCGCGCGGGTCGGCCACCACATGGGCGGCGGAATAGGCGATGCGGTTGAACGGCACGCGGGTGCCAGACGCCAGCGGCGGCGTGCCGCGCAAGGTATAGGGTTGCAGCGCCCCGGCGGTGGGCAGCAAAAGGGTTTGGGCCATGGTCATCTCACCACTTTTAAAGAAAATCGGGCTCTAGCGCAGGTAGTATCTGCGCCAGCAGCTATCAAATGTGTAGTGCAGGCACATCCACCCAGCGCCGCTCCTTCCAGGACTGCAAGGCCACTTCGACCAGTTGCACGCCCTTCGCGCCTTCGGGCAGGGTCCAGCGGTAGGGCTCGTTTTCCACCACGTGGCGGATGAAGTGCTCCCACTGGATCTTGAAACCGCTATCAAAGACCTGCGAGTCCGGCACTTCCTGCCACTGGTCGAAGAAGTCCATGGTCTGCTTCTGGTCCGGGTTCCACACCGGGCGCGGTGTGGTCACGCGGCTTTGCGCACGGCAGTCGGTCAGGCCGGCGACGGCCGAGCCGTGCGTGCCGTCGACATGGAAGGTGACCAGGTCGTCGCGGCGCACCCGCGTGGCCCACGACATATTGAGCTGGGCAATCACCGGCTCGCCGTTGTGGCCGATGAGCTCGGCCGTGGCGTAGGCGGCGTCGTCGGCCGTGGCCTTATAGGGCTTGCCGGCCTCGTCCCAGCGCTCGGGGATATGCGTGGCGCCTATGCACGACACGGACTTGACCTCGCCGAACAGGTTGTCCAGCACATAGCGCCAGTGGCACATCATGTCCAGGATCATGCCGCCGCCGTCCTCGGCACGGTAGTTCCAACTCGGGCGCTGGATGGGCTGCAGATCGCCCTCGAACACCCAGTAGCCGAACTCCAGGCGCACCGACAGCATGCGGCCGAAGAAGCCGGCGCGGCGCAGCATGTCGAGCTTGCGCAGGCCGGGCAAAAACAATTTGTCTTGCACCGCACCGTGCTTCAGGCCGGAGGCCTCGGCCAGGCGGGCGATCTCCACCGCCTCGTTCAGGTTGGTGGCAATCGGCTTTTCACAGTACACATGCTTGCCTGCGCGGATCGCCTTGGCCAGCAGGGTTGGACGCATCTGGGTGGTGCCGGCGTCGAAGAACACGGTATCGGCCGGGTTCGCCAAGGCCGCGTCCAGATCCGTGCCCCAGCGGGCAATGCCGTGGGCCTGGGCCAGGGCCTGCATTTTCTCGGCGTTGCGGCCTATGAGGATGGGGTCGGGCATGACCTTGTCGCCGTTGCTCAGGGTCACGCCGCCCTGCTTGCGGATGGCGACGATGGAGCGGATCAGATGCTGGTTCATGCCCATGCGTCCGGTGACGCCGTGCATAATGAGACCGAGGGTGTGTGTCGTCATGGCTGGTACTTCAAGTGGGTGGGTTAACGTAAAACGACTTTCATGGCTCGGTGTGCTCCGCACCCGAGTCCATGCAAGTCAGTGGATAGGCTCCAGGCTGTCCCACAGCGGGGCTGCCGCCGTGGCAAAGCCGGGCACATACAAGGTCGCCAGCTGCAGCTGGCCGCTGTGCACGCGCAGCCGGGGCCGGCCCTGGGGCGCGTGGTAGAAGCCCGCGTGGGCCTGGGCAAAGGCATCGGATTCAGCCGCAGGTGCGGTGCCGAAGCCGTCCACGTAATGGTGGCCGTTGCGCTCGATATGGGTGACGCCCAGGCTGGCCGCCAGCAGCGTGTCCTGCTGCACCGCCAGCCCGGCCTGGCAGGTCAGGTCCTCGCCCGACAGCAGCAGGCGCTGCGGCTCCTGGGCCACGCGCCAGGCGCTGTGCAGTGAACGGTAAATACCTTTGCAGGCCTTGCTGGAAATGCCCCGGTAGCCGAGCGCAATGCCCTGGGCCAGCACGCCGGCCTGGTCGTCGGACTCGTCCAGAATCACCGGCACGTCTATGCCCAGCCCGGCAATCGGCTCGGCCAGGGCCAGGTGGCGCGGCAAGGGTTGCTCCAGCAGCAGGGTGCGCGCCAGCAGCTCCTGCAGCGGAGCCTGAGCCTGCAGGGCGCGCCAGAATGCACCCAAGGCCTCGGCACTGGCAAAGGTTTCATTCCCGTCCAGCGTCGCGCGGTAGTCGCCGGCCGTGCGCTGCAGCAGGCCGGCAATCCGCTGCAGGCGCTCCAGGTCGGCCTCCAGCTGGCCGCTGAGCTTGATCTTGAAGTAACGCAAACCGTAGCTGGCAATCGCGTCCTCCAGCGTCTCGGGCAGACCATCACCGGGGCTGGCACCCGCATCGCTGGCCAGGATGCGGTCCGCCAGGCCCACGGTGTGGCGCAGCCAGACATGGCCCGGTGCCTGCAATTGCAGCTGGGCGGACCAGGGGTCGCCCAGCACGCCGGCTGCCACGCCGCGCACCCAGTCAAGTTCGGAGGCGCGCAGCACGGCATCGGCCACCGCCTTGTCCAGCAAGGCCGGGCCGAACTGCGCGGCCAGCCGGGGCAGGCCGCGGGCCACGGCCGCACCTATAGCCGCCTCGCCCTGGGTCTGCGACAGCGCGAACGGCGTCAGTGCCGCACCGCCCTCCAGATATGCGCCCCGCGCAATGCGCAAGGCCTCGCGCAGCTGCTCGAAATTCTGTTCGTGGGTCAGGCCCGGCGACTTGTCAAACCACTTGGGCACCATCAGTTCGGCCGCCATACCCTCCCAGTTCTTGCCGTTCACCTCCAGCACCACGCGCACAAAGGCCTGCGGGCACTGGGTGACAGTTGCTGCGCCGAAGCGGAACGGCAGGCGCAGCGTCACATGGCGCTGGTACAGCGTGATGGCGCGCAGCCGCACAGGCACGGCAGTCGCAGGAATATTCATCAGGCCTCCTGGTGCAAGAAGATGTTCAGCGCCGGGCCAGCGTCAAGCCGCTTTCGGCAAAGCCATGGCAGCTGGCGGGCGGCAGCTGCACATGCACCGTGTCGCCGCGCTTGAACTGGCTCTGCCCCACCACCTGCACCACCAGCGGCTGCTGGGCACCTAGGCTGCCGTACAGCACGGTGTTGCCGCCCAGCTGCTCGGTCAGGCTGACGTGCATGGGCAGACCCTGCTCTGCCAGCTCTGCATGCTCGGGGCGGATGCCGACGCAGACTGGCGCGCCGTCGGCCATGCCGTTGGCCAGTACCGGCAGGTGCACGGTCTCGCCACCCAGCAGGCGCACGTCGAGCCCCGTGGCGCTGCGGCCGGCGACCACACCGTCCAGGAAGTTCATCTTCGGGCTACCGATGAAGCCGGCAACGAAGCGGTTCGCCGGGTGGTTGTACAGCTCCAGCGGCGAGCCGGCCTGCTCGATCCGACCATCCTGCAGCACCACGATGCGGTCCGCCATGGTCATGGCCTCGACCTGGTCGTGGGTCACGTAGATCATGGTGGTACCCAGATCCGCATGCAGCTTGGACAGCTCGACGCGCATCTGCACGCGCAACTCGGCGTCCAGATTGGACAGGGGTTCATCGAACAGAAACAGCTTGGGTTCGCGCACGATGGCCCGGCCTATGGCCACCCGCTGGCGCTGGCCGCCGGACAAGGCCTTGGGCTTGCGCTGCAGATAGCTGTCGATTTTCAGCATCTTGGCAGCGTGCTGC
The DNA here is from genome assembly GCF_059418745.1 of Rhodoferax sp. GW821-FHT07F03. Classification (NCBI taxonomy): domain Bacteria; kingdom Pseudomonadati; phylum Pseudomonadota; class Betaproteobacteria; order Burkholderiales; family Comamonadaceae; genus Rhodoferax; species Rhodoferax sp. GW821-FHT07F03. The sequence continues at coordinate 167,401 of NZ_JBWKQM010000006.1, forward strand.
ACGCGCCGGTCGATCACGTCCTTTTTTTCGCCCGCAGTTTGCAGGCCGAAAGCCAGGTTGTCGTACACGCTCATATGCGGGTACAGCGCATACGACTGGAACACCATGGCGATCTTGCGCTGGGCCGCCGGCACCTCGTTGACGCGGTCGCCGTCGATGCAGAACTCGCCATCGGAGATTTCTTCCAGCCCGGCGATCATGCGCAGCAAGGTGGACTTGCCGCAGCCCGAAGGGCCGACGAAGACCACGAACTCGCCGTCGCGGATGTCCAGGTCGACACCGTGGATGATCTCCACGTTGCCGTAGCGTTTGATGATGCCCCGCAGTGACAGCTCAGCCATGGTGCGCCACCTTGTTGAAGCTGCCGCCAGTCGGCGCCCAGCTGTTGTACTTGGCGTGGCCAAGTGGAATAGGCAGGCTGACCTGGGTGCCGGTTTCGGCTGAGTGGTAGATCGCCGTGATCAGCTCCAGCGACTGGCGCGCATCATGCAAGCTCACCGGCGTGGGGGCGCCGCCGGTCACGGTGGCGTGGATCAGCGCGAACTCGCCCTCGAAGGATTCCAGCGCCGGCACAAAGTCGGCCAGGGCGACGCTGATGGCGGCATCGATCGCAGGCGTCTTGCCCTGGAAATGCCAGGGGTCCTTGCCCGGCCGGTAGGGCTCGGTGCTGCGGCTTTCCACCGTCAGGTCGGAGAACATGAAGCGCAGGCGCGACAGCTCTTCAGCCGCGCCCAGGGTCACCGACAGCGTGGCCACCGAGCCGTTTTCCATGCCTATGGAAATGGCGGCGCAGTCTTCCACCTCGATGGGGTTCACGCGGGTAGCCAGATGAGCAAACACAGTTTTCACCGGGCCATTCACATACGACAGCATGTCGTGCGCATGCAGGGCCTGGGTCAGGCAGCAGCCCCCCATCTCGGTGGCCCATTTGCCGCGCCACTGCACTTCGTAGTAGTCCGCGTCACGACGCCAGGAGGTCTCGATGGTGCTCAGGAATGGCGTATGCGCAAAGCCCTTGGACTGCAGATGCTTGAGCTTTTGCAGACCGTGACCAAAGCGGTATTGGAAGATAGGGAACAGCGTGCCTTTGGCGGCCTTTTGTGCTGCGGCAATTGCATCGGCCTCGGCCAACGAACCGACCAGGGGCTTCTCGCAGACCACATGCAGACCGGCGGCCAGCGCCTGCTCGATCAGCGCGCGGTGGGTGTACGGTGGCGTGCAGATGTCGACGATATCCACCTTGCCGCTGGCCAGTAGCTCGCTGAACTGGGTGGTGTGCCAGGGCACACCGAACTCGGCAGCGGCGGCGCTGGCCTTGGCCGCGTCCAGTTCACACACCGCGGCAATATCGTACAGCTCGGGGATCGCGGCATAGGCTTGCAAATGGCCCTTGCCCACGCCCAGGCCAACCACGGCAACCCGCAATTTCTGTAATTTCTGCACCATCACGCAACTCCTCCTACACGGGTGGCCAAGGCCTCGGCTTTCAATGCCAGTTCGGTTGCCAAGAAACAATGGGCTTGGGACATGGCAGTTTCGGTACGGTTCAGCACATCCTGGATCAGCCGCGCGCCATAGGGCAGAACTTCGGCCTTGCAGTCCATGTGCTGCGTGCCCTTACCATCGACCAGGAACAGGTGGTCGCCGCCCGGGCGGCCGGCAATGTCCACGTATTTGCGCAGCTCGATATAGCCCTCGGTGCCCAGAATGGTCAGCCGACCGTCGCCCCAGACACCCAGGCCCTTGGGCGTGAACCAGTCCACGCGGATGAAGCCGGTGCCGCCATTGCCGCGCAGCAGCACTTCGCCGAAGTCTTCCAGCTCAGGCGTCTCCGGGTTGCCGAAATTGCCGATGTGCGAAGCCACGACCTCGGCCTGGGTAGAGCCGGTGAAGTGCAGGAACTGGTCGCATTGGTGGGCCGCGATGTCGCACAGAATGCCGCCGTAGCGCTTGCGCTCGAAGAACCAGTCGGGGCGCGGGTTGTTGCGCAGCGCATGCGGGCCCATGCCCATGGTCTGCACGACCCGGCCGATGGCGCCAGCGGCCACCAGCTGGCTGGCTTTCTCGGTGGCGCGGTTCTCGAAGCGCTCGGAAAAACACACCGAGAAAATCCGCCCGGTCTCGGCCTGCACCTTGCGCACCGCGGCCAGTTCATCCAAGGTGATGACACCGGGCTTGTCGACCATCACATCCTTGCCATGGCGCATGACGGCGATGGCGGTAGCGGCCCGCACATCGGGGATAGTGGCGCTGACCACCAGCTGGATACTGGCGTCTTCCAGGATTTCGCGCTGGTCGGCCACGCGGCGGGCCTGCGGGAAGGCCTTGGCGTAGTCGGCGGCCAGGTCGTCCTCGACGGCGTAGAAGCTCACCAGTTCGCCCCCGGCGTCCAGCACGGCACGGGTCTGGCCGTAGATGTGGTTGTGGTTCAGGCCGATGGCGGCAAAGCGTATCGTAGGAGATGTCATCGTTTCATTCCAGATTGGGCAACGCCTTCAATGATCAGACGTTGGAAGCAGAGAAAAAACAGGAAGATCGGCAGGATGGCCAGTACCGACATGGCGAACAACTGGCCCCAGGCCGACTGCCCGGTGGAGTCCACAAACGAGCGCAGCGCCAGCGGCACGGTGTAGTTGCTGGCCTCGTTGAGGTACACCAGCGGACCCAGAAAGTCGTTCCAGGTCCAGAGAAAGGAGAAAATGGCGGTGGTGGCCAATACCGGCATGGACAGCGGCATGATGATCTTCCAGTAGATGCGCCAGGGGCCGCAGCCGTCCAGCACCGCGGCCTCGTCCAGCTCACGCGGAATGCCGCGGAAGAACTGCACCATCAGGAAGATGAAGAACGCATCGGCGGCCAGGAACTTGGGCACGATCAGCGGCAGAAAGGTATCGATCCAGCCCAGCTTCAGGAACAGCACGTACTGCGGAATCAGGGTCACGTGGTAGGGCAACATCAGGGTGCCGAGCATCACCACGAACCAGATGCGCCGGCCACGGAACTCCAGCCGCGCAAACGCATAGGCGGTGATGGAGCAGGAGATGGTGTTGCCTACCACCACCAGCACCGCCACCAGCACCGAGTTCTTGAAGAACACGGTGAAGCTCTCCTGCAGCGCCGTCCAGCCCTGCACATAGTTGCCGAAGTCAAACGCGTGCGGCCAGATCGACAGGTCGGTGAAGATGATGGACTCGGGCTTGAACGACGAGGCCACCATCCACAGCAGCGGATACAGCATCAGAAAGGTCGCGCCGATCAGCACGGCGTGGCGGGCCAGGCCGCCGGCCAGCAGGCGCAGCACGCCCGGCCGCCGAGGTTGGTTAGCGCGGATCGTCTTCATAGTAGACCCAGTATTTGGAGGTAAGGAAACTGATGCCGGTAAAGGCGCCGATGATCAGCAGCAGCACCCAGGCCAGCGCCGAGGCATATCCCATGCGGAAGTAGGAAAAGGCTTCCTGGTACAGGTACAGGGTGTAGAACAGCGTGGAATCGATGGGGCCGCCGGTGCCGCCCGACACCACATAGGCCGGGGTGAAGGCTTTGAAGCCTTCGATGATCTGCAGCACCATGTTGAAGAAGATCACCGGCGCCAGCAGCGGCAAGGTGATCTTGCGGAACTTGCGCCAGGTGCCGGCGCCGTCCATGGAGGCGGCCTCGTACAGGTCCTGCGGAATCTGCCGCAGGCCGGCCAGGAAGATGATCATCGGCGAACCAAACTGCCATACCGCCAGCAGCACCAGGGTGTAGATGGCCGTGTCCGGGTTGGCGATCCAGCTCGGCCCCTTGTAGTTGAAGAGCCATAGCAGAATCTGGTTCAGCGTGCCATTGCCTTCGAACAGCTGCCGCCACAGCACGGCAATTGCTACCGAGCCGCCCAGCAGCGACGGAATGTAGAACAGCGCCCGGTACAGGGCACCGCCGCGTATCGCCTTGTCCAGCACCACCGCCACCAGCAGCGCGAATGCCAGCTTCAGCGGTACCTCCATCAGCATGTAGCTGAAAGTGACCTTGAGCGACTGCCAGAACCGGGCGTCCGCCGTAAACATCCGCACATAGTTGTCCGCGCCTATCCACTGGGCCGGACGCAACAAATCAAACTTGGTGAACGACAGATACAGCGACGCCAGCACCGGCCCCAGCGAGAAGCAGACGAAGCCGATCAGCCAGGGCATCAGGAAGGCATAGCCCACCAAGTCCCTGCGCCAGGCTGCACGCGACTGCCCTCGCCGCGCACGGGAGGTTTTTTCATCAAGGGTTGACACGTAGTTTGCCTTCCAGGCTAGACAGCAAAAAAGCGGAAGTGAAGCGCCCCATGCGGTCGCATGCCGTGGCCGTCAGGCCCTGGCGAGAATGCCTTCGACTTCGGTATGGAACTGCTGGGCGCCGTCCTTGATGCTGGTGCGGCCAAAGGCCACGGCATCGGCAACCCGGCGCAGCAGGTTCTCCACCTCGCCCGCGCCTTTGGGTGGCGGCGGCGGCAGGGGTACGGCCACCTTGGTGACGGCAGCCACATAGTCGAGCTGCATCTTGCCCAGGGCATCCAGATCGGGCGCCAGTGCCGCGCGTGCTGCAGCAGAGCAAGGCACACCGCGCTCGATGCCCAGAATCTTCACTCCCTCGGGGTCGTTGACCATGAAGTTGATCACTTTGGCCGCTTCTTCCGGCGCCTTGCAGCGGGCCGACACGCTCATCATCTGGGAGGGCTTGATGTAGTGGCCGGACGAGCCGGTCTTGGCGCGTGGGAACACGCTGATGGCCAGCTTGTTCTTGTTGATGCCCTGGAAAGCCACCACCTGGTTGGAGTTGACGAAGCTCATGGCCGCTAGGCCGCGGGTCAGCTCGTATTCCTCGACCTTGCCGTTGTTGGTGGCTCCCACATCGGCCGGTGGAATGGCGCCGGCCTTGCGCAGCTTGTCCCACAGGTCGAACCAGGCCGCCACGTCGTCGCGGGTGAAGGCGGCTTTGCCCTCGGCGGTGTAAAGCATCTTGCCGCGCTGGTTCAGCCACTGCTCGAAGCCCTGCTCCCAGCGGCTGTTGTCGCTCGCGCCCCAGTATTTGCCGGGGTTGATCTTGGAAATCTCGCCACTGATCTTGGCGAAGTCGTCCCAGGTCCAGTTGATGTCGATGGACTTGACGCCGACTTTCTCCAGCATGCCGGTGTCGTAGACCATGGCCTTGGAGTTGGAGCCCAGGTTCACGCCATACAGCTTGCCGTCCACCTTGCCGCCGTCTTTTTCCTGTGGGCTGAAATCGGCCAGGGGCAGCAGCTTGTCGAGCGGCAGCAGGGTTTCACGGCGCGCGTATTCGAACAGATAGCGGTAGTCCATCTGGATCAGATCGGGCGCATTGCCACCGGCGGTTTGGGTACCCAGTTTGGTCCAATAGTCACCCCATCCCAGGGACTCAGCCGCGATCTGGGTGCCGCTCTTCTTGCTATAGGTGTCCAGCAACAACTTGGTGCGCTTGTCGCGGTCCGGATTACCCCACCAGAAGCAGCGCAGGCGGGTCGCCTGGGCCTGCGCCAACAGGGGATTCAAACCCAGTGCAGCCGTTGCCGCAGCGGCAGAGACTCCAAATTGACGACGGGTGAAAAGTGCCATAACCGCTAGCTCCTATAAGACAGGGAATGCGCGAATAGTTAACTCACTGGTGAATTATGAAATCGCCCATTTCCGCTGTAAATGGCTGCGGCGAGTCAATCTCTCAGGACATACCCTAGGACCACATCACAGATGTGGGACAGCCGTTCACTGTGCGCCTTGGTAGCCATCAGATCCCGTCCAAAAATGGCCGACAAGGTGTAATGGTTGGACAGGTAAAAGTACGATAGGCTGGCAATCGAAATATAGAGTTGCACCGGATCGATACCGCCACGAAAGACCCCCTCAGCCCGCCCTCTTTCCAGAATATCGCCCAGGTCCTGGACCAAGGGTGAATTCAACTCGCGGATGCGGGTGGACTGCGTCAAGTGCCGGGCCTGGTGCAGGTTCTCGCTGTTCAGCAAAGTGATGAATTCCGGGTGGGCGATGTAGTATTCCCAGGTGAATTCAGTCAAACGCCGGATGGCCTTGGCCGGCTCCAGATCACGCAGATGCAGCTCGCGCTCGGCATCGCGGATATCGGCATAGGTGCGCTCCAATACCGCTAAAAACAACTCGTCCTTGCTGGTGAAGTAGTAGTAGATCAACCGCTTGTTGAGCTGGGCGTTTTCGGCGATCCGGTCTACGCGCGCACCGGCAAAACCATAGCGCGAAAACTCATCTCGGGCGGCCGCCAGAATGGCCAGTTGCGAGCGGTCTGCGTCGCGCGAACGGGGCTCCACTATAGGGGTCTGCGTGCTAGTCATAGCGCTCCAGTGCAAAGAAATACAGCAGCCAAAAATCTGCGCATGCAGGGTGTCAAGACAGGACTTTCTGTGGATTCTATTCACTATTTAGTTAAATAAGACTATGATTTACAGACGAATTTGTCCCTCAGGCGACCGCTGCTGGACGCCCCAGGTTTACCAACCCCGCTGAAGCCGCGTGGTTTCAGAACCCATTCCATTTGCACCATGAGCAAAAAGCGCCATGCGTTTGTCGGCACCGGCGGACGCGCCCTGAGTTTTATCGAACCCCTGGTCACCACCTATGCCGGGCAGAATGAACTGGTGGCCATTTGCGACACCAGTCCGGCCCGCATGGCCTACTACAACAAGCTGCTGGAGGGCGACATCGGCTACCACGCGGTACCGGCTTACACGGCCGACCGGTTCGACGCCATGCTGCGGGAGCAAAAGCCGGACGAAGTATTCGTCTGCACCCAGGATTCGGCCCACCATGAATACATCGTGCGCGCACTGCTGGCCGGCTGCGACGTGATCACCGAAAAGCCCATGACGACAGACGCCGCCAAGTGCCAGGCGATTCTGGAGGCTGTGAAAGCCAGCGGGCGCCGGGTGCGGGTGGCATTCAACTACCGCTGGGCACCGTTCCGCACTAAGGTCAAGGAGTTGATTGCCAGCGGCGTGGTCGGCAAGATCCACTCGGTGAATCTGGAGTACCTGCTGGACACCAACCACGGCGCCGACTACTTCCGCCGCTGGCATGCGCACATCGAAAACTCTGGCAGCCTGCTGGTGCACAAAAGCACGCACCACTTCGACTTGGTGAACTGGTGGCTGGACGCGATTCCGCAGCAGGTGTTTGCCTATGGCGACCTGGTGTTCTACGGCAAGCAAAACGCCATCAACCGCGGCGACGAAAAGCTGACCCGCTACGCACGCTACACCGGCGTGCCCGAGGCCAAGGACGATCCTTTCTACCTGGACCTGAACGAGAGTGAGTCCTTCCGCGGCCTGTACCTGGCGGGCGAGGCGGATTCGGGCTATCTGCGCGACCAGAACGTGTTCCGCGACGGTATCACCATCCCCGACCAGATGTCGCTGAACGTGCGCTACCGCAGCGGCCAGGTCCTGACCTACTCTTTGGTCTGCTACAGCCCGCGCGAAGGCATGCGCGTGACCTTCAACGGCGACCGCGGCCGCATCGAGTACCACGAGTTCATCGGCACCCACATGAACCGCGCCGTCAGCCCGAAGAACTGGAAGATCGAGGAAAAGCCCGGCGCCGAAGCCGAGGGCGAATGGATACGCGTGTTCCCGCACTTTCAGAACAGCTATGTGGTGCCCATGCCGGAGATCCGTGCGGCCCATGGCGGCGCCGATGAAATTCTGAACGCCCATTTTTACGGCCCACCGCAAGCCCCGGACGCCTGGGGCCGCACCGCAGGGCACGAGCAGGGCGCGGCATCCATCGCCATCGGTATTGCGGGCGTGCAGTCCATGCAGTCCAATCTGCCGGTGAACATCAGCGACGTGGTGGCGTTGCCGCCCCAGGCGCGGCACCTATCTGAGCTTACATAGAAAATATGCCTCTAGCGCAGATACAACAAGGGCCTGTAGCTACATAAATAATAGCTACAGGCCCTGGCGCAATTTCAACTGGAGAGCCGTCACCAGCCCTCCTCCACCAGACACTTACGCGGCGGCGGTGTCTTTCACGGTATCGGCCAGATCGGTGTAATCCTTCACTTGGTCAAAGTTCAGGTACTGGTAAATCTTGCTGCTGTCTTTGTTCAGCACGCCCATGTCGGCCATGTATTCGGCCTTGGTGGGAATGCGGCCCAGCTTGGAGCAGATGGCAGCCAACTCGGCCGAACCCAGGTAGACATTGCTGTTCTTGCCCAGGCGGTTCGGGAAGTTGCGGGTCGAGGTAGAGAACACGGTTGCGCCCTCTTTCACCTGCGCCTGGTTGCCCATGCACAGGCTGCAGCCTGGCATTTCCATGCGCGCGCCGGCCGAGCCGAGCACGCCGTAATGGCCTTCTTCGGACAACTGCTTGGCGTCCATCTTGGTGGGCGGTGCCATCCAGAGCTTGACGGGGATGTCACGCTTGTTTTCCAACAGCTTGGAGGCCGCGCGGAAGTGGCCGATATTGGTCATGCAGGAGCCGATGAAGACTTCATCGATCTTGCTGCCTTCGACTTCGGCCAGGGTCTTCACGTCGTCCGGATCGTTCGGGCAGGCCACGATAGGTTCGTGGATGTCGGCCAGGTCGATCTCGATCACGGCAGCGTATTCGGCATCGGCATCGCCGTGCATCAGCTCGGGGTTCGCCAGCCAGGCTTCCATCGCCTTGATGCGGCGGTTGATGGTGCGCACATCGGAATAACCGGTGGCAATCATCCACTTCAGCATGGTGATGTTGCTGTTGATGTACTCGATGATCGGCTCTTTGTTCAGGTGCACGGTGCAGCCGCCAGCGGAACGCTCGGCCGACGCATCGCTCAATTCAAACGCTTGCTCGACCTTCAGGTTCGGCAGGCCTTCGATTTCCAGGATGCGGCCCGAGAAGATGTTCTTCTTGCCTTGCTTGGCCACGGTCAGCAGACCAGCCTTGATGGCGTACAGCGGAATCGCGTTCACCAGGTCACGCAGGGTGATGCCGGGCTGCATTTCGCCCTTGAAACGCACCAGCACGCTCTCGGGCATGTCCAGAGGCATCACGCCCGTAGCCGCGCCAAACGCCACCAGGCCGGAGCCGGCGGGGAAGCTGATGCCGATGGGGAAGCGGGTGTGGCTGTCGCCACCGGTGCCGACGGTATCGGGCAGCAGCATGCGGTTCAACCAGCTGTGGATGATGCCGTCACCGGGGCGCAGGGGCACGCCGCCACGGGTGCTCATGAAGTCGGGCAGTTCGTGGTGCATCTTCACGTCCACGGGCTTGGGGTAAGCGGCGGTGTGGCAGAAGGATTGCATCACCAGGTCGGCGCTAAAGCCCAGGCAGGCCAGGTCTTTCAGCTCGTCGCGGGTCATGGGGCCGGTGGTGTCTTGCGAGCCCACCGAGGTCATCTTCGGTTCGCAGTAGGTACCGGGGCGCACGCCTTGGCCAGCCGGCAGGCCACAGGCGCGGCCGACCATCTTCTGCGCCAGGGTGAAACCCTTCTTGGTGTCGGCCGGGTTTTGCGGCAGGCGAAACAAGGTGCTGACGGGCAGACCCAGGGCTTCACGCGCCTTGGCGGTCAGACCGCGGCCGATGATCAGCGGAATACGGCCGCCGGCGCGCACTTCGTCGAACAACACTTCGCTCTTCAGCTTGAACTCGGCAATCACCTTGCCGTCTTTCAGGGCCTTGCCTTCATAGGGCAGCAGTTCGACCACGTCGCCCATGGCCATCTGGCTCACGTCCAGCTCGATCGGCAGTGCGCCCGAGTCTTCCATGGTGTTGTAGAAAATCGGAGCGATCTTGGCGCCCAGGCAGACGCCACCGAAACGCTTGTTAGGCACAAATGGGATGTCTTCACCGGTAAACCACAGCACCGAGTTGGTGGCGGACTTGCGGCTGGAGCCGGTACCCACCACGTCGCCCACATAGGCGACCAGGTTGCCCTTGGCGCGCAGGTCTTCCAGGAACTTGACCGGGCCGCGCTTGCCATCCTCTTCGGGGGTGATGCCGGGGCGGGCATTCTTGTGCATCGCCAAAGCATGCAGCGGAATGTCGGGGCGGCTCCAGGCGTCAGGCGCGGGCGACAGGTCGTCGGTGTTGATTTCGCCGGCCACCTTGAAGATGCTGACCGTGATGCTCTTGGGCACTTCGGGGCGGCTGGTGAACCATTCGGCATCGGCCCAGCTTTGCAGCACAGCCTTGGCGTGGGAATTGCCCTTCTCGGCCTTTTCCTGCACGTCGTGGAACTGGTCGAACATCAGCAGGGTTTTCTTCAGGCCGTCTGCGGCGGCGGAAGCCACGCTGGCAGCAGCATCGTCCAGCAGGTCGATCATGGGGCTGATGTTGTAGCCGCCCAGCATGGTGCCCAGCAGTTCAGTGGCTTTTTCACGCGAGATCAGCGGGCATTTTTCAGTGCCATGGGCCACGGCTGCCAGGTAGCTGGCCTTCACTTTGGCGGCATCGTCCACGCCAGCTGGAACGCGGTGTGTGATCAGATTCAGCAGATTGGCTTCTTCGCCTGCGGGTGGGTTCTTCAGCAGTTCGATCAACTCGCCGGTCTGCTTGGCAGACAGAGGGAGCGGGGGAATGCCGAGGGCGGCGCGCTCAGCTACATGGGCGGCATAGGCTTGCAACATGGTTTTCTCCTGGTTCAAAAATCGTGGGGTAAAACTAGAAATTTCGATTTATTTGGTGGCCGTCTCTACGGGTGCCGCTGGCGCAAACATGCTTTGCGCCGGCAGCTTCTTCAAGGCCTCAGCCACAGCCACCTGTTCGGGGCTCATGCATTCGTCAGCCAGGCGCTGGCCCAGTTTCTGGTTCATCAGCATGGACTTATTGGCCAACTGCAGCCACACGGCACCAGCCTTCTTGTCTTCCAGGCGGATCGCGCCGGTGCTGGTTTCCACCGGGAACATCCGGTACTTCAGCGACTTGACCTGGACATTGAAGTAACCCGGGTATTTGGGATCGGCAACCAGGTTCACGACGGTGCCCAACTCACAAGGCACAGCCCCGACTTGCACACGTTCGGCAATCGCCATTTCCGCAGGCGTCAGGGCAGCTTCAGCGGCTTCAATACCGGCAGCGACATTCTTGGCCGCCGACTTGAGCTGCTGGCGGCTGCTGGTGGGCTTGGGTGCAGCCTTGGTGGATTTGGGCACGTCTTGCGCCCAGACCAAACTGACGGAGAGCAGGCACGCAGCCGCAGACAGAACTAATTTCATACGTTTTCCAATTGAACAGGAGAGTGGGATGGCTGGAAATATCCGGCCATTTCGGAAGGCAGGTGGCGCCCGGTTTTATGGGCGCGTTCTAGTACCTGCCAAAAATATCGGTAGCTTGCACGGTCGTGCAGTTGCCCGGCAAAGGAAATAGGCGCCCATTCGGCACGCACGGCCGCCTCGATGATGCGAGCGGCTTTGTCCACTTCAGACTCCGATGGCGAAAACGCCTCCAGGATGGGGCGAATCTGGCCAGGATGGATGCTCCACATCCGGGTGAAACCCAGTGTTTGTGCCGCGCGCCGGGCTGCAGCCTGCAGCGCCCGGGTGTCATTGAATTCGGTCACCACACAATGCGACGGCACTTTGCCATACGCATGGCAGGCGGATGCAATTTCCAGCTTGGCCCGCACCACCAGCGGATGGGTAAATTGACCCTCGACCCCCATCGCATCCGCGGGAATGGCTCCGCCATGGCTGGACACAAAATCCATCAGGCCAAAACTCAGGGACTGCACCCGCGGATGCGCTGCAATCTCGAAGGCGTGTTGCACCGCCGCCGGAGATTCAATCAAAACTTGTAGCGGCACATGCACAGGAGATGTGCGCTGGAGTGCCTTTTCGACCACGTCGATATCGTGCACGGATTCGATCTTGGGCACCATCACGTGGCACAAGCGGTGGCCGGCCTGGCCGGCAATCAGGGCCATGTCCTGGGCAAACGACGGATGGTCCACCGCATGCACCCGCACAGCCACGCGGGCAGATGCCGGTGCAGCCAAAGCCAGCTCCACCACCATGGCAGCATGCTCGGCCTCGCCACCAGCGGGCGCACCATCTTCGCAGTCCAGCGTCACGTCGAAAACGCAGGCGCCGAACTCTTCCGTCATTTCGGCCTGCAACTGCAGGCTTTTGCGCATCCGCGCTTCAACACCGCTGTAGTGGTCACAGACCGGGAGGAAAGCCTCCGCAGCCTGGGCACCCAGCAGAACTTGACGCGGATGCAGCATGCTGGCTTAGAGCAGGTGGGCGACGCCGGCTTGCTCGTCTTGCAGCTCTTTGAGGGTGATGTTGATACGCTCTTGCGAGAACGCGTCGACTTCCAGACCTTCCACAACCTTGTATTCGCCACCTTCGCAGGTCACGGCGAAGCCGAACATGGTGTCCTTGGGGATGCCGTACTGGCCATCCGATGGGATACCCATGGTGACCCACTTGCCATTCGTACCCAGCGCCCAGTCGCGCATATGGTCGATGGCTGCATTGGCGGCCGAGGCAGCGGAAGACACGCCGCGGGCCGCGATGATGGCCGCGCCGCGCTTGCCCACGGTGGGCAGGAAGGTGTCTTTGTTCCAGACTTCGTCGTTGATCATGGTCTTGACGCTTTCGCCGTTGATGGTGGCGAAACGGTAGTCGGCGTACATCGTGGGCGAGTGGTTGCCCCATACGGTGAGTTTTTCAATATCGGCCACGGCCTTGCCGGTTTTGGCGGCGATCTGGCTCAGCGCACGGTTGTGGTCCAGGCGCAGCATGGCGGTGAAGTTCTTGCGTGGCAGATCTGGCGCGCTCTTCATGGCGATGTAGGCATTGGTGTTGGCGGGGTTGCCGACCACCAGCACCTTGACGTTGCGGCTGGCTACAGCGTTCAAGGCCTTGCCTTGGGCGGTGAAGATTTCGGCGTTCACGGCCAGCAGTTCGGCACGTTCCATGCCGGGGCCGCGGGGGCGCGAACCGATCAGCAATGCGTAATCCACGTCCTTGAATGCAGCCAGCGGGTCGCTGTGCGCTTCGATGCCCACCAGCAGCGGGAAGGCGCAGTCTTGCAATTCCATGATCACGCCTTGCAGCGCTTGCTGGGCCTTCTCTACAGGCACTTCCAGCAGACTCAACACCACAGGCTGGTCTTTACCCAGCATTTCGCCGGAGGCGATGCGGAACAGAATGGCGTAACCGATTTGACCGGCGGCACCGGTAACGGCAACGCGAACAGGCTTTTTGCTCATGGGGAAGACTCCAGGAAGTGTTGAAAAACGAGGTTGGACCGCACACCCATGCCAGTCGCCGGGTGCGACACAAACAGCCATGGAGTTTACTCTCGAAAACCCGCAAACGTCAATTTGTCTTATGTCTTATATAAGATATGATTCGGATTGTTTCATCCCTACGCATTTGCTCACACCACCCCAGTTTGCCAATGACCCACACACCCGCCATCGCCGTCGATCCAGCACCGGCGGCCAGTGACGCCAGTGCCAGCATTGCACCAACGCTGACACCAGCATTCAGCCCGCTCTACCAGCAGATCAAGGGACTCATTCTGCAAAGTCTGCAGGCCGGCGAATGGAAACCGGGCGAAGCCATTCCCAGCGAAATGGAATTGGCGGCACGCTATCGCGTCAGCCAAGGCACAGTGCGCAAAGCCATTGACGAATTGGCGGCAGACAATCTGCTGGTGCGCCGCCAGGGCAAAGGCACTTTTGTCGCAACCCATGCCGAACAGCATGTGCAGTACCGCTTCTTGAAGCTGATGCCAGACCAAGGTGACATCCAGAGCGAAGGCCCGGCCCAGCGCGACATCATCGACTGCAAACGCCAACGTGCCTCCGCCGACGTGGCCAAAGCATTGGGCCTGCGCAGCGGCGACGCCGTGCTGCATGTGCGCCGCATGTTGTCCTTCAAGCGCAATGGCGAGTTTGTACCGACAATCCTGGACGACTTGTGGCTGCCGGGTGTACCGTTCAAGGGCTTGACCATGGAGCGCCTGGCCGGCTACCGTGGCCCGATGTACGCATTGTTTGAAACCGAATTTGGCGTGCGCATGGTACGGGCCGAGGAAAAAATACGCGCGGTCAACCCGGAGATCGACCAGGCCCGCCTGCTCAAAGTGGGGCCTGCCGCCCCCTTGCTGTGCGTGGAGCGGGTCGCTTACACCTACAACGGTGTTCCCATGGAGTTACGGCGCGGCCTCTACAACACGGAATCGCACCACTACCGCAATGAGTTAAGTTGAAGCAAGTTGAAGCCTATTCCGATGCAGCAAAGGTTCTTATGCTGCATTGCAATAGAATTTTAGGTTGCACTTGTTCGAATAATTACAGCCTGTTACCTCCACGAAAGCGCATTTATGTCCGAGCTTGCCTCCCCCCTGAAAACAAAACGACCTGAATTTCGCAACATCAACGCCCTCACGGACCTGCCGACCTATCGCATGGCACCGGCAGCCTGGGTATCCATCCTGCACCGCGTCAGCGGCGTCATCATGTTCCTGTTGATGCCCTTCATCATTTGGATGTTTGACACCTCGGTTTCCAGCGAAATCTCGTTTGCCAAATTCAAAGCCGTGTTCAATATCGGAGCAGGATTCGTACCAGGCTTCATCTTCAAACTGGTGGCATTGGCGCTGATCTGGGCCTACCTGCACCATTTCACTGCCGGTCTGCGCCATTTGTGGATGGACACCCACCATGACGCGGTCACCAAGGAGTTTGGCGCCAAGTCCGCCAAGTTCACACTCGCCATCAGCCTGGGGCTGACCGTTGTGCTGGCAGCCAAGCTGTTCGGCCTGTATTAATTCACCCCGGAGCACTCCACCATGTCGGTTAAATACGGATCTAAACGCGTTGTCGTCGGCGCGCACTATGGCTTGCGCGACTGGCTGGCACAGCGCGTCACTGCGGGCATCATGGCCCTGTTCACCGTGGCCGTGTTGGCCCAGCTGTTGATCGCCAAAGGCCCTATCGGTTACGACCTGTGGGCCGGCATCTTCGCTGCGCAATGGATGAAGATCGTCACCTTCTCGGTCATCATTGCCTTGCTGTACCACGTATGGGTCGGTATGCGTGACGTCTTGATGGACTATGTGACCGCCCATGTCGGCCTGCGCCTATTGCTGCAAATTTTCACCATCGTCTGGCTGGTTGGCTGCGCTGGCTGGGCCATTCAAGTGCTCTGGCGTCTGTGATACCCGTTTGACCCACGCAGAAATAAAAATGACCTATACCAAAGCCCACATTTCCAAGCGCAAATTTGATGTCGTGATCGTCGGTGCCGGCGGTTCCGGTATGCGCGCAGCCCTCGAATTGTCCAAGGCCGGCCTGAACGTGGCCTCGCTGTCCAAAGTCTTCCCCACCCGCAGCCACACCGTGGCCGCCCAAGGCGGCGTTAGCGCCTCGCTGGGCAATATGTCGGAAGATAACTGGCACTACCATTTCTACGACACCATCAAGGGTTCCGACTGGCTGGGTGACCAGGACGCCATCGAATTCATGTGCCGCGAAGCCCCCAAGGTGGTGTATGAGCTGGAACACTTCGGCATGCCGTTCGACCGCAACCCCGATGGCACGATTTACCAGCGTCCGTTCGGCGGCCACACCGCCAACTACGGTGAAAAGCCCGTGCAACGCGCCTGCGCCGCGGCCGACCGCACCGGCCACGCCATGCTGCATACGCTGTACCAACAAAACGTCAAGGCCAAGACGAATTTCTTCGTTGAATGGATGGCCCTGGACATCATCCGCGATGCCGCGGGCGATGTGGTTGGCGTAACTGCCCTGGAAATGGAAACCGGCGACCTGCACATCCTGCAAGCCAAGACTGTGCTGCTGGCCACCGGTGGTGCAGGCCGCATCTTCGGCGCCTCCACCAACGCCTTCATCAACACTGGTGACGGACTGGGCATGGCGGCACGTGCCGGCATCGCCTTGCAGGACATGGAATTCTGGCAATTCCACCCCACCGGCGTGGCCGGTGCCGGTGTGCTGCTGACCGAAGGCTGCCGTGGCGAAGGTGCGATTCTGCTGAACAGCAATGGCGAACGCTTCATGGAGCGCTACGCGCCCACCCTGAAGGACCTGGCGCCGCGCGACTTTGTATCGCGCTGCATGGACCAGGAAATCAAGGAAGGCCGTGGCTGCGGCCCCAACAAGGACTACATCCTGCTCAAGCTGGACCATCTGGGTGCCGACACCATCCACAAGCGCCTGCCCTCGGTGTACGAGATCGGCGTCAACTTCGCCAACGTGGACATCACCAAGGAACCGATCCCTGTGGTGCCTACTATCCACTACCAGATGGGTGGCGTGCCAACCAATATCCACGGCCAAGTCGTGGAGCAAAAAGACGGCATCAACAACTCCGTGGTCAATGGCCTCTACGCCGTGGGCGAATGCGCCTGCGTCAGCGTACACGGCGCCAACCGCTTGGGCACGAACTCGCTGCTCGATCTGCTGGTTTTCGGCAAGGCCGCTGGCCGCCACATCGTGGAATTCGCCAAGAACAGCAAGGAGCACAAGCCCCTGCCGGAAAACGCGGCCGACCGCACTCTAGAGCGCCTGAACCAGCTCGAAGCCTCGACCGACGGCACCTACTCGCAAGACGTGGCAGGCAACATCCGCGCAGCGATGCAGCTGCACGCCGGCGTGTTCCGCACCCAGGCCAGCATGGACGAAGGCGTGGCCAAGATTGCCGAAATCCGCAAACAAGTCGCCAGCATCACGCTGAAAGACAAGTCCAAGATCTTCAACACGGCGCGCATCGAAGCGCTGGAAGTGGACAACCTGATCGAAGTCGCGCAAGCCACCATCGTCTCCGCCGCCGCCCGTCGTGAATGCCGTGGCGCCCATACGGTGTACGACTACGAACACCCGGCCGACCACGCCGAATTCCCACTCGGCCGCAACGACAAGGAATGGATGAAACACACCCTGTGGTACAGCGAAGGCAGTCGCCTGGACTACAAGCCGGTGAACCTCAAGCCTTTGACCGTGGACAGCGTGCCACCCAAGGTCCGTACCTTCTAAGGATAGAAAAATGACAAAACGTACATTCCAAATCTACCGCTACGACCCGGACACCGATGCCAAGCCCTACATGCAGACCATCGAGATCGAACTCGACGGCCATGAACGCATGCTGCTGGACGCACTGGTCAAGCTGAAGCAACAAGACCCCACGCTGTCGTTCCGCCGCTCCTGCCGTGAAGGCGTGTGTGGCTCCGACGCCATGAACATCAACGGCAAGAACGGTCTGGCCTGCCTGACCAATATGCTGACGCTGCCGGGCACTATCGTGCTCAAGCCGCTGCCCGGCCTGCCTGTCATCCGCGACCTGATCGTGGACATGACTGACTTCTTCAAGCAGTACAACTCGATCAAGCCCTACCTGGTGAACGAAAGCCTGGCGCCCGAGCGCGAGCGCCTGCAAAGCCCGGAAGAACGCGAAGAGTTGAACGGCCTGTACGAATGCATCTTATGCGCCAGCTGCTCAACCAGCTGCCCCAGCTTCTGGTGGAATCCAGACAAGTTCGTCGGCCCCGCCGGCCTACTGCAAGCCTACCGCTTCATCGCCGACAGCCGCGACGACAGCACCGCGGCCCGCCTGGACAACCTGGAAGACCCATACCGCCTGTTCCGCTGCCACACCATCATGAACTGCGTGGACGTCTGCCCCAAAGGCTTGAACCCTACCAAAGCGATTGGCAAGATCAAGGAACTGATGGTCCGCCGCGCCGTCTAAGGCTGATTGGTGCAACCACTTTCCCACGCCCCCCCGCCTGCGGCCCTGGCCGCCGGCTCGGAGTTGCTCAACGAGCGTGCCTTGAGCAAACTACGCTGGCGCTGCCGGCGTGGTCTGCTGGAGAACGATCTCTATATCGACCAGTTTTTCCAAAAATACGCCGATAGCCTGACCGTCAGTCAAGGGAAAGCCTTGAGCGATCTAATGGAGCTGAGTGACAACGATCTGCTGGATCTGCATTTGGCGCGTAAGCCACTTGACCAGGTAGAGCCCGCGCTGGACCGCAGCGACGTGCACGAAGTTTTGAGTATGTTGAGAAACCGCTGAAAGGGTAAAAATGAAACTAGCTGACAATAAAGCCACCCTGTCGTTCAGTAACGGCAGCCCGAGTGTGGACCTCCCGGTGTACCACGGCAACGTGGGTCCCGACGTGATCGATATCCGTAAGCTGTATGCCCAAACCGGCATGTTCACTTACGACCCGGGCTTCCTGTCCACCGCATCCTGTCAGTCGGCCATCACCTACATCGACGGCGACAAGGGCGAGCTGCTATACCGCGGCTATCCCATCGAGCAACTCGCCACCAACTGCGACTTCCTGGAAACCTGCCACCTGCTGCTGTACGGTGAGCTGCCCAACCCCACCCAAAAAGCCGACTTCACCAAGCTCGTGACCAACCACACCATGGTCAACGAACAGATGCAGTTCTTCCTGCGCGGCTTCCGCCGTGATGCCCACCCCATGGCCATCATGACCGGCTTGGTCGGCGCCCTGTCGGCCTTCTACCACGACAGCACCGACATCACGAATCCGCAGCACCGCGAAATCGCCGCGATCCGCCTGATCGCCAAGATGCCAACGCTGGTCGCCATGGCCTATAAGTACACCATTGGCCAACCTTACATGTACCCCAAGAACGAGCTGAGCTACGCCGGCAACTTCCTGCACATGATGTTCGCCACGCCCTGCGAAGAATACAAGGTCAGCCCCGTGCTGGAACGCGCCCTGGACCGTATCTTCACGCTGCACGCCGACCACGAACAAAACGCCTCCACCTCCACCGTACGCCTGTGCGGCTCCTCCGGCACCAACCCGTTCGCAGCCATTGCGGCCGGTGTGGCCTGCCTGTGGGGCCCCGCCCACGGCGGCGCCAATGAAGCATGCCTGAACATGCTGACCGACATCCAGAAGATGGGTGGCGTGGCCAAGGTTGGCGAGTTCATGGAAAAGGTCAAGGACAAGAACTCCGGCGTCAAGCTGATGGGCTTTGGCCACCGCGTGTACAAAAACTACGACCCGCGCGCCAAGCTGATGCAAGAGACCTGCAAGGAAGTGCTGGCCGAGCTGGGCCTGGAAAACGACCCGCTGTTCAAGCTGGCCATGGCCCTGGAAAAGATCGCCCTGGAAGACGACTATTTCGTGCAGCGCAAGCTCTACCCGAATGTGGACTTCTACTCCGGCATCGTGCAGCGCGCCATCGGCATCCCCACGCCGCTGTTCACCGCCGTGTTCGCACTGGCCCGCACCTCCGGCTGGATCGCCCAGCTGAATGAAATGATCGGCGACCCCGAGTACAAGATCGGCCGCCCACGCCAGCTGTTCACCGGCTCCGTGGCTCGCAACGTCAAGCCCATCGCTTCGCGTTAATCCACGCAGCCCCTCAGAAGCCCGCCTTGCAGCAATGCCGGCGGGTTTTTTCATGCCTGCCGAGATTGCTACACTTTAGATAGCTGCCAGCGCATGTAATACGTGCGCCATAGCCATAAAACATATAAATTCCGTGTCGCATGCACGCGATGGCAGCCATCGCCAATACAGAAGGCAAAGCCAATTCAAAAGCAGGAAAATAGCTAGCCATCGCCCACAGCGATGCCCAACCCCGATGCAACCCACCGAACGCAACTTTGCCCGCCGCATGGACCTTACCTCGCTACAGCTGTTTGTAGCGGTCTGTGAGCTCGGCAGCATAGGCCGCGCGGCGGAACGGGAATTCATCGCCGCCTCCGCCGTCAGCAAACGCCTGAGCGACCTGGAAGCCACGCTGGGCACGCCCCTGCTGGTGCGCCACGCACGCGGCGTGGACCTCACACCCGCCGGCGAAAGCCTGCTGCACCACGCACGCTCCATGCTCTACAGCCTGGAGAAGATGCAGGGCGAGCTCAGCGAGTACGCGTTCGGCGTACGCGGCCATGTGCGCATCCACGCCAGCATCTCCGCCGTGGTGCAGTTCCTGCCCGAAGATTTAGGCGCTTTTGTGCGCGAGCATGCCCAGGTAAAAATCGACCTGGAGGAACACCTCAGCTCCGAAGTGATTCGCGCGGTGCAGGAAGGCGCGGCCGACCTGGGCATCTGCAACACCGCCGACGGCGTTGGTACATTGCAAACCCGCGCCTACCGGCAAGACAATTTGGCCTTGATAGTGCCTGCAGCGCACGTTCTATCTACACAGACCGCTATCAATTTTGAAGATACCCTGGATTTCGACCATGTGGGCCTGCAGGCCACCAGCTCGATCTACCTGGCCATGCACCGCGCCGCCGCCGCCCAGGGCCGCAGCATCAAGCTGCGCATCCACGTCGCCGGGCTAGACGCAATGTGCCGCATGATCGCCAATGGTCTCGGCATTGGCGTGATGCCGCAGCGCGCCTTCGAGCTGATGCGCGGCACCGGCCAGCTGGTCGCAGTGCCCCTGAACGACAGCTGGGCTACGCGCCAGATCGAGCTGGTGGCGCGCGATTTCTCCACCCTGCCCGTCACCGCCCGCCTGCTGCTGGACCACCTCAGCCCCCGGCCAGAAGCATAAAATTAAGTTCCACGAAAGAAGCACAAATGGCACGCACTCTGTACGACAAGATCTGGGACGAACACGTCGTCCACACCGAAGACGATGGCACGACCATCCTCTACATCGACCGCCATCTGGTCCATGAAGTGACCAGCCCGCAGGCCTTCGAAGGCCTGCGCCAGGCAGGCCGCAAAGTCTGGCGCATCAGCTCGATCGTCGCCACCGCCGACCACAACACCCCAACCACCGGCTGGGAGCTGGGCTACGACGGCATCACCGACCCGATCAGCAAAGAGCAGATCACCACGCTGGACGCCAATATCGCCGAATCCGGCTCGGCGGCCTACTTCCCGTTCATGTCCAAACGCCAGGGCATCGTGCACGTCATCGGCCCTGAAAACGGCGCTACCCTGCCCGGCATGACCGTGGTCTGCGGCGACTCGCACACCTCGACCCACGGTGCGTTTGGCGCACTGGCCCACGGCATCGGCACCAGCGAAGTCGAGCACGTGATGGCCACGCAAACCCTGCTGGCCAAGAAGGCCAAGAACATGCTGGTCAAGGTCGAAGGCACGCTGCCCAAGGGCTGCGGCGGCAAGGACATCGTGCTGGCCATCATCGGCAAGATCGGCACGGCAGGCGGCACCGGCTACACCATCGAATTCGCCGGCTCGGCCATCCGCGCACTCAGCATGGAGGGTCGCATGACGGTCTGCAACATGGCCATCGAAGCCGGCGCCCGCGCCGGCCTGGTGGCGGTGGACGAGAAGACTGTCAATTACGTCAAAGGCCGTTTGCTGGCCCCCACGGGCGTCGAATTCGATGCCGCAGCCGCCTACTGGCGCACCCTGCACAGCGACCCCGGCGCGCATTTCGACGCCGTGGTCGAGTTGGACGCCAGCCAGATCATTCCGCAGGTCACCTGGGGCACCTCGCCCGAGATGGTGCTGGGCATCGACGGCCGCGTGCCCGATCCTGAAAAGGAAAAAGACAGCAACAAGCGCGGCGCCATCGAGCGCGCGCTGACCTACATGAACCTGGAACCCGGCAAGGCGCTGAACGACATCTTCGTCGACAAGGTGTTTATCGGCTCCTGCACCAACAGCCGCATCGAAGACATGCGCGAAGCCGCAGCCCTGGTGAAGAAGCTGGGCCAGAAGGTTGCCAAGAACATCAAGCTGGCGATGGTGGTGCCCGGCTCCGGCCTGGTGAAGGAACAGGCCGAGCGCGAAGGCCTGGACAAGATCTTCATCGCCGCCGGCTTCGAGTGGCGCGAACCCGGCTGCTCCATGTGCCTGGCCATGAATGCCGACAAGCTGGAGCCCGGCGAACGCTGCGCCTCCACCAGCAACCGCAACTTCGAAGGCCGCCAGGGCGCGGGTGGCCGCACCCATCTGGTCAGCCCGGCCATGGCCGCTGCCGCCGCCATCCACGGACATTTCGTCGATATCCGCAAATTCAGCTGACCCCTTCTCTGGAGCTTTTCATCATGAAAACATTCATCGCCCTGATTGCTACTTTTGCCCTGCTGCTCCTGTCTGGCTGCAACACTTGGTCCGGCGTCAAGCAAGACGCTAAGGAGGTCGGTACGGCCGCTGGCAAAGGTGTCGAGAAAGCTGGCGAAAAAATTCGAGACATCTCCAAATAAGGCGCACCTCACCATGCAGAAATTTACCGTACTCAAGGGCCTGGTGGCCCCCATGGACCGCGAGAACGTCGACACCGACGCCATCATCCCCAAGCAATTCTTGAAGTCGATCCGCAAGACCGGCTTTGGCCAAAACCTGTTCGACGAATGGCGCTACCTGGACCCGGGCTTCCCCGGCCAGGACCCGGCCAGCCGCAAGCCCAACCCCGACTTCGTGCTGAACCAGCCGCGCTATGCGGGCGCCTCCATCCTGCTGGCGCGTAAGAACTTCGGCTGCGGCTCGTCGCGCGAACATGCGCCCTGGGCCATCGACCAATACGGCTTCCGCGCCATCATCGCGCCCAGCTACGCCGACATCTTCTTCAACAACTGCTTCAAGAACGGCCTGCTGCCGATCCAGCTGCCCGAAGCCCAGGTGGCCGAGCTGTTCGACGCCTGCCTGGCCTTCCCGGGCTACCAGCTGACGGTGGACCTGGAGCGCCAGGTCATCGTCAAGCCGCAGGGCGAAGAGCTGCCCTTCGAAGTGCAGGCCTTCCGCAAATACTGTTTGCT
The DNA here is from genome assembly GCF_059418745.1 of Rhodoferax sp. GW821-FHT07F03. Taxonomy (NCBI): domain Bacteria; kingdom Pseudomonadati; phylum Pseudomonadota; class Betaproteobacteria; order Burkholderiales; family Comamonadaceae; genus Rhodoferax; species Rhodoferax sp. GW821-FHT07F03. Next base: position 190,106 of record NZ_JBWKQM010000006.1, read on the forward strand.
GAACGGCTTTGACGACATCGGCCTGACCCTGCGCCAATCCGACAAGATCAAGGCATTTGAAGCTGAACGCCTAGCCACCAAACCCTGGTTGGCCCACACCACGGTAGCTGGCGCCTAAGCCCGTCCACTATCAAATTCATAGCTGCCAGCGCAGGAGATATCTGCGCTGGCAGCCTATTTTTTATAAATTCCAATGAGCTCTATGAAAATCGCAGTACTCCCCGGTGATGGCATCGGCACCGAAATCGTCGCCGAGGCCATCAAGGTACTGAACGTACTCGACCTGCCCTTCGAGATGGAATCCGCCCTGGTCGGCGGCACCGCGTATGACGCCCACGGCCACCCGCTGCCCGAAGCCACGTTGAAATTGGCCAAAGAAGCCGACGCCGTGCTGTTCGGCGCAGTCGGCGACTGGAAGTACGACAAGCTGGAGCGCCAGTTCCGCCCCGAGCAAGCCATCCTGGGCCTGCGCAAGAACCTGGGCCTGTTCGCCAACTTCCGCCCCGCCATCTGCTATGAGCAACTGGTCAGCGCCTCCAGTCTCAAGCCCGAGCTGGTGTCCGGCCTGGACATTCTGATCATCCGCGAACTCACCGGCGACATCTACTTCGGCCAGCCACGCGGCCGCCGCATCGCCGACGATGGCCACTTCCCCGGTGCGGAAGAAGCCTTCGACACCATGCGCTATAGCCGCCCGGAGATCGAACGCATCGCCCACGTCGCCTTCCAGGCCGCCCGCAAGCGCAACAAGCGCGTGACCAGCGTGGACAAAAACAATGTGCTGGAAACCTCGCAGCTGTGGAAAGACGTGATGGTCGAGATCGGCACCCAGTACCCGGACGTGGCGCTGGACCACATGCTGGTCGACAACGCCGCCATGCAGCTGGTCAAGGCGCCTAAGAGCTTCGATGTGATCGTCACCGGCAATATGTTCGGCGACATCCTGTCCGACGAAGCGTCCATGCTCACAGGCTCCATCGGCATGCTGCCTTCCGCCAGCCTGAATGCGCAGAACCAGGGCCTGTACGAACCCAGCCACGGCAGCGCGCCGGATATCGCCGGCAAGGGCGTGGCCAATCCATTGGCTACAATACTGTCCGCCGCCATGATGTTACGTTTCTCCCTCCAACAAGCCGACGCTGCCGACCGTATCGAGTCCGCAGTGCAATCCGTGCTGGCTGCAGGCCTGAGAACCCCCGACATCTACTCGGCAGGCACGACCAAGGTCGGCACCCAGCAAATGGGCGATGCCGTCGTGGCTGCCATTACCAAGACGACCATTAAAGGCTAAGACTTAGCCCGGTTCGTCACGCCCCTCCCGGCCCGACGAGCCGGGAGAAGAGAAATCAATTTTTCTGAAAGGGCAATGTGATGAAGGTAGGTAATCTCGTAGGTTTGGTGGGCTGGCGCGGCATGGTCGGCTCGGTACTGATGGACCGCATGCAGGACGAGGGCGATTTCGGCCTGATAGAGCCGATGTTCTTCTCCACGTCTAACGCCGGTGGCAAAGCCCCCGCGCAGGCCAAGAACGAAACCACGCTGCAAGACGCGTACAACCTCGACGCGCTGAAGCGCTGCGACATCATCCTGACCGCCCAAGGCGGCGACTACACCTCCGAGGTCTACCCCAAGCTGCGCGCTGCCGGCTGGAACGGCCACTGGATCGACGCGGCCTCCACCCTACGCATGAACGACGACGCCATCATCGTGCTGGACCCGGTGAACCTGCCGGTGATCAAGAACGCCTTGGCCAAGGGCGGCAAGAACTGGATTGGCGGCAACTGCACCGTCAGCTGCATGCTGATGGGCGTGGGCGCGCTGTACAAGGCCGGCCTGGTCGAATGGATGACCAGCATGACCTACCAGGCCGCATCCGGCGGTGGCGCCCAGCACATGCGTGAGCTGCTGACGCAGTTCGGCACGCTGAACGCCGAAGTCCGCACGCTGCTGGACGACCCCAAGTCGGCCATCCTGGAAATCGACCGCAAGGTGCTGGCCAAGCAGCAGAACCTCAGCGCGGCCGAGATCGCCAACTTCGGCGCGCCGCTAGGCGGCTCGCTGATCCCCTGGATCGACAAGGACCTGGGCGATGGCTCCAGCAAGGAAGAATGGAAGGGCGGCGCCGAAACCAACAAGATCCTGGGCCAAGGCCCGGGCTTCGGCACCGCCATCACGCCAGTCGACGGCTTCTGCGTGCGCGTGGGCGCGATGCGCTGCCACAGCCAAGCGCTGACCTTCAAGCTGAAGAAAGACGTGCCGCTGGCCGACATCGAAGCCATGATCGCCCAGGACAACGAGTGGGTGCGCGTGGTACCGAATACCCGTGAAGCCACGGTGAAAGACCTGACGCCGGTGTCCGTCACTGGCACCATGGGCATCCCGGTCGGCCGCCTGCGCAAGCTGGCCATGGGCCCCGAATACCTGGGCGCCTTCACCATCGGCGACCAGCTGTTATGGGGTGCTGCCGAGCCCCTGCGCCGCATGCTGCGTATCCTGCTGGAAGCGTAAACACAACACATGGCCTGCTCGTCTAGGGCAGGCCACGCGTGTTTGGTAACATGTAAGGTATTGCAACATCGCTGCCGCGCGATGCTTCAACCGTAAAAGCCCACATCAACTTGTCTGCGTAAGACATTGATGCTATGGTACTTTTTCTTTTTTTGTATCGTAGTACATGCCCGAATGATGAACAAGAATATGTCGGTTGAACGCGCTTCTAGCCCCTCTGGCCAAAATCTGCCTTTGCGTGGCTGGAGAACCTCTGCAATTGCAGCTGCAGTTGCAGCCACTTTGCTGGGTTTTGCCAATCATGCCGCCGCCTTGTCACTGGGACGCATGACCGTCTTGTCAGGCCTGGGTGAGCCCCTACGCGCGGAAATCGAGCTACCGGATATCTCCGCCGACGAAGCCAGCAGCCTGCGGCCCGAAATCGCCCCCCCAGAAGCCTTTCGTGCGGCAGGTCTGGAATACAGCCCGGCGCTAACCGACCTGAAAATACAACTGCAGCGCCGCCCCGATGGCCGCTCGGTGTTACGCCTGAACAGCAACCGTGCTGTTAACGACCCGTTTGTGGACCTGATCCTGCAGGTGAACTGGGCCTCGGGCCGGATCGTGCGCGACTACACCATTTTGTTGGACCCGCCTTCGCAGCGCCAAGCACCAGCGACTGCCGCAACCGCTCCACAAGTCACCACACCAGCGCCTATTGCTGCACCCAGCGCACCCGCAGTGGCGCCTTCAGCCAATTCAGAAGCTGTACGCCCGGTCACGCCGCGTCCACCCGTAGCCGCAGCCCCCAAGCCCGCGCCGGCTCCCAGCGAGGCAAAGCAGGTAGTGGTCAAGGCGGGCGACACCGCCAGCAAGATTGCAGGTAGTACCAAACCCGCCAATGTGTCGCTGGACCAGATGTTGGTGGCCATGTTGCGCGCCAACCCGAGCGCATTCATCAACGGCAACGTCAACCGCGTCAAGGCCGGTGCAGTCATCAAGCTGCCAGACAGCGACCAGGCCGCCGCGACTCCCGCGCCGGAAGCCACTCAAATCATCAACGCACAAAGCCGGGACTTCAACGAGTTCCGCAGCAAGCTGGCCGGTGGTGTGCCCGCCGTGCAGACAGCAGAAGCCGACCGCAAAGCCAGTGGCCGTGTACAGGCGGAAGTCAGCGAGAAAAAGCCCTCCGTCGCCGTCCCCGACAAGTTGACGCTATCCAAAGGCGCACTGAAAAATAGCAAAGGCACGGAAGACGCCATCGCCCAGGAAAAGGCTGCCAAAGAAGCCGCAGCACGGGTTGCCGAACTGTCCAAAAACATCACCGATCTGAACAAGCTGGGCGCTTCTTCCGCCAGCGCACCTGCACCAGCCACACCGGCAGCTCCGCCAGCCAGTGCCGCCAAGGCAGCAGCAGAAATACCCGCGGTAACCGTGCCCGTGCCGGTAGCGGCTCCACCCGCCGCGCCGGCCGCACCAGCAGCCTCGGAGCCAAGCACGCCGGCGTCTACGCCAGCACCCGCACCCGCTCCGACTGCACCTGCCGCCTCTGCACCCGCGCCCGCCGTAACCGCTAGTGCGCCGCCCGCCCCAGCCGTTGTAGAAGAGGACGGCTGGCTCAATGCCCTTCTGGACAACCCGCTAGCCCCCCTGGGGGCCGGCATAGTCGTCTTACTTGCTGGTACTGGCCTGTACTTTTCACGCAAACGTAAAAATGCCTCCAGTGCTGACAGCTCCTTTCTGGAAAGCCGGCTGCAGCCCGACTCCTTCTTCGGTGCCAGCGGCGGCCAACGGATTGACACCAACGCGGCAGATGCGCCTGCGTCGTCCATGTCCTATTCGCCCAGCCAATTGGACGCCGCAGGCGATGTGGACCCGGTCGCCGAAGCAGATGTCTATCTGGCCTATGGCCGGGACCTGCAGGCCGAAGAAATCCTCAAAGAGGCTTTACGCAGCAACCCGGGCCGTGTCGCTATCCACGCCAAGCTGCAAGACATCTACGCCAAGCGTCGGGACTTGAGCAGCTTCACTGCGCTGGCTACCCAGGCACACGGCTTGACCGGTGGAGCGGGTCCTGAATGGGACCACATCGCCGAACTGGGGCGCAATCTGGATCCGAACAACGCCCTGTACCACGGGGCCGCTGCAGTAGCCACACTCGCAGCCACCGCTGGTCTGGTAGAGCCGCGCATGGAGACCCCACAGACCCCATCCACGCCGGACGCGTTCTCTAACCTGGATCTCGATCTGGACTTTCTACAGAACGGTCCTGCGGCTACGGATGCACCCAGTACGCTGCCGCCCGATACGGTACAGCCTCCGGCTGCATCCTTCCCGGAAATCAATAGCAATGCGGACCACTTTGACCCCGTGTCGTCACTGACAGTCCCTGCCGCGCTCGACCTGCCCGATGCGCCGGCCGACATGGACGCCCTGGACTTCGACATCGACCTGGTACCCACGGCAGAACTGGAAGCAGCCCCTCCGGCCAACCATGGCAACGAAATCCCATTCGACATGGGATCTCTGTCGCTGGACCTGGAAGAAACCCCTGCCCCTGCCAGTCCTGCCGAGCCGGAAGAAGAGCCCGATGCCGGCGATCCATTAGCAACCAAGCTGTCGCTGGCCGAAGAGTTCAACTCCATCGGCGATGAAGATGGCGCCCGGGCCTTGGCCGAAGAAGTGCTGGCAGAAGCCACTGGCGCGCTGCGCGCCAAGGCACAACAATTCCTAGCCAGCCTGTCTTGATGCCATGGTCGGTGATGCAGGGTTGATCCGGTCATGCGTCTGGCATTAGCCGTCAGTTACAACGGTCAACCTTACAACGGCTGGCAGAGCCAGCCCTCAGGTAACACGGTACAGGACAAGCTGGAAGCGGCGTTGGCCTGCTTCACTCAGCAACGTGTATCCACTTTGTGCGCGGGCCGCACCGATGCGGGCGTACACGGCATGATGCAGGTAGTGCACTTCGACACCCGCTTGCAACGGCCCACGGCCTCTTGGGTGCGCGGCGTGAACGCCTTGCTGCCCCGAGACATCGCTGTGCAATGGGCGCAAGAGGTTCCCGATAGCTTCCACTGCCGCGCCAGTGCCATTGCCCGCAGATATGTCTATGCCCTGCTGGAGTCGCCGGTGCGCCCCAGTGTGGAAGGTGGTCGTGTGGGCTGGGTATTCCGGCCTCTGGATTTGACCGCCATGCAGCAAGCTGCCCAATACTTGCTGGGCGAACACGATTTTTCATCCTTCCGTGCCGCGCGCTGCCAGGCCTTATCGCCGGTCAAGACACTCATGCGCCTGGATATTTCTCGGCGCGGAGCGTACTGGCGATTCGAATTCGAAGCCAATGCTTTTCTGCACCATATGATCCGCAACCTGATGGGTTGCCTACTGGTCATCGGCAAAGGGGAACAGCCACCGGAATGGATACAAGTGGTGCTGGCGGCACGCAACCGCAATGCCGCCGCACCCACGTTTTCCCCTGATGGCCTGTACTTCATGGGTCCGGTGTATCCTGCCCACTGGGGTTTGCCAGACCGTACCCCTGCCTTTGATTGGCTGCCATGACGAACCTGCAAGCGCGCACGCGCATCAAAATCTGCGGCCTGACCCGTGAACAAGACGTGGATGCCGTCGTGGCCGCCGGTGCCGACGCTGTCGGTTTTGTGCTGTATCCACCCAGCCCCCGCTATGTGACACCGCAGCGCGCGGCGGAACTGGCCAAACGACTGCCGCCCTTCGTCACCCCTGTGCTGTTGTTCGTGAATGCACTTGCTACAGATGTGATAGCTGCCTGCACAGATATACCCTGCGCCACAGTCCAATTTCATGGTGAAGAAACGCCAGAGCAGTGCCGGGAAGCCAGTGCACAGGGCCGACGCCCGTTCCTGCGCGCGGCGCGTATTCCCCTGGGTGACAGTGGCAGCTTCGACTTGGTAAAATTCGCGTCCGATTACGCAAAAGCCCAAGCCATCCTGCTCGACGCCCATGTCGATGGATACGGCGGCGGCGGAAAAACATTCAATTGGTCACGTCTTCCTCCAAGCGTCAACTCTCACCTCGTCTTAAGTGGTGGACTCACGCCTGCAAACGTGACCGATGGTATTTTGCAGGTCCGGCCACGCGCTCTGTCGCTGTCCGTTGATGTGAGTTCCGGCGTCGAGATTTCCAAGGGAATCAAGGATGCCGAAAAAATCCACCAGTTTGTCGCCGCTGTGCGCGCGGCAGACGCCCAACTTGCAAAGTCACACCATGTCCACTTACCAGCAGCCTGATGCTTCAGGCCATTTCGGCATTTACGGCGGCAGTTTCGTCTCTGAAACGCTGACCCATGCCATCGAAGAACTGAAAGACGCCTACGCCAAGTACCAGCACGACCCGGCCTTTCTGGCCGAGTTCGCCTCGGAACTGGCGCACTTCGTCGGTCGCCCCTCGCCGGTCTACCACGCAGCCCGCACCAGCCGGGAAATGGGCGGCGCGCAGATCTTCCTGAAACGTGAAGACCTGAACCACACCGGCGCCCACAAGGTCAACAACACCATCGGCCAGGCCATGCTTGCCAAGCGCATGGGCAAGCCGCGCATCATTGCCGAAACGGGTGCAGGCCAGCACGGCGTGGCCACGGCCACCATCTGCGCCCGCTACGGCCTGGAATGCGTGGTCTATATGGGCAGCGAAGACGTGAAGCGCCAGAGCCCCAACGTCTACCGCATGAAGCTGCTGGGCGCCACCGTCGTCCCGGTGGAAAGCGGCAGCAAAACCCTGAAAGATGCACTGAACGAAGCCATGCGCGACTGGGTCGCGAATGTGGACAACACTTTCTATATCATCGGTACCGTGGCCGGCCCACACCCCTATCCGATGATGGTGCGCGACTTCCAGAGCGTCATTGGCAACGAATGCCTGGTGCAGATGCCTGAGATGCTGGCGGCGGCCGGTTGCACGGGCGAGCAGCCCGATGCAGTCATCGCCTGCGTGGGTGGCGGCAGCAATGCCATGGGCATCTTCTACCCTTACATCGACCATGCGGCAACCCGTTTGATCGGCGTGGAAGCGGCTGGCGAAGGCATGGAGTCGGGCAAGCATTCGGCATCCCTGCAAAAAGGCAGCCCTGGCGTGCTGCACGGCAACCGTACCTATTTGCTGCAGGACGCGAACGGCCAGGTGACCGAAACCCATAGCATCAGTGCCGGCCTGGACTACCCCGGCGTCGGCCCGGAGCATGCTTTCCTGAAAGACATTGGCCGTGCCGAATACGTCGGTATCACCGACGCAGAAGCGCTGGAAGCCTTTCACTACCTGTGCCGTACCGAAGGCATCATCCCGGCACTGGAATCCAGCCACGCCTTTGCCTACGCGATGAAATTGGCCAAGACCATGCGACCCGACCAGTCGATTCTGGTGAATCTGTCCGGCCGGGGCGACAAGGATATTGGCACAGTAGCTGATCTGTCGGGTTCTGATTTTTACGACCGACCGTCGATGCGCGGCCTCACCGTCAAAGGTGCAGGCACCACGCTGAAGGAGGCCGTATGAGCCGTATCACCACGACCTTTGCCCAGCTCAAGAAAGACGGGCGCAAAGCACTGATCCCTTACGTTACCGCGGGCTTCCCGTTTGCTGACATCACACCCGCGCTGATGCATGGCATGGTCGCTGCTGGGGCCGACGTTATCGAGCTGGGGGTGCCCTTCAGCGACCCGATGGCCGATGGGCCGGTGATCCAAAAGGCCGGCGATGTCGCTTTGTCCTTCGGCATTGGCATGGCACAGGTGCTGGACATGGTGCGGGAATTCCGCAAGCAAAACGCCCACACGCCGGTGGTGCTGATGGGCTACGCCAACCCGGTTGAGCGCTATGACCAGGCACACGGCCACGATGCATTCATTGCGCATGCATCAGAAGCCGGTGTGGATGGCGTGCTGGTGGTGGACTATCCACCCGAGGAGTGCGTGGACTTCGCGGCCAAGCTAAAAGCCCACGACATGGACCTGATCTTCTTGCTGGCGCCCACCTCCACCGAGAAACGCATGCAGCAGGTAGCCCATGTCGCCAGCGGCTATGTGTATTACGTGTCGCTCAAAGGCGTCACCGGTGCCGGCACGCTGGACACGGCTGCTGTTGAAGCCATGCTGCCGCGGATCCGCGAGCATGTGCAAATCCCGGTCGGCGTGGGCTTTGGCATCCGGGATGCCCAAACCGCCCGCGCCATTGGCCAGGTGGCCGATGCGGTGGTGATTGGCAGCAGGATCATCCAGTTGATCGAAAACCAGCCGCACGATCAAGTCGTACCCGTGGCCGAAAACTTCCTGCGGGACATCCGCACTGCGTTGGACGCATAATTCACCCCCCGTGAACCAGGGGCGCTGCGAGGCGCCCCTCCCTGAGGATTGCACCTATGTCTTGGCTCGAAAAACTTCTTCCCACCAAAATCCAGCGCTCTGACCCGGCCGACCGCCGCAGCGTGCCCGAAGGGCTGTGGATCAAATGCCCGAGCTGCGAAACGGTGCTGTACAAGAATGATCTGGAACAGAACCAAAACGTTTGCCCCAGCTGCGGCCACCACCACCGCATCGGCGCCCGTGCCCGGCTCAACGTATTCCTGGATGCCGAAGGCCGCTATGAACTGGGTCAAGAAGTTGTTCCCGTCGATCCACTCAAGTTCAAGGACAGCCGCAAATACACGGAACGCATCAAAGAGGCCATGGAAAACACCGGCGAAACCGATGCACTGGTGGTCATGGGTGGCTCCATCCACGGCATCAACGCCGTCGTCGCCTGCTTTGAATTCGAGTTCATGGGCGGCAGTATGGGCAGCGTTGTAGGTGAGCGCTTTGTGCGTGCCGTACACGCGGCCATTGAACAAAAAGTACCATTCATTTGCTTCACCGCAACCGGCGGTGCGCGCATGCAAGAAGGCCTGCTCAGCCTGATGCAAATGGCAAAGACCAATGCAGCATTAACACGTCTAGCCAAAAAAGGACTGCCGTATATCAGTGTGCTGACCGACCCGACCATGGGCGGTGTCAGCGCCGGATTTGCCTTTGTAGGTGACGTGGTGATAGCAGAACCGAAGGCCTTGATCGGTTTTGCTGGTCCCCGCGTGATTGAATCCACGGTGCGAGTGACCCTGCCCGAGGGCTTTCAACGGGCTGAATTTCTGCAACAAAAAGGTGCTATTGACCTGATTTGCAACCGTAAAGACCTGCGCAAGACCATCGCCCACACCTTGGCGATGCTGCTCAAGCAACCTGCAGACGCCGTGGTTTGATTCCAGACTGGCCTAAAAATAGGCCAGCACCATAGGCAAAGCGTAGCCAACGACAATCGCTGCCACCTGCAGCAGCACCAATAGCACCAGCGCAGATAAATCCAGGCCGCCCATGGTCGGAAGAACACGCCGTATAGGCGCAAGCAGCGGCACGCACAAGCGCTCAATCACATCCGACAAGTGTGTTCGGGTCTGCATCCATGACATGACGGTGTACACCAACAGCAATCCCGTCAGTCCCGAGATCGACAGTGACACCAAGCCAAATAAGGCAAGCAAGGGTAAAACTGCCCAACCCGCAAAACTGCCTGACACCAGCCACAACAGCGCGAATTGCAGCAACTTCAACAAAAACGCTGCGACCAGACTGGCCAAATCCCACCGACCCAATGCAGGGATAACACGCCGCAACGGCAGCACAATCCAATCGGACAAAGAAAAAACCATGCTGCCCACAGGATTACGAAAAGGGATGCGCTGGTATTGCATATACAAACGCAACAGGCAAGCTCCTCCAAAAAGTCCAGTAACGACCTCTAGCAGAAACGAGATGATTTGGTACAGCATGCGATGGGCCTATATGAGCTCGTGGGATGATAGCGCCTGTCACCATACGCTGGCATAGCCTGTCTTGTTAAACATTCCGCTCTTCCCTCTACGGACCGTGCTCTTTCCCGGTGGTGTACTACCGCTGCGCATTTTCGAGGTCCGCTATCTTCATATGGTTGGAGAGTGCTATCGCACGGGAACGCCTTTTGGCGTTGTTTCGCTGGCGCAAGGCGCGGAAGTGCGTACTCCCACCGCACCGGCTGAACGTTTCCATCCAGTAGGTGTACTGGCGCACATCACCCAACTGCAAATGCTGCAGCCAGGACTGCTCATGCTGGATTGCAAGGGAGGCCAACGCTTTCGCATAAACTCACAGCACCAATCGCATCTTGGCCTCTGGATGGCCGATGTGACCTTGATAGCTGAAGATACCGCCAGTCCCATTCCACCCGATCTGCAGCACAGCGCCAAGAGCCTGGACCAATTGATACAGACGTTGCACACCCAAAACGCCGGCAGTGACCGGTTACCACAACCTGGCACATACCAGCTGGACGATTGCGGTTGGGTAGCCAACCGCTGGTGTGAACTACTACCTTTGCCAATCTTGGACAAGCACAATCTGATGTCCCTCGATAGTCCTTTGCTTCGCCTGGAGCTGGTCACTGACGTATTGGCACATACGCGTTTTTCAGATACCCCACCACATTGATGCCTGCACGCTTCCTGAACCATCCATCCATCCTGAACTGGCCGCGCTCAACCAAACGCCTAGTCGTCGTCTCGCTGGACATTGTCTTGAGTCTGCTGGCGATGTGGATCGCCTTCACGCTCAGACTGGATAGCCTGCACAGGCCCATGGGCGCTCAATGGGCTGTCTACTTGGTGGCGCCTATTCTTGCGGTACCCATTTTTGTACGATTCGGGCTATACCGCGCCATCTTTCGTTATACCGGCATGGCGGCATTAACTGCGACAGCAACGGCAGTGGTGATATATGCACTCTTCTTGTTCACCACATTGCAATGGATGCAATGGATGCACTGGGAAGTAATTCCACGCAGCATCGGGATTTTGCAACCATTGATATTTTTGTTGTTGGTAGGCACCAGCCGCGCCATGGCCCGATTCTGGCTATCTGGATTAGGGCCCGCAGATGCTCGTGGCAATGCACGCCTTTTAATTTATGGAGCCGGAGAAGCCGGGGTTCAAACAGCAGCAGCTCTTGCAAGCACACGCACGTACACCCTGCTAGGATTTGTAGACGACGATCCTGGAAAAGCTGAACGCAGCATTAACGGAGTGCATGTCTACAGGCCCGAACAAATCCCGAAGCTGGTAGAACAAAAAGATGTCACCGATATCTTGCTAGCGCTTCCTAGCACCACACGCGAGCGCCGCAACGCAATTCTTCAGACATTACAAAAGTTGCCTGTGCACGTGCGCACACTGCCTGGTATGTCGGATCTGGCAAGTGGCCGCGTCACCGTGCAAGATATTCGTGAATTGGATATTGAAGATCTTTTGGGCAGAGAGCCCATACCGCCCAACCCCGCGCTTCTGGCCCGCAACTTGACCAATAAAACGGTGTTGGTAACAGGGGCTGGGGGTAGCATTGGCAGCGAACTATGTAGACAGATTTTGATGCAACGCCCCACGCGCTTGGTGTTAGTAGACCATAATGAATTCGGGCTTTATTCCATACATTCAGAACTGCAAGCTCTTTCTGCCACTCTGGGCCAGACCATTGACATCATTCCGACGCTCGGTAGCGTAACCAGCTACCCTCGCATGTTGGACATATGCGCTCAGTATCGTCCATCAACCATCTACCATGCGGCTGCGTACAAACATGTGCCGCTGGTAGAGAGCAACCCCACAGAAGGCGTTTTAAACAATGTGTTTGGGACGCTGAATATGGCCCGCGTAGCCGTTGAACTGGAGGTAGGCCATTTCGTACTAGTTTCAACCGACAAGGCCGTACGCCCGACCAATGTCATGGGGGCAACCAAACGCATTGCGGAGCTTGTTTTGCAGGCCATCGCAGCATGTCCCACTGTCCTTTTCACCCAATGCACGAATTCCCCGGTCTCTGCCATCAACAAAACTATCTTTGCGATGGTGCGATTTGGCAATGTACTGGGATCTAGCGGTAGCGTAGTACCGCTGTTTAGACAGCAACTTGCGCTCGGCGGCCCACTGACGGTCACACACACCGAGGTTACCCGCTACTTCATGACCATCCCCGAAGCCGCACAATTGGTACTTCAAGCCAGCGCCATGGCCCACGGCGGCGATGTATTTGTACTGGAAATGGGAGAGCCTGTAAAAATTTTGGACTTGGCTCATCGCATGGTCGCGCTCTCGGGATTAAAAGTCCGAGATAAAGACCACCCTGATGGTGATATAGAAATCACCATCACTGGAATGCGCCCCGGAGAGAAGCTTTATGAGGAACTGTTGATTGGAAACAACCCAAGGCCGACGGAACATCTGCGCATCATGAAGGCTCAGGAAGAATTCATTCCTTGGCGGGCATTGGAGCCCCAACTCCATGAATTGAAGCTCGCATCACAAAACAACCAAGCAAATCAAATCAAGATGCTTCTTCAATCTTTGGTCAACGACTACCAACCTGTGTCAACTGATATTTTTGAGCATAACGTAGCTCAAACATGTTGATGCACGCAACGCACAGTGTCCATTCAACCTCAATTAACGCCGCCCTCTGTGAGCATCCATGAATTACGAGAATTACGAAATTGCACAAGGGTGGGAGGCGTCAAATTTTGCATCCTTCACGCAAGAGCAAAGCAACTATTACACAGTTGAGCTCCAGCAATTGGGACTAATATCGCAGCAGCAATTGCGCGTTCTAGATATTGGTTTTGGCAATGGATCCTTTTTAGGATGGTGTCGCAGCCGCGGTTGGCAATGCGACGGCATTGAAGTCAACTCACGGCTAGTAGCCCGAGCCAACGCCCATGGTTACACCGCGACAGAAAGCATTGGTGATTTACCCTGCGAACACTCCAAAAAAAACTACGACCTGATTACCGCCTTTGATGTTTTAGAGCATATAGACCGAGATTCACTAGTTTCTTTTTTCAAAAAACTGGCAAATATATCCACCGACCACACTCTATTCCTATTTAGATTCCCCAATGGAGACAACCCCTTCTCCTTACCATTACAAAATGGTGACATCACTCACAAAACCGCCATTGGTCAAATGATGTTACGCCAGATTGCCCAACTTGCGGGATTTGAAGTAATTTCACTGCGATCACCTATTCAACCACTACAAGGCATTAGCCTCAAACGACGTATATCCATTCTGATTGGGCTTCCTTTCCGCTGGGCTATTGGCTCGACTATTAAACACCTTTTTATGGGTGGTTTGAGCGTGTCTTTCTCATCCAACCTCGTGGCTGTACTTAAGAAATCGGCAGCAAACGATACGTCACAATGCCAAACGTAACGCCTCCGGAGAAATGGTTTGACCGGTTTCCAAATTTCCGGAAAAAATATCTAACAGAACACCCAGCTGCATCCAAGTTTGCAAGTAATTCCCTGTGGTTGCTCTTGGACAAGTTCATCAGACTTTTACTTGCTCTCACGGTAGGAGCATGGGTTGCCCGCCATCTAGGTCCAACCGCTTTTGGAGAGTTGGCTTACGCAATTACATTCATTGCGTTATTCCAAGGAATATCCAATTTGGGCCTAGACGGCATCGTTGTAAGGGACTTAGCGCGCAACCCCAACGAAGCGGCGGAAATTCTGGGCACAACATTTCGTCTACGACTAGTAGCAGGCTTGCTATGTTGGCTTGCTGCCATCGTCCTCATCTGGATTCTTCGACCCGGAGATAGCCGAACACTCCAGCTGATTGCCATCATTGGCGCCAGTCTTGTACTTCAATGCACAGACACCGTCGATCTATGGTTTCAGTGTCAAGGTAAAAATCATAAGACTGTTATCTCGAAGCTAATTTCCTATGCGCTGGCAAACTCGATACGCATTGTATTTATTGCGCTAGACACTCCACTATGGACATATGCATTGGCAGCACTGCTTGATGCAACATTTTTAGCAGTAGCTCTAACAAATACTTATCGGAAATTCCCAACTACTGCGAACTGGTCCATCAGTAAACAGCGCAGCAAAGAGTTACTCATTCAGTCCTGGCCATTTATGTTAAGTGGACTGGCCGCCCTTATATACATGCGCATCGACCAACTCATGATCCGAGAACTTCTAGGGGAAACTCAACTTGGCTTATATTCTGCCGCACTCACTCCATCACAACTATGGAACGTGATTCCAGTCACATTAGCCATCGCGCTTGCCCCACACATTGCTCGAAAAAAACTTGAAAATCATCAAGCATATATGCAAACTATTTTTTTAATATTTCGTATATTCTCCATAACAGCCGTAGTAATTATTATTTTCACAACTTTTTTTTCGGCACAAATTATTCATCTTCTTTATGGCCCAAATTACTCCGAAGCGACCTCCGTTCTATCCATTCACATTTTCTCTAATATATTTATTTTCCTAGGCATTGGGCAAAGTTTGTGGCTTATTAATGAAGGACTAGGAAAATTAACGCTATACAGAACCACCCTCGGAGTAATAACAAGCATCATAGGAAATATCGTCCTAATACCTCGAATAGGCATACAAGGTTCAGCAATAGCATCCGTATTCGCTCAATTTATTGCAGTTGTAGCATCAAATGTATTCTTTGCACCCCGCATCCTAAAAATGCAGCTGCTAGCTCTTTGGCCAATTCGATCGCGTAATTTATCTTTATAAAGAATTCTTAAGCATTTACCAACCCTTCGGCATCACAAATTAAGAAATTCACGGCGAATTTTCAAAATAGTTTAAAAACTTATTACACCTTTTGAAACCTCAAATAAACAAAGTGACAACTCTTGATACCACGGTAATGCACTCAAAGCTACGTCCACTTATTTTCTGGGAAGGCTTCCCGCCTTGCGGTTTACTTACAAAAAAAGTAGCTGACGCATTTGGAGATCAATTGATCTTATTGGGAACCAAGGCGGCAGTTCCCTTTGAAGGACTTGAGGAACTACTTGCTCACAAGATCCAATGGCTTGACAATGCCGATGACATCTGGGAACGGCGACATGAATTTTCCGATCGTAATTTCATTATCCACACAGGCTGGGCACACAAAGGATGGCTTCGTTTTGATCGATGGATGAAAAAACGAGGTGCCACAATTGTTTTTGCAGCAGATAATAACTTTAAAGGAAATTTACGACAGTGGGTCGGTGCAGCATGGTTCCGCTTATGGTTGCGCCAACATTTTGATGCAGCGTTCGTCCCTGGACATTCGTCCACCACCCTGATGCGCTTCTTGGGGATGCCCGCCCATCGCATATTCACAGGGTACTATGGTGCATACGAAGAAATATATAAAGCTGGCCCTTCCATTTTAGAACGAAAAAAAGAATTTCTTTTTGTAGGGCAATTGATTCCAAGAAAAGGACTTGATGTATTACTAGATGCTTTCAGCATTTATAGAAAATCTGGTGGCGACTGGAATCTGCGCATCCTAGGCAGCGGTCCAATGCAGAGTAAATGCCTCGGTAACGGAATTATTTTCGAAGGTTTCGCGCAAGCACAACTTGCCTCTCAACGTATGCGTGAAACCAGATGCTTGGTTCTACCCAGTCGAGAAGATCACTGGGGTACGGTGGTGTGTGAAGCTGCCGCGAGTGGGGCGATGTTAATTACATCACGGTGGGTAGGTGCTGCGCAGGATTTAGTACGATCCGGTATTAATGGCTTTGTATTCCACGAAATGTCTGCAAAATCCTTAGCCCAAGCACTCATCAGCATATCTCAATGGGACAACAATATGCTTATTAATGCCCAAAGAACCTCCCAAGGATTGGCACAGGGGTATACATCTGCTTCATATTTTTCAGCATTTCAAGAAATGTCGAAGATAAATAAAGCCAATACTCAATCGTAAAATCATGCGCGTGAATTTTGATCCACAAATTTTTTGCTCACAAACAGTGGGAGGAATTTCACGTTACTTTGCCAGTTTAGCCAAGGAAATGAATGAAATTCAAGGCATACAACCTAGAATCATTGCTCCTTACCATTGCAACGAATACCTCAAAGCATTATCAAATACATTGATAATCGGGAAACCCGCACCGGCCATTCGTACAGCAAAACCTATATTTCGAGCGGCCAGTCTTTTTATGGGAAAGGTTCTGCAATACACTCATAGCTCAGATATTTTGCATAGAACCTATTACTATCCCTTTCCAGCACCATCGAAGTATGCCAAAAATGTCATTACAGTTTATGACATGATTCATGAAAAATATCCTGAAAATTACTCAAGAAAAGATCCCATCGCACGCTGGAAAAAAAGAATTGTCTCGCAAGCAGATAAAATAATTTGCATCTCAGAAAATACACGCAAAGACTTGCTCGAACAATATGATGCTATTTCGCCAGATCAGGTATCTGTAACCCATCTAGGTTTTGATGCACTAAGTGACCTGCTTACCGACGAAGCAAGTGCCGCCTTTCGACTTCGGACATTGGGGGTAGACACTCCATATCTACTCTTCGTAGGCCATCGCTCTGGATACAAAAACTTTACCGCCCTTCTGCAGGCATATAGCTGCTCAACATGGCTGAGGAACAATTTTTACTTACTATGCTTTGGTGGCGGCAAATTTAACGAAAAAGAAGCAGCGATGATTGCCAGTACAGGAAATACTGCACGTGTTCGTCAAGTTGGAGGAAACGACTCCGTACTGGCGTCTTGTTATCGACATGCAGCGGTTTTTGTCTATCCCTCGTTATATGAGGGCTTTGGAATCCCCCCTTTAGAAGCCATGTCCATGGACTGCCCTGTCGCCTGCAGCCAAACCAGCTCAATACCGGAGGTAGTAGGGCATGCTGCCGCTTTTTTTGACCCATCAAGTGCTGACTCCATAAGATCTACATTGGAGGCTGTATTAAATTCACCCACTTTGTCTGATGATCTAGTTAACCGGGGAAGGACCCAGAAAATGAAATACTCCTGGCGTAAGTGTGCCGAAGAAACTGTCAACATTTACCGTGCAACGCTAGCCCAATGAGAGCTCTAATTTGCGGCGTAGGTGGTCAAGATGGCGCTTATCTAGCCAAGCTGCTGCTCTCCAAAGGCTATAAAGTGTGGGGCACCTCCCGCGATGCTCAACTATCGACTTTTTCCAACCTGCAACGCCTGGGCATACGGGATAAAGTCACCACCATCTCCATGGCCACCAATGACTTCCGCAGCGTATTGCAAGCCATCGTGCGGAGCCAGCCCACAGAAATCTACAACCTGGCAGGCCAAACGTCAGTGGGGCTGTCTTTTGAGCAACCCGCAGAGGCGCTAGAAAGTATTGCGACAGCCACCATCAATTTGCTGGAAGTCATCCGGTTTACCAATCTGCCCATTCGGTTTTACCAGGCGGGGTCCAGCGAATGCTTCGGCGATGTGGGCGAAATGCCTGCGACCGAGCAAACCCGATTTGAGCCGCGCAGCCCCTATGCGGTGGCCAAATCTACTGCCCATTGGCTGGTAACCAACTACCGTGATGCCTACGGCCTTTTTGCCTGCAACGGCATTTTGTTCAACCATGAGTCGGCGCTGCGACCTCCACGCTTTGTGACCCGGAAGATCACGCAGGGAGTGGTTGCGATTGCACGTGGCAGCAACGACAAACTGGTTTTGGGCGACCTGGGCATACGCCGCGACTGGGGGTGGAGCCCTGAATATGTGGACGCCATGTGGCGGATGCTGCAGCAAGACAGCCCCCAGGACTTTGTGATCGCAACCGGCATATCCAGCTCACTGCAGGAATTCGTGCAAACCGCTTTCGAGCAGGTGGGCCTGGACTGGCAAGACCACGTCATTCAAGACCGAAAATTGTTCCGCCCCACAGAAATTCGCCATAGCTGCGGCGATGCGTCCAAGGCCTTCCAGCACCTGGGTTGGAAGGCTAGCATGTCGATGCGCGAAGTTGCACGTGCCATGGTGATGCACGAGCTGGACCCAACGCAACCAATCTGACATCCGTGAAACTGAGCATCATCACCGTTTGCTATAACAGCGCCGACACCATTACAGCAACACTAGCCTCCGTTGCCACCCAAACGCATCCCAGCATCGAACATATCGTGATCGACGGTGGTTCTGCAGACGCCACGCTGCAACAGATACGGAAGCATGGCCAGCACGTCAGCACTCTGGTGTCGGAGCCGGACAGCGGCATATACGACGCAATGAACAAGGGCTTGGAAAGGGTAACCGGGGATGTGGTTGCATTCCTCAATGCCGATGACCGCTATGCGAACACCCATGTTTTAGCAGGTATCGCTGCGCAAATGCAGAACGAAAATCTGGATGCCCTCATGGGCGATGTAGCCTTCTTTCGCGCAGAAGCGCCTGAACAACTAGTGCGGCGGTATAGCTCATCTCACTTCAAGCCAGACCGTTTGGCCTGGGGTTGGATGCCATCTCACCCTGCGCTCTTCGTACGCAGAGAAATTTATGAGCGGGTCGGGCCCTTTCGCACGGATTTCAAGATTGCGGGAGACTATGACTGGATCGCCAGAGCGTTCAAAAATGGACAGGTGCGATACCAGCACAAAAATGAAATTCTGGTACGCATGCAAATGGGCGGCGTCAGCACCCGTGGATGGCGCAATACTTTGCTACTTAACCAAGAGGTGCTGCGCGCTTGCAGGGACAATGGCATTTCCACCAATTGGTTCAAGATCCTGTCCAAATATCCCCGCAAACTATTGGAGTATGTACGCCTGTGAAAGTCCTTATCACAGGAAGCACGGGCTTTGTCGGTCGCGCTCTGCTGACCCAGTTGCAAGCGCGCCCGGATTTCCATCTCCGCACCTCGCTCCGTCAGGCTACACCAGCACGCGAAAGCGACCCCGTCAACTCGATTTTGGTGGGCAATATGCATGCCAATACGGACTGGCGGGCCGCGCTATCGGACATAGATACCGTAGTCCACTTGGCGGCCCGAGTGCACGTCATGCAGGAACAAGACCCCAACCCCTTGCAGGCATTTCGGGACAGCAATGTACATACGACCTTGCACTTGGCGCAAATGGCGGCCCAAGCCGGCGTCAAGCGTTTGATTTTCATCAGCTCGGTCAAGGTCAACGGTGAAACTACGCCCACCGGGCACCCCTTCAACGAAACCAGCCCTCCCTCGCCTCACGAGCCCTATGCCATCAGTAAATTCGAAGCCGAGAATGCTTTGCGGCAACTGGGGCAGACCAGCGGAATGGAGATCACCATCCTGCGCCCACCACTGATCTACGGCCCTGGCGTGAAAGCCAATTTCGCAAGTCTGGCCCGTGCCATAGCCAGGGGAAAACTTTTACCCCTGGGCGATATCCATAACCAACGCAGCCTCGTTGCTTTGGACAATTTGACCGATTTAATCACCCTCTGTTTGACCCACCCCGCAGCAGCCAACCAGACCTTTATGGTCAGCGATGGAGAGGACCTATCCACCACCGCACTGGTGCAGCGCATGGCTCTGGCTATCGGCCGTCCTCCCCGTTTGCTAGCCATCCCTCCATGGATACTGTCTGCTGGGGCCACCCTGTTGGGCCAGCGCGCTGCAGTCCAGCGCTTATGCAGCAACTTGCAAATAGACAGCAGTAAGGCGCGCACCCTGCTTGGCTGGGTGCCGCCGGTCAGCTTGGACGAAGGATTGCGTCGCGCGTTGGAGGAGTACCGGTCGTGAAGCGGCTATTGGATCTGCTGCTGGCCCTGGTTGCCACGGCCATACTCGCGCCCGCCATGCTGCTGGTGGCGGTTGCCGTACGACTCACCTCGCCCGGCCCGGTGCTGTACTGGTCGGACCGCGTGGGCCGAGGCAACCACATCTTCAAGATGCCCAAATTCCGCAGCATGAAGATCAATACCCCGGCCGTTGCCACGCACCTGCTGGGCAACCCCGGCGCCCACCTCACGCCGATTGGCAGCTTTCTGCGCAAAAGCAGCCTGGACGAGTTACCCCAGCTATGGAGCATTCTGTGTGGCGACATGAGCTTTGTCGGCCCGCGGCCCGCGCTGTTCAACCAGCAAGACCTGATTGCGCTGCGCACCGCGGAAGGCGTGCACGAGCTGCTGCCCGGCTTGACCGGCTGGGCGCAGATTAACGGGCGCGACGAGCTGCCTATTCCTGCCAAGGTGGCGCTGGACACACATTACCTGCAGCACCACTCGCTGGGGCTGGACTGCAAGATACTAGTCCTGACGTTCCTCAAAGTCTTGCGCCGCGACGGCATCACGCACTGAACCTGCCGAGCCGGACTTAAAATCAAAGGTTTGGCGAACTTCGCCCTCCTCTTTCTATAACAGCATGTCTGAAAACACCTCCGCCCTGCCTCCCGTTCCGGCCCAAGACGAAAACCAGCTGATCCTGGAGCGGCGCGAAAAGCTCAAAACCATCCGCCAACAGCAAGCCGAAGGCAAGGGCGTGGCGTTCCCCAACGACTACAAGCCCAGCCACCGCGCGGCCGACCTGTTTGCCAGTTACGGCGACAAGACCGCAGAAGAGCTGCAACCCCTGGGCGCCACCGCCAAGGTTGCCGGCCGCATGATGCTCAAGCGCGTGATGGGCAAGGCCAGCTTCTGCACGCTGCAAGATGCCTCGCTGGGCGGCACCGGTGGCCGCATCCAGATCTACGTCAAGGGCGAAGACGTGGGCGCTGAGCTGTACGCCAGCTTCAAGCATTGGGATCTGGGCGACATCGTCGCCGCCGAGGGCACGGTGTTCAAGACCAAGACCGGTGAACTGTCTATCCACGCCACCAGCGTGCGCCTGCTGACCAAGAGCCTGCGCCCCATGCCCGACAAGTTCCACGGCATGGCTGACCAGGAAACCAAGTACCGCCAGCGCTACGTCGATCTGATGACCGATGTGGAAGCCCGCCAGCGTTTCATGGCGCGCAGCAAGGCCGTCAGCGCACTGCGCGAATTCATGGTGGCCAATGACTTCCTGGAAGTCGAAACCCCCATGCTGCACCCGATTCCCGGCGGTGCCAACGCCAAGCCCTTCAAGACCCACCACAACGCGCTGGACCAGGAAATGTTCTTGCGCATCGCGCCCGAGCTATACCTGAAGCGCCTCATCGTCGGCGGCTTTGAGCGCGTGTTTGAAATCAACCGCAGCTACCGCAACGAAGGTATCTCGGTGCGCCACAACCCCGAGTTCACCATGATGGAGTTCTACGCGGCCTACTGGAACTACCAGGACCTGATGGACTACACCGAGAAGCTGATCCGCGATGCGGCCCAGCGCGCCACCGGCTCACTGCAGCTGACGTACGCGGGCAAGCCTGTCGATCTGAGCCAGCCGTTTGAGCGTCTGACCATCGTCGAAGCCATCCAGAAGTACACCGAAGCCGGCGACAACGTGTTCGATGCCACCTGGCTGACGAACGCCGTGAAAAAGCTGGGCCTGACCGAAGCCAAGAACAAGCTCGCCGGCCGCAGCCTGGCCAGCCTGCAGGTGCTGTACTTCGAGGAAACCGTGGAAGAAAAGCTCTGGCAGCCGACCTTCATCATGGAACACCCGACCGAAATTTCGCCACTGGCCCGCGCCAACGACGACCGCCCGGAAGTCACCGAGCGCTTCGAGCTGTACATCACCGGCCGCGAATTCGGCAACGGTTTCAGCGAATTGAACGACGCCGAAGACCAGGCTGCGCGCTTCCAGGCCCAGGTCACGGCCAAGGACAGCGGCGACGACGAAGCCATGCATTTTGATGCTGACTTTGTGCGCGCCCTGGAATACGGCATGCCCCCCACCGGCGGCTGCGGCATCGGCATTGACCGCCTGATGATGCTGCTGACCGACAGCGCCAGCATCCGCGACGTCATCCTGTTCCCGGCGCTGCGCCGCGAGGCTTAATTTTCATCATCCGATAGAGCGCCAGCGCAGATAGCACCTGCGCTAGCAGCTATCAAAAAAGAAGTAAAAATGTGGGTGCTAGCCACCGCATGAAAATACGGCGGATGGGCTTAGCGACTGGTTTCTACAGTGTGCAAATCGCCCATAATTTCCAATCCCATATTCGGAGAATTTATGAAATTTTTGACTTTGGCTTCGTTGGCTGCAGGTTTGTTTTTTTCGGCGCAATTTGCCCACGCTGATAACACTGACAGCTGCGACAAGTTCAAGACCAGCTACGACAAAACTTATTGCGTCGCCAAGTTGTTTTTGGAATCCGACAAAGAGCTGAATTCTGTGTACACAGAGCTACGCAAACCGCTCAAAGATAACGTCAAACAGCAACTAACCGAAACACAGCGCGACTGGATTAAATTCCGGGATGCGTCTTGCGAGCGCTCTGGCTCCATCGACGTGAGCTGCAACTACAAACTCAACCGTGAGCGCGCCGAGTACCTGCGCGACCGTGCCCGTGAGTGCAAAACCGGCACTTGCAACGACGCCGCCATCGCCAAAAAATCTTGGGAATAAGCAGCTTGAACGGATAGGCGCAAGCACATGTTGCCGCGCTATTTGAAAACGCGCAGCGCACAGGCACTTTTGTGTCTGTGCGCTTTTTTTACGTGCGCCGCCGCTTCGAATGCGGCTGACGCACCGCGCACCGCGGGCCAACCATTCGTCATCGTGCTAGACCCCGGCCACACCCCCAAGCAAGCCGGTGCTTTGGGCGTCAAGGGAATCTATGAAGTCGCCTACAACGATGCACTGAGTGCAAAACTGGCCAAGGGCTTGGAAGCCACAGGAGTGCAGGTGGTACTCACGCGCGCATCCTCAGAAGAAATCAGCCTGGACAGACGTGCGGAGCTGGCAAACGCCCGACAGGCAGATTTATTTTTAGCGTTGCACCATGATTCGGCGCAGCTGAAATACCTGGCCAAAATTGAGGTTAACGGCACACCCGCCTACCAAGCCGTTCAGCCTATTACCGGTTACTCGATCTTTGTGTCCCAACGGAATCCCAAGTTTGCGCAGAGTCAGCAGTTTGCCAAGCTATTGGGGCAGGAATTGCTCGCACTGGGTCGCCATCCCTCGCTGCACCACGCCGAACCTATTGCAGGCGAAAACCGCGAACTGCTCGATGCCAAATTGGGCATTTACAAATTTGACGAGCTACTGGTTTTGCGAAAAACCACGGTCCCCGCAGTGCTGCTGGAGGTCGGTGTAATCGTGGACGCGGGGGATGAAAAGTATGTGGCCGACAACGCCAAGCAAGATGCCATCGTGCAGGCGATCGTGGCAGCCGTCGAAAAATTCCAGCATTCAGTCTTACCCCAACTCCAAAACTAGAGCTTCACTTTTCCCCGCGTTAGCTGCCCATCTGCAGAAGCAAAAACAAATGGGCAGCAGCGCTTTGGAGGGGATAGCTCTCATCTGCAAATTCCAATACCCAATAGCCCCCTAGCGCATGTACTAGCAGCGCTAGTAGCTACCAAATAAATAGCACCTCAAGGCACCAGCCAGAGCGCCTGCATATAGGCCGGATGGGTCATCAGCTTGTCCCATTCCAGCGCGGGCGTGGTGGGCAACAGGCTTTGGCGACGGTCTTCGCTGGCTTCGTTAGGTTCCCACTGGCCCTTGAGCTGGGCCTCGGTCAGGCCTTGCAGCAAGGCATCCACTGCCCGTCCTTTGTCGGCCAGGCTTTGATTGCACAACAGCACCATGTCGCAACCGGCTTCCAGCGCGGCCACGGCGGCGGCGGTATAGCTCACGTCCTTACCGTCAATGCGACGCGCGCCGGCCATGCTCAAATCGTCGCTGAAGATCGCGCCATGGAAGTCCAGCTGGCCACGCAACACGTATTGCAGCCACTTGCTGGAGAAGCCCGCGGGCCGGCTGTCCACCTTGGGGTAGATCACATGGGCCGGCATGACGCTGGACAAGCTGGTGTTCAGGCTGGCGTAGGGCAAGGCGTCTTCGGCCAGGATGGCTTTCAGGCTGCGCTTGTCCACCGGAATGTCCGTGTGCGAATCGGCCTTCACAAAGCCGTGACCGGGGAAGTGCTTGCCGCAGTTCGCCATGCCGGCTTGCAGCAGGCCGTGCATCAGGCTCTTAGCCAGCAGGCTGGCGACCCGCGCATCGCTGTGGAAGGCGCGGTCGCCAATCACGCTGCTCTCGCCAAAGTCCAGGTCCAGCACCGGGGTGAAGCTGAAGTCCACGCCGCAAGCGCGCAACTCGGTGGCCAGCACATAACCACAGGCGGTGGCGACATTGGTGGCCTGCAGCGCGTCGCGCATCCACATCTCGCCCAGTACGCGCATGGGCGGCAGGTGGGTAAAGCCATCGGTCTTGAAACGCTGGACCCGACCGCCTTCATGGTCCACGCAGATCAGCAGGTCTTTGCGGACCTTTTTGATGTCCCGGCACAGGGCGGTGAGCTGGGCCCGATCTTGCCAATTGCGAGCAAACAGGATGATGCCGCCGGTCAGCGGATGCTTGAGGCGCTGGCGGTCGGTGCGGGTCAGCGTGGTGCCGGCAATGTCAATGATCAGGGGGGCGTGTTGGGACATAGGAAGGATTTATCAAATAAATGCTTCTAGCGCAGGCAATACCTGTGCAAGCAGCTATGAATACTATAGCAATCAAGAATCACGCTGGCAAACGCTCCACGACGACAAAACTGGCGGCGTAGTCGGTTTCGTCGGTCACGGTGACGTGGGCGCTCAGCCCCTGCGCCTCAAACCAGGTTTTCAGTGCCGCGTGCAAAACAATGCTGGGCTGGCCGCTGGGCAGGTTGACGATCTCGCAGGAGCGCCAGGTCATGGGCATGCGCATGCCCATGCCTATGGCCTTGCTGAACGCCTCCTTGGCGCTGAAGCGCGTGGCCAGGTAGCGCACGCCCCGCTCGGGCCAGCGCGCGCCGCGCTTGCGCCAGGTCTCCAGCTCGGCATCGCTCAGCACCTTCTCGGCAAAGCGATCGCCATGGCGCTCCAGGCTGGCGCGGATGCGGCGCACGTCGCAGATATCGGTACCTATGCCGTAAATCATGGCCGGGCGGCGTCGGCAATACAGCGCAGGTAGTCACGCACCGTGGCGGCATAGCCCAGCTCCAGCGCGTCGGCCACCAGCGCGTGGCCTATGGACACTTCTTGCACCTGCGGGCAGGCGCGCAGAAAGGCGGTGAGGTTGTCACGGCTCAGGTCGTGGCCGGCATTCACTCCTAAATCGATAGCTGCTGCCGCTTGTGTTGCCTGCGCGAACTGGCTTAAAACCTCTTGAAATTGGGGCTTGCCGTAGGCGCTGGCGTAGCTTTCGGTATAGAGCTCGACGCGGTCTGCGCCCACGGCCTTGGCCAACGCCATGGCCTCGGGCACGGGGTCCATGAACAGGCTGACGCGCACGCCCAGGCTCTGCGCCTCGGCGATCAGCGGCCGCAAGCGGTCGCCGTCCTGGGCCAGGTTCCAGCCATGGTCGCTGGTGAACTGGTCTTCGCCGTCGGGCACAAAAGTGCACTGGTGGGGGCGGCAGCGGCGCACAAAGTCCATCAGGTTCTGGAACGGGTTGCCTTCAATGTTGAACTCACGGTCGGGCCAGGCGGTCAGCAGGTCAGACAGCTCGTAGACGTCTTCGGTGCGGATATGCCGCGCGTCGGGCCGCGGGTGTACGGTAATGCCCTGGGCACCGGCCTCCAGGCACAAGGTGGCGGCACGGGCTACGCTGGGGATGCCCAGATGCCGGGTGTTGCGCACCAGCGCCACCTTGTTGACGTTGACCGAGAGGGCGGTTCGCACCGCAGCGTGGGGAGAAGTCATAGGGCTTGCAGATCCATCATCAATTGCCGCGTATGCAGCGTTGCCATGCCGCAATGGTAGTGCAGCACGGCGCGCAACTGGGGCTTCAGTCCGTTCAATACCTCGGCGCAGGCGCGCAAAGTGGCTGTGAACGGTGCGCCGGGCTGCAGCGATTGCTGCAGCGACAGCCACTGTGTGCCGCTCAGGCTGGCCCGGTCGTCCGCCTGGCTCTGGCGCAGGCCGCCTTCGGCGACCAGGCTGTAGCGGCCCTCGGGCTCCAGGGGCTCGAAGGTCATGGTCTGCACGTCCAGCAAGGGCAGCAGGCCAATCTCGCGCAGCAACAGCAGCTCAAACGCCCGCAGCGCCGGTTGCAACGCTTCGCCATGTTCAGAGGCCAGCACCTGTACCGCAACGCCGTAGGCGTCGAATAAAGCCGTGTGCGGGTCGTCGCGCGCCAGCAGGCGCATCAGCAGCTCGTTCAGGTAGTAGCCGGACAGCAGCGCATCGCCGGTCGGCATCACGTGGCCGCCCACCCATTCGGCCGCCTTGAGGTTGCGGATTTCCGCATCACCGCCAAACGACAGGCGCAAAGGCTGCAACGGCAGCAGGATGGGACGGAAGTTGGAAGTCGGCTTCTTCACCCCCTTGGCCACAATCGCCATGCGGCCGTGGTGGCGGGTGAAGACCTCCAGGATCAGGCTGGACTCGCTCCAGTCGTAGCGGTGCAAAACATATGCAGGCTCATCATGGAACCGTTTTGGAGCCACGAATCACTCGTAGCCAAAGGAGCGGACTCTTGCCTCGTCGTCGGCCCAGCCGGAGCGCACTTTCACCCAGACCTCGATGAACACCTTGGCATCCATCAATTTTTCGAGTTCGACACGGGTTTCCATGCCGATGCGCTTGATGCGCTCGCCCTTGTCACCGATCACCATGGCCTTGTGGCCATCGCGTTCGACCACAATGGTGGCGGCTATCTTCAGCAGGCGCTTCTGGCCTTTGCGCGCAGGCGGCTCTTCCTCGAACTTGTCGATGATGACGGTGGAGGTATAGGGCAACTCGTCGCCGGTCAAGCGGAACAGCTTCTCGCGCACGGTTTCAGCGGCCTGGAATTTCTCGCTGCGGTCGGTCAACTCGTCTTCGTCATACCACCAGGCCTGCTCGGGCAGGTATTTGGCGCAGATGCCGAACAGGCGCTCGATATCCTTGGCGTTCTTGGCCGACATGGGCACGAACTCGGCAAACGGGTGGCGCTCCTGCATACTCTGCAGCCAGGGCGCGATCTCGGCACGGCGGTGTACGTTGTCCAGCTTGTTGGCAATCAGCAGCACCGGAATATTCGGCTTGAGCAGGGACAGCACCTTGGCATCGGCCAGGGTAAAGCTGCCGGCTTCCACCACGAACAGCACCAGGTCCACGTCGCTCACCGCGCCCTGCACCGTCTTGTTCAAAGAGCGGTTCAGCGCGTTGTTGTGCAGGGTCTGAAAGCCGGGCGTATCGACAAACACGAACTGCGTGTTGTCGCGGGTACGGATACCGGTAATGCGGTGCCGCGTGGTCTGGGCCTTGCGCGAGGTGATACTGATCTTCTGGCCCACCACCGCGTTGAGCAAAGTGGACTTGCCCACATTGGGCTTGCCGACAATGGCCACCAAGCCGCAGCGCTGGCCGGTTACAGGCGCATCAGGAGATGCTTTTTTTAAATCGGCCAGCATGCCTTCCAGGGACGCCATGGCATCGTCTGGTGCGTCTGTGGGTTCGGTGGAGGACTCTGGGGGATTAGGAGGGTTAGAGCTTGCTGTCATTTGGAGGCTTTCACGGCGACGGCTTTGGATTCAAGTTTGACCAGCATGGCAGCGGCCGCCGCCTGTTCGCCAGCGCGGCGCGAGCCGCCGATGCCGCGCTCGGCCAGGCCAAGCTCAACAATTTCACATTCCACATCAAAGGTCTGCCGGTGGGCCGCCCCCAAGGTGCTGACCACGCGGTAAGCGGGTAACTTCATTTTGCGGCCTTGCAGCCACTCCTGCAACTCGGTCTTGGGGTCCTTGCCGATCGCCTGCATCTGCGGGTTGATTTCCACCGTCTTGAACAGGCGGTGCACCAAGGCCTCGGCAGCGCCGTAGCCGGCATCGAGGAACACCGCGCCAATCACCGCTTCCAGCGCATCGGCCAGAATGGACGGGCGTTTTTGCCCACCCGAGCGGGCCTCGCCCTCGCCCAGGCGCAGCACGCCTGGCAGGTCCAGCACCACCGCCAGCTGGTACAGCGTGTCCTGCTTGACCATATTGGCGCGCACGCGGGACAAATCGCCTTCGGGCAAGGAACTCAAACGGGTGTAGAGCAGGCCGGCAACGGCCAGATTCAATACCGAGTCGCCCAGGAATTCCAGGCGTTCGTTGTGGTCTGCCGAAAAGCTGCGGTGCGTGGTGGCACGGACCAGCAGTTTTTCATCAGAAAACACATGTTGCAGACGTTGCTGCAACGCAAGAAGACCATCGTTCACGCTATTTGCTGGAGCCAGAGTACTTGATCAATAGATATGCCGGACCAAAGAGTTCGATCTCTTTGTTGTAGGCCACCGAGACGACAACCTTGTCGCCGTTTTTGCTGATTTCCAAGTCCTTGGCTGTAACCGAGGAGATCAAATCAATGCTGGCGGCCTTGTCAAAAATAACGCGCACTTCCGACACGGTATTGCCCTCTTTGGCCTTGTTCAGGGCCTTCAGGATGGTCTGGTATTCGATCACGGTCGGCACCACCTTGGCGCCTACGATGAATACCGAAATCACCAGTGCCATCATGAGAACCAGCCCGATGAAGGACAGGCCACGTTGCTTGGATTTGAATGCAGATGTGTTCATACGGTAACTTTGCATCGATTACGGTTAGTGGAACGAGCCAATGCGCCTGGGACTACTGAAATTCATCCATACGAAGAAGGCCTTGCCGACGATATTCTTGTCCGGCACAAAGCCCCAATAGCGGGAATCTGCCGAGTTGTCGCGGTTGTCGCCCATCATGAAATACTGGCCTTCGGGGACTTTGCACACCACGCCTTCGACACTGTATTTGCAGTTTTCCTTGAAGGGGAAATCATCCGTACCCTGTACAAAAGCAGGTCGGCTGTCGTCATTCAGCAAACGGTGGGGCCGATCACCCAGGTTTTCTTCAAATTGCTTGAAGTAGCGCATCTGGTCTTCGTCAAAGAAGTCTGCGGTGGGTTTGGTCGCAATTTCCTTGCCGTTGATAGTCAGGCGCTTATTGATATAGGCCACCTCATCACCGGGCACGCCCACCACACGCTTGATGTAATCCATGCTGGGCTTGGGTGGGTAACGGAACACCATGACATCGCCACGCTGGGGTGGCGTGCCGGCTGTGATCTTGGTGTTCAGTACCGGCAAGCGAATGCCGTAGTGGAATTTGTTCACCAGAATCAGGTCGCCCACCAACAGCGTCGGAATCATGGAGCCAGACGGGATCTTGAAGGGTTCGAACAAGAAGGAACGCAGCAAAAAGACAGCAATGATCACCGGGAACAAGCCGGCGGTCCAGTCCAGCCACCAGGGTTGCATCAACAGACGGGCCTTGGCATCAGGCACCACCTGGTCTACCTGGGTGATGCCCATCTTGTTCAATTCAGCCAATCGCTGGGTGGAAGCCTCTTCCAGGCGCACCACGGCCAACTTGCGTTGCGGTAGAAAATAAAACCGTTCGGCCAACCAGTACAAACCGGTGACCAAGGTCGCCAAAAACAAGAGCAACGCAAAGTTGCCTTCCACCACGCCCATATACCAGGCGCCGCAGTAGCCCACAAAGGCCGCCAAAATTACCGAAGTCAGAGCTTGCATCAATCTTCCACCTGCAGAATTGCCAGAAAAGCCTCTTGCGGGACTTCTACCGAGCCGATTTGCTTCATACGTTTTTTACCGGCCTTTTGTTTTTCGAGGAGTTTCTTCTTGCGCGAAATATCGCCGCCGTAACACTTGGCGATCACATTCTTGCGCAGCGCTTTGATTGTCTCACGCGCAATAATGCCGGAGCCAATGGCCGCCTGGATCGCCACGTCGAACTGCTGGCGGGAAATGATCTCGCGCATTTTGGCCACCACCGCGCGGCCACGGTACTGCGACTGGCTGCGGTGCACGATGATCGACAAGGCATCGACCTTTTCGCTGTTCAGCAAAATGTCCACCTTCACCACATCCGCAGCGCGGTACTCCTTGAACTCGTAGTCCATAGAGGCGTAGCCGCGGCTCACTGATTTGAGCTTGTCAAAGAAATCGAGCACGATCTCGGCCAACGGCATCTCGTAAGTTAACACGACCTGGCGGCCCTTGTAGGCCATGTTCATTTGCACGCCGCGCTTCTGGTTCGCCAGCGTCATCACCACACCCACGTACTCTTGCGGCATGTACAGGTGCACGGTCACGATGGGTTCGCGTATTTCCTCCATGCGGCTGGAGTCGGGCATCTTAGATGGGTTCTCCACCATGGTGACGGTGCCGTCAGAACGCGCCACCTGGTACACCACGCTAGGTGCGGTAGTGATCAGATCTTGGTCGAACTCGCGCTCCAGGCGCTCTTGCACAATTTCCATGTGCAGCAGGCCGAGGAAACCGCAGCGGAAACCAAAGCCCAAGGCCTGCGACACCTCGGGCTCGTAGTGCAGTGATGCATCGTTGAGCTTGAGCTTTTCCAGCGCGTCGCGCAGTGAGTCGTACTCACTGGCCTCGGTCGGATACAGACCGGCAAACACCTGGGGCTGGATTTCCTTGAAACCCGGCAAGGCCTCGGCCGCTGGGCCGGCGTTGTTCGGCAGCTTCTTCTCCAAGGTTACCGTGTCGCCCACCTTGGCAGCTTGCAGCTCCTTGATGCCGGCAATGATGAATCCCACCTCGCCCGCCTCAAGGGACTGACGCACTTCGGTGGCCGGCGTGAACACGCCCAGGTTATCGGCGTTATAGACCGCGCCCGAAGCCATCATGCGGATGCGCTCGCCCTTGCCCAAACGGCCATCGACCACGCGCACCAGCATCACCACGCCCACATAAGAATCGAACCAGCTGTCGATGATCATGGCGCGCAAGGGTGCGTCCGGGTTGCCCTTGGGTGCTGGCACCCGGGCCACGATAGCCTCCAGAATCTCATCAATACCCAAACCCGTTTTCGCCGAGCAAGGGATGGCATCGGTCGCATCGATACCGATCACGTCTTCAATTTCAGCCCGTGCGTTGTCAGGGTCTGCATTCGGCAAATCGATCTTGTTCAGCACCGGCATGACCTCCACGCCGAGGTCGAGCGCGGTGTAGCAATTGGCCACGGTTTGTGCTTCCACGCCCTGGCTGGCATCGACCACCAGTAACGCGCCTTCACACGCAGACAGCGAGCGACTCACTTCGTACGAGAAGTCCACATGGCCGGGCGTGTCGATCAGATTCAGGTTGTAAATCTGACCATCCTTGGCCTTGTAGTGCAGCGCTGCCGTCTGTGCCTTGATAGTTATCCCACGCTCTTTTTCGATGTCCATCGAATCGAGCACCTGGGCCTCCATTTCGCGTTCAGCCAGTCCGCCGCAGCGTTGAATCAGGCGGTCCGCCAACGTTGATTTACCGTGGTCAATATGCGCGATGATGGAAAAATTTCTGATGTGGTTCATCAACGGGAAGCTTTAAGTGATTGAATTAAAAGGCGCAGAAATGAAAAAAGGGCGCGTCGATGACGAACGCGCCCTG
Source organism: Rhodoferax sp. GW821-FHT07F03 (assembly GCF_059418745.1). NCBI lineage: Bacteria > Pseudomonadati > Pseudomonadota > Betaproteobacteria > Burkholderiales > Comamonadaceae > Rhodoferax > Rhodoferax sp. GW821-FHT07F03. The sequence goes on from NZ_JBWKQM010000006.1 coordinate 221,958, forward strand.
AACCAACAATCTTTGGCAACTGCGATAGCTGGAGCTTCATTGTAGGTAAAAAGGCGAATCAGCACAGCCCACGCACCAGCACCATGCAAGCGTTGCAAGGTCACAACAGGCAACTTATTCACAACTTATCAACAGAGTCGGTGGATAGTTTTCTGGACAACTTGTGGGCGATCTGTGGATCGCCTGCGTTCCACAAGGCTTCGTCCCGCATCGTGGTTTTCACCATTTTTGATATGTCCAAAACCCATAGAGCGAGTCGCTGATTCTATCCAAAATCGTTGTTAGCACTTTTTGAAGTTAGTAATTACAAACATCCAAAGAACCCGAAAGGCACACAAGAATTTTTTGTGACAGCCCATTTACAGGTTTTCAGCGACAAAAAAAGCCCCAATCCCTAGTTGGGAAGGGGGACTTTTATGGGTTTACAAGCTTATTTACCAGGACGTATCAGTGCGTACTGCGCCCACTCACCACGCCGGAACAACAGATTTACGGGCTTGGATTTGTCCATTTTGGCCACTGCAGCCTCAAAGTCCTTGACCGTATTGACCTCGACATTTGCGATTGCCACGATCACATCTCCCTCACGCACCCCGGCCCTGGCTGCACCATCAGTGGCGCTATCTACTCTGACGCCGCCTTTGAGCTTCAGCTCCTTCTTCTGTGCGTCACTCAATTCACTCACGGCCAGGCCGAGCAATTGGCCAGCCGAAGATGCCTTGGGCTTTTCCTCCTTGGCAGTGGGTTTTTTGGCAGGTTTATCGTCTTCGATCTCAGCAATCACCACGGACAAGTCCTTGTACGTGCCTCGCCGAAATACTGTCAGGCTGCTCTTTGTGCCGGGCTTGGTATTACCCACCAGACGTGGCAGGTCCGAAGACTTATCAATTGCCTTGCCGTCGAACTTGGTAATGATGTCGCCCGCCTCCACGCCAGCCTTTTCCGCCGGAGCGCCCGCCTCCACACCCCGCACAAACGCACCTTGCGCTTTACCCAGTCCAACCGACTCAGCGACATCCTTGGAAACCTGCTCAATCTGCACACCGATACGGCCACGCGAGACTCGCCCGGAAGCCCGCAGCTGATCACCCACGCGGGCCGCTTCATCGATCGGTATTGCGAACGAAATGCCCATAAAGCCGCCAGAGCGCGAGTAGATCTGGCTGTTGATACCTACCACCTCACCACGCATATTGATCAACGGCCCACCCGAATTGCCAGGGTTGATAGCCACGTCGGTCTGGATGAAAGACAGGTAATCGCCGGTATCGCGTTGCTTGGCACTGACAATGCCGGCGGTCACGGTGTTTTCCAGACCGAATGGCGAGCCGATCGCCATGACCCATTCGCCAACCTTGAGGCGGTTCACATCTCCGACCTTCACCGCAGGCAAGCCAGATGCATCGATCTTGACCAAAGCCACATCGCTGCGCTTGTCATAACCGATGATCTTGGCCTTGAACTCCCGTTTGTCGGTCAGAGTGACCATCACCTCATCGGCGCCCTCAACCACGTGGGCATTGGTCATGATGAAACCGTCCGAACTGAGAATGAAGCCGGAGCCCACTCCGCGCGGCGTTTCTTCATCCGGATCTTGCTGCGGCTTTTGCTGGCGCGGAGTCTGACGTGGCGTGTTCGGAATCGGCACACCAAAGCGCCGGAAAAACTCCTGCATCTCCTCGTCCATACTGTTGTTTGCCGTGGCACGGGAGGACACCTTTTCCAAGGTACGAATATTCACCACAGAGGGTCCAACCTGCTCCACCAGATCGGTGAAATCGGGCAAGGTACGGGTCTGGGCCAACACCGGGGTGCTGGGCAGCAGAGCAACGGTGGATGCCACTGCCACGGTCCACGTCAGGGCAAGAAAACGTACTTTTTTCAAACTGAGCGGCAACATCGTCATGCTTTCTTTCAAAATTCAAAGGGCCAGCCGATAAGGCCGGCGCTACTGCTACTTCTTGCGTTCCAGCCCTTGGGCAAACGCCTTCAAGGTTTGCAAAGGCACCTCGCCCACCACGGTCAACCACCACGCGCCTATGCGACGCGTCAGAGATTGGGTAGCCCCCATGGCCAACACACCCTCCTTGACGTGGCGCTGTGCATCAAAGGGCTCCACGAACAGGGACACTGATGCCAATCCGTCCGAAAAGACCCATTGCAAAGTACTTTCAGCAGCACTGGCCGGTGCGCCCGCCACGGAGCGGCGGAAGCAGCTCATGGATTTAAAGCCCGGCACCGTATTTTTCAATACCCAACCCTCTGACAAGGCTGTGGTTTTGAGCATGGAACTGGTCTCCACACGGTAGCCTGCTGTATTGGCCATCATCTGGCCCAGCTTTTCCATCTTTACTGGTGCATCCAGCTGCAACTCGGAGAACGCAGCCTGCTCCAGCACCTTGCCGTCCGCGTCCAGTGTCTGCAGCTTGACGACCAGGCCTGTCTTCTTCTCGCTCCAGATCCGGTAACCATAGCGCAGCGTGTCTTTAGGACTCAGCAACACCATATCGGCATCAAAACCGGCCACACGCTCGCTGCCATCCTGCTTGGCGCCGTAAAACTCCGCTATCGCAGAATCGCCGGTTTGCAGCAGATGCGGAAATAGTCCCAAGGACTCGCGCTTTTCCGCGTAAGCAAGTTTGCTCTCGGGCAACAGCGTCAACACCTGGTCATTGCGGCGAAAGGTGGTGCGCGGAGGCCCGGTCAAGGATTCCACGCGTTCCATTTGCTGCTCGCCATCGCACACATGCCAGATGCGTGCACTGGACAGGCTGCCCGTGCCAGAGGACACCACGAATGTCCCCGCATAGGCGCGCTTGCGTGAAGCCTCGTGCATACGCATCAGCCATTCGTTGACCGTGCGCTCACTGCCAGCCGTCTCTGCCGGAGCCGTCGCTACGTTGGGAGTCTGCCCGCCGCCCGCCCACGACAGGCCGCCCAAGGCACAGGCCGCCGCCAACACTACTTTCCTGCAGATCCTCACTTGCATGTCCCTGGTTTCCCGTCAACAGCCCTTAACGGGCCGGACTTTCAAAGGTCGCATTGCGTAAAAAACCGGCCGGCATCTGCAACGCCGAGGTTCCGCCAAATTGCTTGTGTTCAGCCATCAACTCGTCCAGACGGGCATCGCGCAGCATGACCTGGGGAGCGCCATCCGCCAAGGTCACAGCTTGCTGCACCTGGGTAGAGGTCTGGCTCTTGGCATCCGCCTGCGCCAACTGGGGTCCCGCGGGCGCAGCACCAGAGCCACTGAGCACGCCCCAACTAACCGCCACAACCGCCACCACGGATGCCAGGCCGGCCACCAGCTTCCAGCCAAAGAAACGCTCGTTGCTGGCCTCTTTGGGAGTTGCAGCCTCAGCATATAAATGGGCCTCTGCGCCCGCTTTATATGCGTCGATAGCTATCAAATTCGCAGCGCTCACAGTGGACGTCAGTGCAGGCTCCAGGGCCAGGCGGCTTTGGAACCGGGCCAGAAACGCCTGGTCATCGGAACAGAACGCCAAGTCGCCCGAGCGCAGCACATCGCCCACCACATGGTAGGCATGCCAGGTTGCTTGAGCATTTGCGTCTTGCTCCACCCGTTCGACAGCCTGCGCAAAAGCCGCGCCGCGCAGCTGACCATCGGCCAGTGCCGACAGTGCGTCCTGGGGATTGTTCGCGTGTTCCGTGCCCATTTGCATCACCTTGTTTCCTGTTAGCGCATCTTCAAAATCGTGCTTCACTTACCAACGCTTGCCGGACTGGTTTTCCAGCAAGGGTTTGACCCGTGCCGAAATCGCCTCACGGGCCCGGAATATGCGCGAACGCACCGTGCCTATCGGGCACTGCATCATTTCGGCAATGTCCTCATAGCTCATGCCTTCAATCTCGCGCAAAGTCACGGCTTGCCGCAAATCCGCCGGCAAGGCATCCATGGCCTCGTTCACCGCCGAGGAAATCTGCTTGGCGGCCAGCACCGTATCCGGGGTGTCTGGACTGGTTGGTTCGTTTTCCCGGTAGTAAGTTTCATCGTCGTTGTCAGAAGGACGCATAGCCGCTTCGGACACCGTGGGATCGCGCTTGAAGTCCATCAAGGTCTTCTTGGCGGTATTGATAGCAATGCGGTACAGCCAGGTATAGAACTGCGCATCGCCGCGGAATTTGGGCAGCGCACGGTAGGCGCGGATGAATGTTTCCTGGGCAATGTCTTCCACCAAGTCCACATCCCGCACCATCCGGCCTATCAGGCGCTGGATGCGACGCTGGTATTTCATGACCAACAGGCCATAAGCCTTCTGGTCGCCCGCTACAGTGCGCTCCACCAGCATCAGGTCGCTATCGGTAGCCGTGGGGGGTGTCGTCAAAATAGGCGGTGGAAGTGAAGTCATGGTTCAGACCCGAACACAGCCGACGCATCGGCTTTTGGTCTGGCGGGCGAATATACAGCACGGCGCAAGCCATGCCAGCGTTCTGGATGCTGGGCATGTGCCACCCAACACCACAAAGATCGACCCGACTGGGGGCGCAGCTGCAGCAGCAGATGCCGCTGCAAGTCCAATCTACAAGCCACCGCGACAGCCATTGGCTCACCGGTAGCGGCCCAGAACCACTGCTGTCCATCCCAGCGAAGGACTCCTACCGGCATCTGGCGCCAGCCCCGCACAGCCGCCGCCCCGACGCCTAGAACAGCCACCAAAGCAAGATACTGCCGCCAGCCCAAAGCATCTGCCTGCCAGCACCAGCCCAATACCGTGGCCAAGCCCAACAGCCACAAACTGAGTGTCAACCAGCCCTGGATAGCAGAACGCCCCACCGGATAGCTCACCGATGGGGCGTTGTGCATGAAGCAGCGGAAGTCAGATCGGCTATCGCGTCAGGATTGACGGGCTTAGACGCGCTTGAAAACCAAGCTGCCGTTGGTGCCGCCAAACCCGAAATTATTCTTCACCGCCACGTCAATCTGCATATCGCGTGCAGTGTTGGCGCAGTAGTCCAGATCACACTCTGGATCTTGGTTGAAAATATTGATGGTCGGCGGGCTCTTCTGGTTGTGCAAGGCCAGCACGGTAAACACGCTTTCAATACCGCCAGCGCCACCGAGCAAGTGTCCGGTCATGGACTTGGTGGAATTCACCACCAACTTCTTGGCATGATCACCAAAGGCCAGCTTGATGGCATTGGTTTCGTTCGCATCGCCCAGGGGCGTAGAGGTGCCATGGGCATTCAAATAGTGCACCTGGTCCACATTCACACCCGCGTTCTTCAAAGCCATCTGCATGGAGCGGCGTGGACCGTCCACGTTCGGAGCGGTCATATGGAACCCATCGCCACTCATGCCGAAGCCGACGATTTCGGCGTAGATCTTGGCGCCGCGGGCCTTGGCGTACTCGTACTCTTCGAGCACCATCACGCCGGCACCCTCACCCAGCACAAAGCCATCACGGTCTTTGTCCCAGGGACGGGAAGCGGTGGCGGGGTCATCGTTGCGCGTACTCAGGGCACGCGCTGCGGCAAAGCCACCCAGGCCCAAAGGCGATATAGCTGCTTCAGAGCCGCCTGCAACCATCACGTCGCAATCACCGTACTCGATCATCCGCGCTGACTGCCCTATGGCATGCAGACCGGTGGTACAGGCCGTTGCAACAGCGATATTGGGGCCTTTGAAACCAAATTTGATAGAAACATGGCCCGAAATCATGTTGACGATAGAAGCCGGAATGAAAAACGGCGAGATGCGGCGAGCACCTCGGTTGGTCAATTCGGCATGCGTCTGCTCAATCATGGGCAGACCGCCAATGCCTGAGCCGATATTGCAGCCTATGCGGGCCGCCTGCTCTTCCGTCAACGCGTCACCCGTGCTCAACCCCGCGTCGGCCACGGCTTCCATAGCCGCAGCAATGCCGAGATGGATAAAGCGGTCCATATGGCGCGCTTCCTTCTCGGGAATCAGGCTAGTGATATCAAAACCCTTGACCTCTCCGGCAAATTTGCAGGAGAAGGGGCTGGCATCAAATGCGCGGATCATGTCGATGCCTGACTGGCCGGCCAGCAAGGCCGACCACGAATCAGCCACCGTGTTACCCACGGGACTTATGCATCCTAAACCTGTGACAACGACGCGACGACGGGACATAAATTAAAGAGGTCTGGTTAACAGCAAAAGAGTTGCACAGTGCGCTATCGCGAACTGGGCAGACAGCGAGAAACGGGGGTGTACACCGCGCATTCCCGGTCTGTGTGCAACACACGGGCCATGTGCAGCCTGATTTAGGCTTTTTGGTGGCTGGTTGCGTAGTCGATCGCGTTTTGCACCGTGGTGATTTTTTCCGCGTCTTCGTCCGGGATCTCGATGCCGAACTCGTCTTCCAGTGCCATCACCAGTTCCACGGTGTCCAGGGAGTCTGCGCCCAGGTCAGCCACAAAAGACTTTTCGCTGGTCACTTGTGCTTCTTCAACGCCAAGTTGTTCGGCAATAATTTTTTTAACGCGTGCTTCGATATCGCTCATAGTTCCCTCTGAGTGTTGTAAAAGAATCCGTGATTTTAGCCGGGCTGCTGAAGATCCCCTGCCCAGGCTACCGTACGGATAGAACGGTTGGATTTGATCGTATGCGGCAGAGGCCGCTTACATGTACATGCCGCCGTTGACGTGCAGCTCCTGCCCCGTCACATAGCTGGCCTGCGGCGATGCCAGATAGGCCACAGCGTGCGCTACGTCCGCAGGCGCACCCAGATGGCCCAGCGGAATCTGGCCCAGCAGGGCGGCTTGTTGTTCGGGCGGCAGGCTGGCGGTCATATCGGTCTGGATGAAACCGGGCGCCACGCAATTCACGGTGATGCCACGCGAGCCCAGCTCACGGGCCAGGGCACGGGTCATGCCGGCCACACCTGCCTTGGCGGCCGCGTAGTTGGCCTGACCAGGGTTGCCCGATGCACCCACCACCGATGTGATGCTGATGATGCGTCCGTAGCGCTGTTTCATCATGGTCCGCATCACGGCGCGGCTCATGCGAAATACAGCCTTGAGATTGGTGTCCAGCACCGCATCCCAGTCGTCATCTTTCATGCGCATCGCCAGGGTGTCGCGGGTGATACCAGCATTGTTGACCAATACCTGCAAACCGCCATGCTCCTTGGCAATGGCATCCACCACGGCAGCCACTTCATCCGCGTCGTTGACGTCCAGCTTCTTGCCGGCGCTGCCGGGAAAGGCTGCCAACGCCTGGCCGATGGCAGCAGCACCGGCTTCGCTGGTGGCTGTACCAATGACCTTCAGGCCGCGTTGGGCCAACTCCAGGGCGATGGACGCGCCAATACCGCGCGAAGCGCCCGTCACCAGGGCCACCTGGCCCGCAAATTCCACAGCGCTCATGCAGCAGCTCCCAAAACAGTGGATTGGACCTCGGCCAGGCTGGCCGGGTCGAACAGGGGCAGACCCGTCAGGCTGCCATCGATACGTTTGACCATGCCGGCCAGCACCTTGCCCGGCCCGCACTCCACCAGGGTGGAGACGCCGCGCGCCTTGATGGCGGCGACGCACTCGACCCAGCGCACCGGACCAAAGGCCTGGCGCACCAGGGCGTCGCGAATACGGTCTGCATCGGTTTCAACCGACACATCAATATTGTTGACCACCGGAATCTGGGGCGCAGCAAACGCCGTGGTCGCCAGCTTCTCACGCAGCCTGTCGGCGGCAGGTCGCATCAGGCTGGAATGGAACGGCGCCGACACCGGCAAAGGCAGAGCGCGCTTGGCCCCATTGGCCTTGAGCATTTCACAGGCTTTTTCAACCGCAGCCTTGCTACCCGCGATCACGGTCTGACCGGGATCATTGAAGTTCACAGCCTCCACCACTTCGGCAGCAAATTCTGAGCCCAACGCACGTGTAGCGCTGGTAGCTTCTGCGCAGCCAGCTATTACTTTCGCAGCATCCATGCCCAAAATTGCCGCCATGGCCCCCATGCCCACGGGCACGGCATCCTGCATGGCCTGAGCACGAAAACGCACCAAAGGTGCAGCCTGGGCCAGCGTCAGCACGCCAGAGGCAACCAAGGCGGAATATTCACCCAGGGAATGGCCGGCCACCACGGATGGTGCAGCACCGGTCTCGGCCATCCATACCCGGTAGGCGGCCACGCCAGCCACCAGCATGACGGGTTGGGTATTGGTGGTCAGGGCCAGCGCTTCTTTCGGGCCTTGCTGGATCAGCTGGGCGATGTCTTCACCCAAAGCATCGGATGCTTCTTGCAGGGTTTGCGCCACTACGGGGTGGGCACCCCAGGCGTCCAGCATGCCCACGGACTGGGAGCCCTGGCCCGGAAATACAAATGCAAAATTGTTCATAGAGTTACCTATCAAAACTGCCTGTAGCGCAAATAGCACCAGCGCAAGCAGCTATAGATTTAAGAGCACCGCACCCCAGGTGAAACCGCCACCCACGCCTTCCAGCATGAGGGTGTCACCCTTTTTGATCTTGCCGCTGCGCACGCCGTCATCCAAAGCCAACGGAATCGACGCAGCCGAGGTATTGCCATGCTGGTCCACGGTGACGATCACCTTGTCCATGGACAGCTTCAGGCGCTTGGCGGTGCCTTGCATGATGCGGATATTCGCCTGGTGCGGAATCAGCCAATCGATATCAGCTTCGGTCTTGCCGGCCTTGGCCAGGGTGGCACGTGCGGCTTCCTCTAGAACACCCACGGCCAGTTTGAACACAGCAGGGCCATCCATCTTGAGCATGGCATGGCCGGCCACTGCGCCACCCGACACCTGGCCGGGCACGCACAAAATACCCACATGCTTACCATCGGCGTGCAGATCGCTAGCCAGGATGCCCGGCGTTTCAGAGGCCTCCAGCACCACAGCGCCTGCGCCGTCGCCAAACAGCACGCAGGTCGTACGGTCCGAGAAATCCAGAATACGGGAGAACACCTCGGCGCCCACTACCAGGGCCTTGCGGGCTGTGCCGGTACGGATCATGGCGTCGGCCACGGTCAGCGCATAAACAAAACCGCTGCACACCGCCTGCACGTCAAATGCCGGGCAGCCGGCGATACCCAATTTGTTTTGCAGAATGCAGGCAGCCGATGGGAAGACCATGTCGGGCGTGGAGGTAGCCACAACGATCAGATCGATATCCTTAGCCTCCAGGCCAGCGGCTTCGAGTGCCCGACGGGCTGCATGCAGGGCGAGATCACTGGTAGAGACATCGGCATCCGCAAAGTGGCGCGCCCGGATGCCGGTGCGTTCCACAATCCAATCGTCTGAAGTTTCTACGCCTTGGCTTGCCAACTCGGTGACGAGGTCGGCATTGGTCAAACGGCGGGGGGGCAGGTAGCTACCGGTGCCGGTAATACGGGAATAGGTTCTCGTCATGCGCTCATGGGTGCGGCGGCTTCCAGCACAGGCGCTACAGCCACCACCAAAAGCGGTGCTGCGTGCGCGATACGTGCCTGGACCCGGTCCAACAGGTTGTTTCGGGCTGCATCATACGCCCGGTTCAAGGCCTGTTCGAAAGCAAACGCATCCGCCGAACCATGGCTCTTGAACACCAATCCACGCAAGCCCAGCAAGGCCGCACCGTTGTAGCGCCGGTGATCCATACGTTTTTTAAGCGCCGATAGAACCGGATTCGCCAAAATTGCCGTGAATTTAGTAAAGATACCGCGGGAGAACTCGGCACGCAAAAAACCGACAATCATTGCAGCCAGACCCTCGCTGGTTTTCAGCGCCACATTGCCGACAAAGCCGTCGCAGACCACGATATCGGTGGTACCCACAAAGATATCGTTACCTTCCACGTTGCCGTAGAAGTTCAGATCACCCGAACTGGCAGCCGCGCGCAGCAGTTCACCGGTCCGCTTAATGGTTTCATTGCCCTTGATGGCTTCTTCACCAATGTTCAGCAGACCTACCGACGGGTTGGGATTGTCACTGAGGACCGAGACCAGGGCCGAGCCCATGACAGCAAACTGCAGCAGATGCTCGGCCTGGCAGTCCACGTTGGCGCCCAGGTCCAGCACCGTGGTGGCGCCGCCCTTGGCATTGGGGATTTGCCCGGCAATCGCCGGACGGTCAATACCGTCCAGAGTCTTCAACAGGTAGCGTGCAATCGCCATCAGCGCGCCGGTATTGCCCGCAGACACGGCAGCCTGGGCATCACCCTGCTTGACCTGGGCAATCGCCACCCGCATGGACGAGTCTTTTTTCTTACGCAGCGCGATTTCGATGGGATCGTCCATGCCCACCACCTCGCTGGCCGCCACCAGGCTTGCCCGCGGATGGCTGAAACCCGCCAGCCGGTCGGGTAGACCGACCAACAACAGCTTGGCTTCGGGATGTTTATCCAGAAATTGGCGGCACGCAGGCAATGTCACGCCTGGTCCGTGGTCGCCACCCATGCAATCAACAGCCAGAGTGATCATGCCGAACCCGTGCCGCCTGCAGCGGTGAAATCAAAAGAGACAAACATCAAGACAAAGGCCCGAAGCTACGGGTTACGTAGCGCCGGGCCTTGTATTTAAAGCGCAGATCAGGCTTCGGATTTGTTCTTCAGCACCTGGCGACCACGGTAGAAACCGTTGGGGCTGATGTGGTGACGCAGATGGGTTTCGCCGGTGGTGGGCTCCACAGCGATACCAGGCACGTTCAGTGCGTTGTGCGAACGGTGCATACCGCGCTTGGAAGGGGACTTTTTGTTTTGTTGGACGGCCATGGTCGGCTCCTGGTAAATGCGTTTAAATCTAAACGCTTAAATAAGATTACAAACACGAAAACGGAAGGAGGCGCGAAACAGTCAAAACCGAGGCACCCTCGGCCGTCCATAAAGATGGATCAAAATGGCCCATACGAGACCCATCCGAACCACCAAAGCACATAGGCTTTTTCGCGCGAAGCCTTAGATTATAGCCCAAGCCAGCATATAGACACCAGCGATCAATCGGAGCCACCCTTGCGCAGCTGGGCCAAGGCGGCAAACGGCTTGGGCTTTTCAGCCAGTGCGGCCTCAAATTCTGGGTCCACCACCTCCAGCTTCACCGCCACCGGACACACCTCGTGGCGCGGCACCAGGGGGATCTCCATCAGCAGCTCGTCCTCGATCAGATTGGCCAGATCGAACTCCTGATCCAGCGCCAGCACGTCTTCTTCGGACTCGTCATCCAGAGCGGCGGCGGTTTCCTCGTCGGCCACGAAACGAAACGAGCGGTCCACCGCCAATGGCACTTCCACCGGCGTCAGGCAGCGCTGGCAGGTCAGGGGCAGACAGGTGTCGGCTTGCACATGCAGCCAGATTTCAGGCGCCTCACCGGGTACCGGGCGGGCTTCGCCCAGTATGCTCCAGTTCACCATTAAATCAGACTCTAGCACAGATACTTCCTGCGCAAGACGCTCGTATTTTTGTAGCAAATCCTGGGCTGTGCGCGATCCCGCAGCTTGCGCAAACGCGCGTACATCAAAGGGAGTGGCGGGATTCTCGGTTTTCATGGTGTGCAGTGTAAGAGAATCCCGCCATGCATTCTTCACCCCCCTCCTCCTCGCGCAGCTTGGTGCTGGGCTCGACCTCGCGCTACCGGCAGGAGCTGCTGCAGCGCCTGCGCATTCCCTTTGAGGTATCGGCACCCGATGTCGATGAAACCCCCCGCCCGGGCGAAGCCCCGCGCGACTTGGCGCTGCGCCTGTCGCTGGACAAGGCCCGAGCCGTGGCCGCGCGCTTTCCGCAGGCAGTGGTCATAGGCTCCGACCAGGTCGCCGACCTTGACGGCCAGCCCCTGGGCAAACCGGGCAACCATATGCGGGCCGTGGCGCAATTGCGACAAATGCGCGGCCAGACCGTGGTGTTCCAAACCGCCGTGTCGGTGGTTTGCCTGGAAACCGGCTTTGAGCAAACCGCCCTCGCTCCGGTGCGGGTGCAGTTCCGCCTGCTGGACGACGCAGAAATCGAAGCCTACCTTCTGGCCGAACAGCCCTATGACTGCGCCGGCAGCGCCAAAAGCGAGGGCCTGGGCATCAGTTTGCTGGACGCCATCGACAGCGACGACCCGACCGCGCTGATTGGCCTGCCGCTGATCCGCACCTGCCGCTTGCTGCGCGCAGCCGGAGTTCGCCTGCTATGACGCCAGGCAAGCTCTATCTGGTGCCAGCGCCGCTGGACTTTGGCTGCAAAACGCAAACGCCGCTGGACGAGGTCATGCCCGCCGGCACGTTGCGTGTGGCCGCAGGCCTGCAGCACTGGGTCTGCGAAAACGCCAAAACCACCCGCGCCTATTTGAAACGAGTGGATGCAATCTACCCTCTGGCCCAGCCCATCCAGGCGCTGCAGATCCAAGAATTGCCGCGCGAAGTCCATAAGAAAGGCGACCACCAGGCCGGTTTTGACGCCAAGCCCTTGCTGGCTGCGGCATCGCAAGGATTTGACATCGGACTGGTCAGCGAAGCAGGCATGCCCGCGGTGGCCGACCCGGGCTCGTCTGTGGTCCGCGCCGCCCACGAGCTCGGCATGGAGGTAGTACCACTGGTAGGGCCGGTATCGCTGCTGCTGGGCCTGGCTGCCAGCGGCTTGAACGGACAGAACTTTGCATTTGTCGGCTATGTGCCCCAGGCAGAGCCGGAGCGTAGCCAGCGGATACGTGAGTTGGAGGCCTTGGCGCTGAAAACCGGGCAAACCCAGATTTTCATAGAAACCCCCTATCGCAACACGCAATTGCTGCAGGGGCTGCTACAAACTTTGCAGCACAACACGCGGCTGGCGGTCAGCAGCGGCCTGACCCTGGAACAGGGCCGCACGCTGAGCGATACGGTCAAAGGCTGGCGCCAAAAAAACACGGCAGGCCTGGTACCAGACCAGCCCGCCGTATTTGCCATCGGACGCTGAAGCCGTTCAGCGCAGAGCTGGCAGGCCCTTCAAGGCTCTCACCGAGCCCTCGCCCAAGGCGGCACCAAAACGCTTGGCCAAGCGCTCGGCCACGTTGTCGCGGCGGGTGTAGTCCACCAGCTCTTCGGCCTTGACCACTTCGCGCGCCACATAGTCCAGGTTGCCGAGGTGGTCGGCCAGACCCATTTCCACCGCCTGCTGGCCGGTCCAGAACAGGCCACTGAAGGTTTCAGGAGTTTCTTTCAGGCGGTTACCACGGCCGGCTTTCACCGCACCAATGAACTGGGCGTGGATCTGGTCCAGCATGCTCTGGGCAAATGCGCGCTGCTTTTCGGTTTGCGGGCTGAACGGGTCCATGAAGCCCTTGTTTTCACCGGCGGTCATCAGGCGGCGCTCTACGCCCAGTTTGTCCATCAGGCCGGTGAAGCCGAAACCATCCATCAGCACGCCAATGCTGCCGACGATGCTGGCCTTGTCCACATAAATATCATCGGCAGCCACGGCGATGTAATAAGCGGCCGAGGCACAGGTTTCCTCCACCACGGCGTACACCGGCTTCTTGTACTTTTCTTTCAGGCGGCGGATTTCATCGTTGATGATGCCTGCCTGCACCGGGCTACCGCCGGGCGAATTGATCAATAGCACCACGGCCTGCGCGCCTTCGTCTTCAAAGGCGCTGCGCATGGCGGCCACCACGAACTCGGCACTGGCATCGGCCCCGGCGGCAATCTCACCCTTGATCTCTACCACCGCGGTGTGAGCGGTGGTCTTATCCGGGGTAGGCGCAGCACGGTCCAAGCCAATCCACACCATCGCAATCAGAAACACCAGCCAAGCCAGACGCACGAAATTGCGCCAACGGCGGGCGGTTTTTTGCTCGGCCAGGGAAGCAAATGCCAGCTTCTCCAGGGTGGCGCGCTCCCATCCAGACGCGTCCGCAGAGCGTTCACGCGGCGTGGGCGGTGTATCGGGTCCACCGGGGAGATTCGGGTCGGTCATATTCAAAATTCAACAGTTTGTAATTGGGGGGCAGTATGCCAGTGCACCTTGCCATCGGCTTCCGAAAGGGCAATCTTCACCAGACCACCTCGACACGGACCGCCCATGCAGTCACCTGTGGCAGGCTGGTAAGCCGCGCCATGGGTGGCACACAGCAACCACCGGCCGGAGTCGTCGAAGATCCGGTTGGGCTGATAATCCAGCTCCATGGGCACGTGGGTACAGCGGTTCAGATAGGCATGGACTTCGCCCTCAAAACGCACGGCAAAAGCACGGCAAGCTTGCCCCAGGTAAACAACATCAAAAGGTACGGCATCGCCGCCCTCGACCAAGTCGGTGCTATCGCACAAGAGAATGGCTTGCATGGAAATCCGCCCGTGGAAATCAGCCGTTGGCGCGCAACCAGTCGTGCAGCTCGGCCACGGAATGGGCAATGACCAAGGGGCTGAGGGCTGAAAACCCGTCCACCGCATGGGCGCCATAGCTGACGGCCACACTGGCGCAGCCAGCATTCAGCGCCAGCTGCAAATCGTGCGTGGTGTCACCGATCATCAGCGTGCGCTCCGGCGCCACGCCAAACTCGCGCATCAGCTCATGCAGCATGCGGGGATGCGGCTTGCCCTGGGTTTCATCGGCGGTACGTGAACCATCGAACATACCCACCAGCTCCACCGATTGCAAAGCCTCGTCCAGCCCCCGGCGCGATTTACCGGTGGCCACGGCCAGGGTGTGCTGGCGCGCCTTCAGCTCGGTCAGCATAGGCAGCACGCCGGCAAACAGCGTGATGTCGTGCTGGTGCTGCAGGTAGTGGTGGCGGTAGCGCGCACCCAGCTCGGCGTGCTTGGAAGCCGGTACATCGGGCGCAGCATGGGCCAGGGCGGGCATCAAGGCCATGCCGATCACATAGGCGGCAGCGGTATCACTGGGCACGGTGCCGCCCACATCCCTCACCGCTTCCTGGATGCTGCGCGTGATGATGGCGGTGGAATCGAACAGTGTTCCATCCCAGTCAAACGCTATCAAATCAAAGCGTCTAACGGCCATACATGTCTTCGAAGCGCACGATGTCGTCCTCGCCCAGATAGCTGCCGGACTGCACTTCGATCATTTCCAGCTCGACCCGGCCCGGGTTTTCCAGGCGGTGGGTGGTGCCCAGCGGGATGTAGGTGGATTCGTTTTCGGTCACCAGGAAGCTGTCTTCGCCGCGCGTGACCTTGGCGGTCCCGGACACCACGATCCAATGCTCTGCGCGGTGGTGGTGCATCTGCAACGACAAGATGCCGCCCGGCTTGACCACGATACGCTTGACCTGGAAACGCTTGCCCATGTCCACGCTGTCGTACCAACCCCAGGGGCGGTAGACCTTGCGGTGCAGCTGGCCTTCGGAGCGGCCTGTTTTCTTCAGGCTCTCAACAATCTTCTTCACGTCCTGGGTTTTGTCCTTGTGGGCCACCAAAATGGCGTCGGCGGTTTCCACCACCACCACGTTCTCAATGCCCACGCAGGCAATCAGCCGGCCTTCGGACAGGGCCAGGGTATTGCGGCAATCCTGCAGCAGCACATCGCCCTGGGCCACATTGCCCTGGTCGTCCTTGGGCAGAACCTGCCACAAGGCATCCCATGCGCCCACATCCGACCAGCCGGCAGCCAGCGGGATCACAACACCTGGGGGCAAGCCGGCCTGACCCGAAGCAATGCGCTCCATCACCGCGTAGTCGATGGAGTCACTGGGGCAGGCGCTGAACAAGTCCTTGCCCACGCGCACAAATTCGCCGTCGGTCTTACCCGCGTCCCAGGCACTCTGGCAGGCGGCCAGAATGTCGGCGCGGCAAACCGCCATGGCCGCCAGCCAGACGGATGCCTTGACCATGAACAAACCGCTGTTCCAGGAATAGGTACCGGCATCCAGATAGCTCTGCGCAGTGGCCAGATCGGGCTTCTCTACGAAGCGCGAAATCACCGCAGCGCCGCCAGCACCAAAGGGCGCACCGGCCTGGATATAGCCATAGCCGGTTTCAGGGCTGTCCGGCGTGATGCCGAAAGTGACGATGGCGCCATCGGCCGCCAGCGCCGCGCCTTGGCGCACCACAGCCTGGAAAGCGGGCTTGTTCACGATCACATGGTCGGCCGGCATGACCAACAGTACCGGGTCGGCACCGTCGCGCTGGGCGGCCAGGGCCGCCAGTGTCAGCGCGGGTGCGGTATTGCGCCCGGTGGGTTCGAGCACGATGCTGCCGGGCTGGCCCATCAGGCGCAGCTGCTCAGCGATCACGAAACGGTATTCCTCGTTGCACACCACCATGGGTGCTGCAAGCGTGCCGGTGCCCAGGCCTTCAACACGGCGGACCGTGGCCTGCAGCAGAGAGTCCTCGCCCACCAGGGACAGCAACTGCTTGGGATATTTTTCACGGGACAGCGGCCACAGACGCGTACCTGAGCCACCGGACAGAACGACGGGTTGGATCAACATTTAAAAACTCCCTGGAAATAAACAAACCATGGCGCCGCAATGGCGCCTTGATTTGATTATTGCAGAGCAACCTGCATGCCACCGAGGCCGTTTAGCCCGTATTGCGTAAGGCGGCGGCAATCCCGTTGATGGAAATATGGATACCGGTTTGCACCCGCTCGTCACCCTGGCCGGCGCGATAACGGCGCACCAGCTCGACCTGCAAATGGTGCAGCGGATCGATGTAGGGGAAACGGTGGCGTATCGAGCGCTGCAGGGCTGCATTGCCCGACAGGCGCTGCTTTTCACCGGTGATCTGTGCCAGGGCACCGGCCGTACGGTGCCATTCGGACTCGATGCTGGCGAAGATGCGCTTGCGCATGCGCGCATCGCTGACCATCTCTGCATAGCGCGAAGCCAGGGCCAGGTCGCTCTTGGCCAAGACCATGTCCATATTGCTCAGCAGCGTACGGAAGAAAGGCCATTGGCGGTACATTTTTTGTAGCACGCCCAGCGCATCCTTCTTGCCTGCAGCGCCGTTTTCATTCAAAAACGCTTCCACGGCAGAACCAAAACCGTACCAGCCCGGCAGCGTCAGGCGGCATTGGCCCCAGCTGAAACCCCAGGGAATCGCCCGCAAATCCTCGATCTTCTGGCTGGCCTTGCGCGAGGCCGGGCGAGAGCCAATATTGAGCTCGGCGATCTCGCGGATCGGAGTTGAATCAAAGAAGTAAGAGGTGAAACCAGGGGTTTCATAGACCAGATTGCGGTAGGCCGCCATGCTGGTTTCGGACAACTTGGCGGCCGCCTTCAGAAAGGCCGGAGTGGCCGACTTGGTAGGCTGCAGCAGGGTCGCTTCCAAAGTGGCGGCCACCAGGGTTTCCAGATTACGCCGACCGATTTCGGGGTTCGCGTATTTGGAGCCTATGACTTCGCCCTGCTCGGTCAGGCGGATCTGGCCGCGCACCGTACCGGGTGGCTGGGCCAAGATGGCCTGGTAGCTCGGGCCGCCGCCACGCCCCACCGTGCCACCACGGCCATGGAACATGCGCAGGGTAATGTTGTGGCTGTTGGCCAATTGGTCGAACAATTCCACCAGCGCGATCTCGGCGCGGTACAGCTCCCAGTTGCTGGTGAAGATGCCTCCGTCCTTGTTGCTGTCCGAGTAGCCCAGCATAATGTCCTGCTCGGCACCGCTGCGCTGCAGCAACTCGGCCACGCCGGGCAAGGCATAGAACTCGCGCATGATGGGCGCGGCATTGCGCAGGTCTTCAATGGTCTCGAACAGCGGCACGACGATCAGGTCCACCGTGGCCTTGGCATCCAGCGTGCCGTGCATCAAGCCGACTTCCTTTTGCAGCAGCAGCACTTCCAGCAGGTCACTGACCGTTTCGGTGTGGCTGATGATGTAGTGGCGTATGGCCTGCACGCCAAAGCGGGCGCGGCTGGCGCGGGCCATTTCGAAAATCGCGATTTCCTTGCAGGCATGCTCGGAATACTGGGCGCCAACCACCCGCAGTGGCCGCGCGTCGTTCAACAGACCCAGCAACAGCGTGCGCTTGGCCGACTCGTCCAGGGCCGAATAACCCGACTCGATACGCGCCACCGACAGCAGCTCGGCCACCACTTCCTCGTGCTTGTCGGAGCTCTGGCGCAAGTCCACGGTAGCCAGATGGAAGCCAAACACCTCCACCGCACGGATCAGCGGGTGCAGGCGCTGCGCCGCCAAGGGTGCGCCATGGTTGGCCAGCAAAGAGGCTTCGATGGTGCGCAGGTCGGCCAAAAAGTCTTCGGCCAACAGATAAGCGTTTTGCGGTGCCACGGCGTGGCGGGCCGCCTCGCCGCCAGTCAAGTCCTTCAAGGTGGCCGCTAAACGGGCATACATGCCGGTCAGGGCCAGGCGGTAGGGCTCGTCCTGGCGATGCACATTGGTGTCGGGCGAACTTTTGGCCAGGGCCCGCAGCTCGGGCGACATGGTGACCAGGCTGCCGGACTGGGACAGCTCGCCGCCCAGGTAATGCACCTCGGTCAGGTAATGGCGCAGTGCGACCTCGGACTGGCGGCGCAGCGCGTAGTCCAGGGTTTGTGCGCTGACATTGGGGTTGCCATCACGGTCGCCACCAATCCATTGGCCCATGCGCAGAAAGCTGTGCACCGGGTGGCTACCCAGGGCCGCTTCCAGCTCGGCATACAGCTTGGGAATCTCGCGCAAAAAAGTGGACTCGTAGTAGCTGAGGGCGTTTTCCACCTCGTCGGCCACGGTCAGCTTGGACATGCGCAGCAAGCGGGTCTGCCACAGCTGCGTGACACGGGCACGCAGCTGGACTTCATTCAGGGCCAGCTCGCGTGGCGCCAGGGCATCCTTGGCATTGGCGACCATGCGTTCGCGGGTTTCATCGCGCACCGTCAGCAACTTGGCGATGTCACGCTCGGCATCCAGAATGCTTTTGCGCTGGACTTCGGTGGGGTGCGCGGTCAGCACCGGGGCCACATAGCTATTGGCCAAGGTCTGCGCTATTGTTTTAGGAGCTATACCCGCCCAACGCAAGCGCGCCAAAGCCACTTCTATGCTGCCTTCCTGGGTGTCGCCCGCACGCTCGTGCACGGCACGGCGGCGGATATGGTGGCGGTCTTCGGCCAGATTCGCCAAGTGGCTGAAATAGGTGAAGGCGCGGATCACGCTGACCGTCTGGTCGCCAGTCAGGCCTTTGAGCAGCTTCTTCAGGGCTTTGTCAGCCTCGGTATCGGCATCGCGGCGAAAAGCCACCGACAGCTTGCGCACCTGCTCGATCAATTCGTAGGCGGCAACGCCTTCCTGCTCGCGGATCACATCGCCCAGAATGCGGCCCAACAGCCGAATATCCTCCACCAAGGGGCGTTCATTGTCTTTGTCCCGGCTGGCCGAACGCGTCACTGGCGTGGGGCTGGGTGGGGTGCGCTTGGCGGCGCTGGCGGGGGAGGAATCTGCCGAGGTCATGCGTGGACTTTCGAGTGTGCAGTAAAAGAACGAGGGGGGATACGCGGGCAGGCCCCATGCTAGCATCGACCTCCCCCGGAAACGACGCCAATCGCCTCCAAAAATTACCAACAGGTTACCGGTTTGAGCCACACCCCTACTTCCCCCCTGCACATCGTCATCGCTACACGTGAAAGCCGCCTGGCTTTGTGGCAGGCGGAACACGTCAAAGCCCTGCTGGAACAACGCGGCCACCAGGTCAGCCTGCTGGGCATGACCACCCGGGGTGACCAGATCCTGGACCGCTCGCTGAGCAAGGTCGGCGGCAAAGGCCTGTTCGTCAAGGAGCTGGAGATCGCCCTGGAAGAAGGCCGCGCCGACATCGCCGTGCATTCACTCAAAGACGTTCCCATGGAGCTGCCTGCCGGCTTCTGCCTGGCCTGCGTGCTGGAACGCGAAGACCCCAGCGACGCCCTGGTATCTCCCCGCTACACCAGCTTGGACGAAGTACCGCAGGGCGGCGTGGTGGGCACCTCCAGCCTGCGCCGCACCGTGCTGCTGCGCGCGTTGCGCCCCGATCTGCGGATCGAGCCCCTGCGTGGCAACCTGGACACCCGGCTGCGCAAGCTCGACGAAGGCCAGTTCGACGCCATCGTGCTGGCCAGTGCCGGCCTGGTACGCCTGGGCCTGGCCGAACGCATACGCCAACGCTTTGCGCCCGGCACCATGCTTCCCGCCGCCGGCCAAGGCGCCCTGGGCATCGAGATTCGGGCCGACCGCAACGACCTACTGGCCGCCTTGGCGCCGCTGGCCCATATGCCCACCTGGCAGGCCGTAGCGGCAGAGCGCGCCGTCAGCCGCAGCCTGGGTGGCAGCTGCTCCATGCCGCTGGCAGCATTTGCCACCTGGCAGGGCACTGAGCTGCACATTGCCGCCGCCTGGGGCGACGCCGAACGGCCTGCACCGCTGGTTACCAGCGAGTTACAAGCCCCTGTGAACGATCTGGCCAGTGCCACCGCCCTGGGTGAACAGGTCGCGGCCCAGCTACGCGCCGGCGGCGCACATTGAGGCGGCCTACGGCACCGCTGCCCCGCGTCATCGTTACCCGGCCCGCGCAGGACGCGCAGCGCTGGGTGCGCGATCTACAAGCCCACGGCCTGCAGGCCGACGCACTGCCACTGATCGAGATCGCCGCCGCCACCCAGCTGCAGCCGGTACACACGGCCTGGAAAGAGTTGGCCAGCTACCAAGCCGCCATGTTTGTGAGCGCCAATGCAGTGCGCCATTTTTATGCATCCAACAAGGCTCTAGCGCAGATAGAACCTGCGCAACCAGCTATTAAAACAAGAGCATGGGCCACGGGCCCGGGAACCGTCAACGCCTTGCGCCAGGCGGGCCTGGCCCCCCACCAGATCGATGCACCGGACGCGTCGGCCAGCCAGTTCGACTCCGAAGCCCTGTGGCAGGTCGTGGCGTCCAGTGTGCATGCGGGCAGCCGGGTGCTGGTCGTGCGCGGCAGCGACCATACAGGGGAAAGTGCAGGCCGCAGCTGGCTCAGCGAGCAATTGGCAGCCGCTGGCGCGCAGGTCGATACCGTGGTGGCCT
Organism: Rhodoferax sp. GW821-FHT07F03; assembly: GCF_059418745.1. Classification (NCBI taxonomy): domain Bacteria; kingdom Pseudomonadati; phylum Pseudomonadota; class Betaproteobacteria; order Burkholderiales; family Comamonadaceae; genus Rhodoferax; species Rhodoferax sp. GW821-FHT07F03. Next base: position 242,819 of record NZ_JBWKQM010000006.1, read on the forward strand.
ATGAGCGGCGAGCACCAAACCTCAGCCCCGCACAGATCGCACTGGCACAGCAGGCCTGCGGCGATGGCTCGGTATGGCTGTTCAGCAGCTCCGAGGCCGTAACCCATCTACAAGCCCTGCTGCCGCCCGCCTGTTTCGGTACGGCGCGCGCGCTGGCCACTCACCCCCGTATCGCCCAGGCAGCGCGCCAAGCGGGCTTTGCCACGGTAGAGGAAACCAGTCCGACATTGAATGCCATAGTGGCCTCGATAGAATCGCAGGCATGAATGCCGAGCTGCCCTCAGAACCCATCCCTGTAACCGCCGCTCCCACCGCGCCGGCCCCCGCCAAAGGTTCGCGCGCCCTCGTGCTGATCGTGGGTGGCGTAGCCCTCGGCGCGCTGCTGAGCAGCGGCCTGCTATGGCAGAAGCTGGTCAACATCCAGGAACACCTGGCCCGCCAAAGCGCCGACGCAGGCACCCAGTCCCTGGAGGCCCGTACCATTGCCCGCCAGGCCCAGGATCTGGCCCGTGAAACCGCCGCCCACCAGGCTGTCACCGACGCCCGCGTCAGCGAAACCAGTCTGCAGCGCAGCCAGCTGGAAGACCTGATGCAGAGCCTGTCGCGTTCACGCGACGAAAACCTGGTGGTGGACATTGAATCCGCCGTGCGCTTGGCCCAGCAGCAAGCCCAACTGACCGGCAGCACCGAACCCTTGCTAGCCGCCCTGAAAACCGCCGACGACCGCGTCTCGCGTGCCGCCCATCCACGCCTGGCCCCCTTGCAGCGCGCCATCGCCCATGACACGGAACGCATCAAATCCGCCAACACCACCGACACCCCCGGCCTGCTGGTGAAGCTGGACGAACTGGTGCGCCAGGTAGATGAGCTGCCCGCCATCAACGCCGTCGCCACCAGCAGTCCGGTCAGCAGTACCGCCCAAGCCGCAGATCCTGCCGCTACGCAGTGGTGGCAACGCTGGCTGAATGTGGTCCACCAGGAAGCCCGCAAGCTGGTGCGCGTCAGCCGAATCGAGCAGCCAGAAGCCGCCCTGCTGTCTCCCGAGCAAACCTTTTTCCTGCGCGAGAACCTCAAGCTCAAGCTGCTAAATGCCCGCCTGGGCCTGTTGGCCCGGCAAATGGAGTCGGCCCGCGCCGATCTGGCCGCCGCCAATATGGCACTGAACAAATATTTCGACCCGGCGTCGCGCAAAACCCAGTCCATGGCCGGCCTGCTGCAACAGGTGCAAGGCCAGATGAAAACCGCCGAACTGCCCCAGGTCAATGAAACCCTGGCGGCCCTGGCCACCGCAGCGGCAGGGCACTGAGCATGCGCGCAATCATCTGGCTGCTGACCCTGTTTGCGGTGGCCGTGGCCATCGCCCTGCTGGCGGGCAATAACCAGGGCACGGTGACCGTGTACTGGCCACCGTACCGGGTAGACATCTCACTGAACCTACTGTTGCTGTTGATCGCGGCCAGCTTTACCGTGCTGCATCTGGCCCTGAAGGCACTGTCCGCGCTGTTCGCCATGCCCCAACAGGCCCAACGCTGGCGTTTGCAACAACGCGAACGTGCCACCCATACCGCCCTGCTGGACGCCTTCTCGCACATGCTCGCCGGCCGCTTTCTGCGCGCCCGCAAAGCCGCCGAAGCCGCGCTGCGCCAGGAAAAAGCCCTGCTGGACAGTGGACACGCCCTGGCCCATGCCGAAAAACTGCGCGCCCTGTCCCACCTGGTCACCGCCGAAAGCGCTCAGGCGCTGCAAGACGCTTCCACCCGCGACAAGCATCTGCAACTGGCACTGGAGAACACAGCCCACCGCGACGCCCAAGAAACCCGCGAAGGCGTGCAACTGCGCGCAGCCCGCTGGGCACTGGAAGACCGTGACGCCGATGCCGCGCTGCAATGGCTGGATGCCCTGTCACTGGGCGCCGCGCGCCGCACCCTGGCCCTGCGCATCCGGCTCAAGGCCGCGCGCCTGGCCCGCCAAACCCTGCCGGCACTGGAAACCGCCCGCTTGCTGGCCAAGCACCGCGCCTTCTCGGCATCAGCGGCACAAAGCATTCTGCGTGGCCTGGCACTGGAGCTGGTGAATGCCGCCCACGACCCAGCCCAGTTGCAGCGCGCCTGGGCCCAGTTGGAAACCACAGAGCAGCTGATACCCGACGTTGCCGTGCATGCCGCCCAGCGCCTGGTACAACTGCAAGGCGACGTAGGCCTGGCCCGGCAGTGGTTGCTGCCCATCTGGGAGCAGTTCATCGCCCAGCCCGAGCAAACGCACAGCCACGCCATCAAACTAATACGCGCCATCGAAAGCGGATTCTCGCAAGTGGACAGCGCGCTGGATCTAGGTTGGCTGAATCGCGTGGAAGCCGCGCAGCAGCACAACCCACGCGACCCGAATCTACAGTACCTGGCAGGCATGGCCTGCCTGCGCCACCAGCTTTGGGGCAAGGCCCAGCAATTGTTGAACCAGTCCATCCACAAGCTGGACGATGCCGGCCTGCGCCGCAGTGCCTGGCGCGCCATGGCCGTACTCGCCGAACAACGCGGCGACAGCAGCGCCGCACAAGACGCCTACCGGCAGGCGGCTACGCTGTAACAGCCGCCTGGTGAGGGGCAGACCCGGCCCCTCACCCCTTTCACACATATCCGACCGACAACTGGCCACCTGGTACTGGCACAGCCGCGCGCCAACCCTTCCAGCCATGGCACCATGCACCGCCGAAGCAGAGGCAAAAAAATGGACCCGAAGGTCCATTTTTAGAGGGTATAAAGCCTAGGCTTAGAAGGGCAGATCCATATTGCGCAGATCGCGCTTGGTCTCCACCAACACCAAGGGCTCGTTAGAGAGCTCGACCACAGGCGGACGTTCACGTGGCACATGAACCTGTACAGGTTCAGCGGCAATCGCCGCCTGCACGGCAGCCACACGGTCTGGGTTGCTACCAACCCATTCCAGGCCGGAGTTCTGCGCCAGCGCCACCAAATCAGCGGTCGGCAAGGAGAACACTGGCATTGCGGGCAGGGCCTTTTTGCCCACCGTAGCCGGGGCCGCAGCCACTGGCGCAACAACCGCTTGCTGCTGCTCCACAGCCACAGATACCACCGCCGCAACTTCAACGAAAGCAGCTTCTGCTACGACAGGTGCAGCCACTAGGCTGGCAGCCGGGGCCACTGCACGCTCGACCAGCGATTGGGCCTGTGGCTCTACCGGGTTGGGCACAAAAGCAGTGGGCTCTGCGGATGGGTCACGCGGTGCACGGTCCTTGCGGTCACGGCCGTAACGGTCGCGGGAACGCTTCTCGCGGCGCTGTGGCTCCTCGCCCTCTGGACGGGGCTCTTCCGCCTGCGCGGATGCAGATACGGGTGCAACCGTGGCATCGCCTTCTTCTGCCGCCGGCTTGGCGGCAGCGAAGTAGGACGGACGCTCTGGGCGCTCGACCGGCTCACGGTCCATGCGCGACGACTCACGCGGCGCACGGCCAGGACGGCCTGCATCAGCTGCAGCTTCTGCCGCGGGTGCTTCGCCAGCTTCAGCACGCGGTTCCTGGCGTTCACGGCCAGTCTCTTCCCGGTTGCCGCGACCGCCACGGCCACGTGGGCCACGCTCACCCGACTGGCGGGGAGCACGGGGCTCCTGGCCGGGCTGCTCGGTAACTACGGCTGCGTCCAGGCTCACGCCTTCTGCTGCTGGCGCCTGGAGCGCCTGCACATCGGCATCGACACGCTCACGCGGGCCTTGGCGCTCACCACGACCACGGCCGCCACGACCACCGCGGGCTGCGCCGTCCGCAGCACCCTCGGTACGCGGGGCTGCATCGCTGCGTTCAGCACGCTCGGCGCCGTTGCGCGGAGCGCGCTCAGGGCGGGCTTCCTGGCCATCACGGCCTTCGCTATTGCGCGGGCCGCGGCCATTACGGCCCTGGCCTTCGCTACGACCTTCAGGAGACTCATCACGGCGGCCGCCACGGCCACCGCGATTTGCGCCTTCGCCACGTGGGCCACGGCCTTCACGGCGCTCTTCCGTCTTGGCCACCACTGGTGCAGGGGCTGGCGCGACGACCACAGGTGCTACCACCGGCGCGGGAGCGGCACCAAACAAGCCCTTCAGCCAACCAAAGAAACCCTTTTCCACAGGCGCTGCCACGGGTGCAGCTACTGGAGCCGCAGGGGCCGGCTGAGGCGCAACCGCCTTGGGCACGGCCACTGGCGCGGGTGCATCTGGCAACACGCCTTTGATTACCGGCGTTTGCTTGTTGGTGGGTTCCTGCGAGCGGCGCGTCACCGAGGTGGCGTCGTCGATTTCGTCGGCCATCTTGTAGCTGGCTTCGATGTGGTCCAGACGTGGGTCGTCGTGCTTCAGGCGTTCCAGCCTGTAGTTCGGTGTTTCCAACGTCTTGTTGGGCACCATCAGCACGTTGATGCGCTGCTTGAGCTCAATCTTGGCGATTTCGGTACGCTTTTCATTCAGTAGGAACGAGGCCACGTCGACGGGCACCTGGCACATCACCGAAGCGGTGTTGTCCTTCAGCGACTCTTCCTGGATGATGCGCAAAATCTGCAACGCCGAGCTTTCGGTGTCACGAATATGGCCGGAACCGCCACAGCGCGGGCAAGGAATCGAAGCACCTTCGCTCAGCGCCGGGCGCAGGCGCTGGCGGCTCATTTCCATCAGGCCGAATTTGCTGATGGTGCCGAACTGCACACGCGCGCGGTCCTGGCGCAGCGCATCACGCAGGCGATTTTCCACGTCGCGGCGGTTGCGGCTTTCTTCCATGTCGATAAAGTCGATCACGATCAGACCGCCCAAATCGCGCAAACGCATCTGGCGCGCCACTTCTTCGGCAGCTTCCAGGTTGGTACGGGTGGCAGTCTCTTCGATGTCGCCGCCACGGATGGAGCGGGCCGAGTTGACGTCCACCGACACCAGGGCTTCGGTATGGTCGATCACGATGGCGCCGCCACTTGGCAGCTGCACGGTGCGGGCGTAGGCCGATTCGATCTGGTGTTCGATCTGGAAGCGGCTGAACAGCGGTGCGTCATCACGGTAGCGCTTTACACGGGCTGCATGCTCGGGCATCACGTGGGCCATGAACTGCTGGGCCTGCTCGTACACGTCGTCGGTATCGATCAGGATGTCGCCGATGTCGTGGTTGAAGTAGTCGCGAATGGCGCGAATCACCAGGCTGGATTCCTGGTAAATCAGGAAAGCGCCCTTGCCACCCTTGCCTGCGCCGTCGATCGCGGTCCACAGCTTGAGCAGGTAGTTCAAGTCCCATTGCAACTCTGGGGCGCTGCGGCCGATACCGGCGGTACGCGCGATGATGGACATGCCGTTGGGGTATTCCAACTGGTCCATGTTTTCTTTGAGCTCTGCGCGGTCTTCGCCCTCGATACGGCGGCTAACGCCACCGCCACGCGGGTTGTTGGGCATCAGCACCACGTAGCGGCCGGCCAACGACACAAAAGTGGTCAGGGCCGCGCCCTTGTTGCCGCGCTCTTCTTTTTCGACCTGGACCAGCAGCTCCTGGCCTTCGCGGATCACATCACTGATGCGCGCCTGATTGACCGGCACGCCTTGCGTGAAATATTGCTTGGAGATTTCCTTGAAAGGCAGAAAACCGTGGCGATCTTCACCGTAGTCCACAAAGCAGGCTTCCAGCGAAGGCTCGACGCGGGTGACGACGGCCTTGTAGATATTGCCCTTGCGCTGCTCGCGCCCTTCGATTTCAATTTCGTAGTCGAGCAGTTTCTGCCCGTCCACAATCGCTAGCCGACGTTCTTCCGACTGCGTTGCATTAATCAGCATCCGTTTCATGGTGCGTTTCCTTTGACTGGACCACAGAGGGTCCAGAGCTGTTGTTCAATTCAATATGGCTCAAACCGAGCCTTTGATGCCTGAACAGACGCATGGAAACAGGCGGAATTACCGACATGACTGCACTAGGTAAGCGTTGACTTACAGGGTGACAGAGGGGGCTGGTGGACGAAAGCGAGGGGGAAGATGGGCTGAGAAGCTATTAAATTTATAGCTGGTTGCGCATATTGTGCGTGCGCTACAGGCGATTCCACGCCAAAGGCCGGGGCTATGAGCCACCGCCAGAGGGTTTGAACCATCACCATCAACACAAGAATTCTCGTTTCGATCCGTTGAGCAACCTGCGCCCCAGGCATAAAGCATGGGCACAGGTCGACAAGTTGGGGTATTCCGTATCCGTATTTCCATTGCGTCAGCCCCTCCCAAGACCGCTTGCCGCCACCGGCGCAAGACTCGCACGGGCTGGCGGCAGATCGCCTCGGGTGGCATCGACCTCGCAGCGCTGTCGGTGTTGTGCTCTAAACTGTGGTGAATCAAGCACTTACGACACAACGCTGGTGAAAAATATTATAGGTGCTAACACAGCCCCCCCCATGCTCGAAGTCAAATTCATTACAGTGGACGCAGAAGACGCGGGCCAAAGACTCGACAATTTCCTTGTACGCCATCTCAAAGGCGTACCCAAAACCCATATTTATCGCATCATCCGCAGCGGTGAAGTGCGGGTCAACAAGGGCCGGGCCGCAGCAGATACGCGGATTGCCGACGGCGACGTTGTGCGACTGCCCCCAACCCGCGTATCCGAACGTGCCGCCGAAAAAGCCCTGGCCATGGAAACCCATGCTCCAGCTCGCGAATTTCCCATCCTGTGGGAAGACGAACATCTGCTAGCTATAGATAAACCTGCCGGTGTGGCCGTGCATGGTGGCAGCGGCGTCAGTTTCGGAGTCATCGAACAACTGCGCAAAGCTCGACCCCAAGCCGTCTTTCTGGAGCTGGTGCACAGGCTAGACCGAGAAACGTCCGGCATTCTGCTGCTGGCAAAAAAGCGCAGCGCCCTGAAAAACGTGCAAGACCAGTTCCGGGAGCGAGAAACCGGCAAAACCTATTTGGCCCTGGTGATCGGACACTGGCCGAGCAACAAAAAGGTACTGGACAAATCTTTACACAAGTATCTACTGCCCAATGGTGAACGGCGAGTCAAGGTGGTGGCCAAAGATGACCCGGACGGCATGCGCTCACTGACCTTGGTCAGAGTGGCCCAGCACTTCGACGGATTCAGCCTGCTGGAGGTCACCATCAAAACCGGCCGCACCCACCAGATCCGTGTACACCTGGCCAGCGAGGGGTTCCCGATTGCTGGAGACGACAAATACGGTGATTTCGACGTCAATAAGAATTTGGCCAAGAAAGGCCTCAAGCGCATGTTCTTGCATGCATGGCGTCTGCAACTAAAGCATCCTGCCAAGACGGAAAACCTGGCCCTGACGGCGGCACTGCCTGAAGAATTGCAGCAATTCTTGCCCTCACCAGCCGCGCACAGCGGTAGCTGAACCAGTCCGCTACGGCGTTTACATCGGTCGGCAATTCACCGATGATGCGTCCATCTTCCGCTACCTGCTACATTTTGGTCTTATGGCCGCTGTCGAACCGTTCAATAAAGAAGCATCTACCGTAGCACTCCCTGGCTTGGGGAGGGTTTTGATCTCCGCCGGAAAGTTGGCACAAAAGGCGGCAGAAGACATATTCCGCAAAGCCCAAGCCAACCGCAACAGCTTTATCGCCGAGTTAATGGCGGCAGGCGCAGTATCCCCCTCGGACCTGGCCCACACCATGTCCACCGCGTTTGCTGCACCCTTGCTGGACATGGATGCAGTAGACCGTGACAGACTGCCCAAGGACCTGCTAGACGCCAAGATATGCCAAGCCTACCGTGTGGTGGTACTGAGCAAGCGCAACAACCGCCTGATCGTGGCCACGGCCGACCCATCCGACCAGGAGGCCGCAGAAAAAATCAAATTCTCCACCCAGCTCGGGGTGGACTGGATCATTGCCGAGTACGACAAGCTGTCGCGCCTGGTGGAAGCCAACTCCATAACAGCCGGTGAGGCGATGGACTCCATCATCGGCAACGATTTCGACTTTGACGATACTGCCATGGGACCGGCAGTTGAAGCAGCCGAAATCAACACCTCGGATGTGGAAGATGCACCGGTGGTGAAATTTTTGCACAAGATGCTGCTGGATGCCTTTGGCATGCGCGCATCCGACCTGCACTTCGAGCCCTATGAGCACAACTACCGCGTCCGCTTCCGCATCGACGGTGAACTGCGTGAAATTGCGTCGCCGCCAGTCGCCATCAAGGACAAGCTGGCCTCCCGCATCAAGGTGATCTCCCGGTTGGACATCTCTGAAAAACGGGTGCCGCAAGACGGCAAGATGAAACTCAAGGTCGGCCCCGACCGCGTGATTGACTTCCGGGTCAGCACACTGCCTACGCTGTTCGGCGAAAAGATCGTGATCCGGATTCTGGACCCAAGCAGCGCTAAACTGGGCATTGATGCCTTGGGCTATGAGCCGGAAGAAAAAGAGCGTGTGCTGACTGCAATCGGCCGCCCTTATGGCATGGTGCTGGTGACCGGGCCTACAGGCTCGGGCAAGACCGTGTCGCTCTATACATTTTTGAATCTGCTCAACAAGCCGGGCGTAAATATCGCCACCGCGGAAGACCCTTCGGAAATCAACCTGCCCGGAGTGAACCAGGTCAACGTGAATGACAAGGCAGGCCTCACTTTCGCAGTGGCACTGAAGTCCTTTCTGCGCCAGGATCCAGACATCATCATGGTCGGCGAAATCCGGGACTTGGAAACGGCCGACATCTCCATCAAGGCCGCACAAACCGGCCACTTGGTGCTGTCCACCTTGCACACCAACGACGCCCCCACCACCCTGACGCGTATGCGTAACATGGGCATTGCGCCGTTCAATATTGCGTCCAGCGTGATTCTGATCACAGCGCAACGCCTGGCCCGCCGCCTGTGTGTAAACTGCAAGGCAGTGATCGACATTCCACGCAAGACTATGCTGGAATCGGGTTTTGAGGAACATGAACTCGATGGTTCCTGGAAACCTTACGGACCTGTAGGCTGCAATGCCTGTAACAACGGCTACAAGGGCCGCGTTGGCATCTACCAGGTCATGCCGATTTCAGACGAAATTCAGCGCATTATTCTTCGTGACGGCAGTGCCATGGATATTGCCGAGCAAGCCAAGGCAGAAGGCGTACGCTCGCTGCGTCAGGCAGGACTGTATAAAGTTAAGCTCGGACTGACTTCCTTGGAAGAAGTGCTCGCCGTGAGCAATGAGTAGACCCATAAGACCCACCTAGAGGCCCAAGACATTCCATGGCAACTGCATCGCCCAGAGACGTAAAGGAGTTTGTCTTCGAATGGGAAGGCAAAGACCGCAACGGAAAACAAGTCCGTGGCGAAACACGCGCCTCGGGTGAAAACCAGGTGCAGGCATCCTTACGGCGCCAAGGTGTTTTCCCGACCAAGATCAAAAAGCGCAAGATGCGCTCGGGCAAGTCCATCAAGCCCAAAGATATTGCAATCTTCACGCGGCAGCTGGCGACCATGATGAAGGCCGGCGTGCCGCTGCTACAGGCCTTTGACATCGTAGGCCGTGGCAATGCGAACGCCAGCGTCACCAAGCTGTTGAACGATGTGCGCATGGACGTGGAAACCGGTAGCTCTCTGAGCGCCGCGTTCCGCAAGTTCCCCATGTACTTTGACAGCCTGTACTGCAACTTGGTGGAAGCAGGTGAAGCCGCTGGTATTTTGGAATCCTTGCTGGACCGGCTTGCGATCTACATGGAAAAGACCGAGGCCATCAAGTCCAAAATCAAATCCGCCCTGATGTATCCCGCATCGGTGGTGGTGGTGGCATTTGTGGTGGTGGCGGTCATCATGATATTTGTGATCCCCGCATTCAAGGAGGTCTTCAGCAGCTTTGGCGCCAATCTGCCTGCGCCGACTATGTTCGTGATCGCCATGAGCGAATTTTTCGTCAAGTATTGGTGGCTGATATTCGGCGGCATTGGCGGCGGCGGTTACTTTTTCATGCAGGCGTGGCGTCGCAACGAAAAAATGCAACATTTCATGGACCGCGTTTTGTTACGGGTTCCAGTGTTCGGCGCTCTGATTGAGAAGTCCTGCATTGCGCGCTGGACACGCACCCTATCCACCATGTTCGCAGCAGGCGTACCTTTGGTGGAGGCGCTGGACTCTGTGGGTGGCGCATCCGGCAACTCGGTATTTGAAATCGCCACCGGCAAAATCCAGCAGGAAGTCTCTACTGGCACCAGTCTGACGGTAGCCATGACGAATGCACACATCTTCCCGTCCATGGTGCTGCAAATGTGCTCAATTGGCGAAGAGTCCGGCTCCATCGACCATATGCTGGGCAAGGCTGCAGACTTTTATGAAGCCGAGGTGGACGACATGGTCGCCGGTCTTTCCAGCCTGATGGAGCCCATCATCATCGTGTTCCTGGGTACCTTGATTGGCGGCATTGTGGTGTCCATGTACCTGCCTATCTTCAAGCTGGGCCAAGTCGTTTGATGCCGGAATTTCAAACTATGGTCGCCTTGATCGGTGGCATTCTGGGCTTGTTACTGGGTAGTTTTCTGAATGTGGTGGTGCACCGCCTGCCCAAGATGATGGAGCAGAGCTGGGCGCAAGAATACGCCGACATGCAGGGACAGGAGCCGCCCGCGGCAGAACCTCTGAACTTACTGGTTCCCCGTTCGCGCTGCCCGCACTGCGCGCACCAGATCCGCTGGTTTGAAAATGTGCCGGTACTCAGCTATGCATGCCTGCGCGGCCGCTGCTCCGCCTGCAAAGCGCCGATCAGCCCTCGCTACCCCCTGGTGGAAATGGCTAGCAGCGGTCTTTTCTTTTTCTGCTTCTGGCATTGGGGGGCCTCCGTCACGGGGCTAGCATGGAGCGGTTTTGCCGCAGCTTTGTTGACGCTGGCACTGATCGACTGGGACACCACGCTTTTGCCCGACAGCATCACCCTGCCCCTGGTCTGGGCCGGCTTGATTGTGTCGTCTCTGCATTGGACGTCCGTGCCCATGTTCGCTTCGCTATGGGGAGCCGTAGCCGGCTACTTGTCCCTCTGGAGCATCTACTGGATCTTCAAGCTACTGACAGGCAAGGAAGGTATGGGCTATGGGGACTTCAAGCTGTTCGCTGCGCTAGGCGCCTGGTTTGGCTGGGAGGCACTGGTGCCCATGGTTCTGATGGCCTCGGTAATCGGTGCAGTGATTGGCATTGCCATGAAATTCAGTACCGGTCTGCGCGAAGGTGGCTACATACCTTTCGGACCATTTCTGGCCGGCGCCGGCTTGACCGCCATGGTCTTCGGGCCCGAAGCCATTTTGCATTTTGTCGGCTTGTAGAACTGTGCGAAGTGGCCTTCGACTAGGCCTCACAGGAGGCATAGGCAGCGGTAAAAGTACGGTGGCGCACATGCTGCAAGCACGTGGAGCCGCGCTGATCGATGCCGATGCCATCGCCCGCACCAGCACAGCACCTGAAGGCGCAGCCATCCCAGCCATACGCACGCGTTTTGGCGCGGAATTTCTGACCCCCACCGGCGCACTGGACCGCAACAAGATGCGCACCCTGGCCTTCTCCGATGCGAGCGCCAAACACGCACTGGAAGCCATCATCCATCCCCTCGTAGCCAAGGAAATTGAAAGTCAATTCCAAGCCGCACAGGCTGCTGGTATAAGCTGCGTGGTATTCGATATCCCCTTGCTGGCGGAATCTGGCCACTGGCGAGGCAAGCTGGACCACATTCTCGTCATCGACTGCCTGGTCAGCACCCAAATCGCCCGCACCGTAGCCCGCAGTCAATTGTCCGAAGAAGCCGTGCGGCAGATCATCCGAACCCAGGCCAGCCGTGAACAGCGCCTGGCGTTGGCCGACACCGTGATCTACAACGAAGGTCTATCGTTAGACCAGTTACGCCAGCAGGTTGAACAAATCGCCCCATACTTCGGGCTATGATGCCGCCACAGGAAAATCTGCGTGATTCTTTACGAATATCCCTTTAACGAACGTATACGCACCTATCTGCGGCTGGAACATCTTTTCCGGCGGCTGGGGGAACTGGTGCCCCGCGCCCACGCGCTAGACCACCATTACGCGCTGACCACGATTTTCGAGATCATGGACGTAGCCGCACGCGCCGACCTCAAATCGGATGTGATGCGGGATCTGGAAAAACAAAAAAACATACTGAATGGCTACCGGGGCAACCCATCCATCGCAGAAGATGTATTGGACGAAGTCATAGGCCAGCTCGACACCTGCTACACCGCACTGCATGAGCAACCCGGTAAAGCCGGCCACAGCCTAACGGAAAACGACTGGCTGATGGGCTTGCGCAGCCGGGTCAGCATCCCAGGCGGTACCTGTGGCTTCGATCTGCCGGCGTATTACGCGTGGCAGCACCAGCCTGCCGATGTGCGCCGTCAAGCGATTGAGAAATGGGCACAAACCCTGGCACCACTAGCCGAGTCCATCCACCATTTGCTAAAAATGCTGCGTGACTCCGGTGCGCCGCAAAAAGTCATCGCAATCGGCGGACAATTTCAGCAAAACCTGCCCCAGGGCCGCACCTACCAGCTGCTACGTCTGCGCATAGACCCCGCGCTGGGCTTGATTCCCGAAATCAGCGGCAACCGACTGATGGTTTCGGTACGCTTGATGCGCCACGAGGCTGACGACCATCTGCACCCCTGCAGCGATGATGCCTCGTTTGAACTCACCCTCTGCGCCTGAGCATGACTGATACCGCTCCCCCACTGCCGAAAAAATGGGTTGTCTGCCCTACCTGCAAGGGTAAAAGCCTGTACGCCGCCAGCAATGCCTACCGTCCGTTTTGCAGCGAGCGCTGCAAAAACGTGGACTTTGGTGCCTGGGCCAGCGCCAGCTTCAGCCTGCCTGCCGAAGCACCACCGGACGACCTCGTCTTTGGTGACGCCCGCTTGCAGTAAATTTATACCAAATACGGCTCTGGCGCAGATGCTGCCTGCGCACTAAGCTACAGAATGTGTAGCACCAAGGAAATCCCGCTCCTGCGCTAGCCAAGCCAGCACCGGCACGGTACCTGGCAGTACCGGCATCACCTGCAAAGGCAGCAGCTGCCAGGCATGACTTTGGCCTTCGCGCATCTCCAGCACACCCGTCCAGTCAAACACCTTGCAAAAGTGCAGACGCACCAAGGCGTGCGGGTAGTCCACCAGCTCCACCTTCCAGGGTTGCGCAGCGCCTATGGTGATGCCCAGCTCTTCCTGCAGCTCCCGACGCAGTGCCTGCTCCACCGTCTCGCCCTGCTCCAGCTTGCCACCCGGAAACTCCCAGTAACCGGCGTATACCTTGCCCACCGGCCGGGATGTCACCAGAAAGTGGCCGTCCGGCTGCACCAGTACACCCACTGCCACCTCTACGATGGCGCGCTCAGGACCGCCTTCACGCGGACGGTCTGCATCGGCTACCAGCGGCTGCCGGCTCATGCCGCACGCATATGCTGGCCCGCGTAGTCACGCGCGAACTGGTAGGCCACACGCCCGCTGCGGGAGCCACGCTCCAACGCCCACACCAGGGAGGCTGGGCGTGCTACGGCAATCGCCTCGGCATCCACGCCGAAAGACTGCAGCCACTGGGCCACAATGGCCAGATATTCGTCTTGCGAGAACGGATAGAAGCTGACCCACAGTCCAAAGCGCTCGGACAAGGAAATCTTTTCCTCCACCACTTCACCCGGATGCACCTCGCCATCTTCGGTGTGCGTGTAGCTAAGGTTTTCCTTCATGTACTCCGGCAGCAGATGGCGACGGTTGCTGGTGGCATAGATCAGCACATTGGGACTGGCCGCGGCCACCGAGCCATCCAGAATCGACTTCAAGGCCTTGTAACCGGCTTCACCCTCTTCAAAGCTCAAGTCGTCGCAGAACACAATGAATTTCTCAGGCCTGTCGGCCACCACATCGACGATGTCCGGCAAATCCACCAGATCAGCCTTGTCGACCTCAATCAAGCGCAGACCGCGTGGCGCGTAAGTATTCAGGCAGGCCTTGATCAACGAAGACTTGCCTGTGCCGCGCGCACCTGTCAACAGCACATTGTTGGCGGGCTTGCCGTCTACAAACTGCAGGGTGTTGCGCTGGATTTTTTCCTTCTGGACGTCGATTTCCTTCAGGTCGGCCAGCGCCATGCTGCCGATATGACGCACCGGCTCCAGCACGCCGTGGCCCGAGCCCCGGCGGCGGTAGCGGAAGGCAATAGCCGCATTCCAATCCGGTGCCTGCACCGGCTGGGGCAGGATGGACTCTACGCGCTGCAGCAGCTGCTCGGCACGCTCGATCAGGCGCTCAAATTTCTCGTTCATGAACGGTAGTCGGCGTTGATGGACACATATTCGTGGCTGAAATCGCAGGTCCACACGGTGTCGGCGGCCGTACCGCGGCCCAGCCCTACGCGCACAGTAATTTCGCTCTGCTTCATCACGCGCTGGCCGTCTTCTTCGCGGTACGTGGGGTTGCGCCCACCATTAACCACCACGTGTACATCGTCCAAAAACAGGTCGATACCGGTCTGGTCCAGATCGGTGATGCCTGCGTAGCCTACTGCCGCCAAGATACGGCCCAGATTGGGATCGCTGGCAAAAAATGCGGTCTTGACCAAGGGCGAATGGGCGATCGAATACGCTGCCAGGCGGCATTCTTCGGACGTCTTGCCGCCTTCAACACGCACCGTGATGAACTTGGTCGCACCCTCGCCGTCACGGACAATGGCCTGGGCCAGCTTCTGGGCCACCGACAGCATCGCGGCTTTCAAAGCCTGGCCGTCCGCACTGTCCAGCGCAGTGATTTGCGCATGGGCCGCCTTGTGGGTGGCGATGACGACAAACGAGTCGTTGGTAGAGGTATCGCCATCGATGGTGATGCGGTTGAACGAGGCATCCGCCAAGTCTTTGGCAAGTTGCGCCAGCAACGACGGGTGCACATTCGCATCCGTGGCCATGAAGCCGAGCATGGTGGCCATGTTTGGACGGATCATGCCCGCACCCTTGCTGATACCCGTCACCGTCACGGTGGCGCCACCCAGCTGTATCTGGGCGCTGAAGGCCTTGGGTAGCGTGTCGGTGGTCATGATGGCCTCTGCAGCGCGGCCCCAGTTGTCCGCACGGGCATCGGCCAAAGCAGTTGGCAAACCGGCCTTGATACGGTCATGTGGCAGCGACTCCATGATCACGCCGGTGGAGAACGGAAGGATCTGCTCAGGCGCCAGGTCCAAATACTGGGCAAGCGCAATGCAAGTGGACTTGGCACGCATCAAACCATCCTCGCCAGTGCCTGCATTGGCATTGCCGGTATTCACCAGAATCGCACGGATACCCAGGCCAGCAGCCAGATGCTCGCGGCAAATCTGAACAGGTGCTGCACAGAAGCGGTTTTGCGTGAACACACCAGACACTGAAGCGCCTTCGCCCAACTGCACCACCAGAACGTCTTTCCGGTTGGGTTTACGCACACCAGCCTCGGCAATGCCCAGCAACACGCCCGGCACAGGATGTAGATCAGCGGGATTGGGAGCAGACAGATTCACGGGCATAACAGTCTTTCAAAAAATAGAGTTGCACGCGGGGACAGGTCATGAAAAAACGGGCCGCAGCCCGTCATCCAACTGGTTGGCAGTTATACCAACTTGCCGTGGCACAGCTTGTAGCGCTTGCCGCTACCGCAAGGGCAGGGGTCGTTGCGCCCCACACGGGGCACCTCGGCAGCAGCTTGGGTATTGGCATCCACGCGAGTTTCCACCTCGCCGGTCTCGGTCGGTGCGGTGTAGGTCACGTTGGCAATGCTTTCGGCCCGGTTTTCCATGGCCTCGGCCGCTTCGCCAAGTTGCTCGCTGGACTGGACCTTGACCGTCATCAGAACCTTGGTCACATCGTTTTTCACGGTGTCCAGCAACTGGCCAAACAGCTCGAAGGCTTCGCGCTTGTATTCCTGCTTGGGCTGCTTTTGCGCGTAGCCGCGCAAATGGATGCCTTGGCGCAGGTAGTCCAACGAGCTCAGATGCTCACGCCAGTGGGTATCTATGCTTTGCAGCAGCACCATCCGCTCAAACTGGGTGAAGTTATCACCGCCCACCTGCTCCACCTTGGCCTGGAAGGAGGCGTTCGCTACGTCCAGCACCTTCTGCACAATATCTTCGTCTGTGATGGCGCTGGCAGCCTGCACATAAGCGGCCAAAGGCAAGTCCAGCTGCCATTCATCCAGCAAGGCTTTTTCCAGGCCAGGGATATCCCATTGCTCTTCCACCGATTCGGCAGGAACGAATTGGCGCACCAAATCCATTACGCTGCCCTCGCGCAAAGATTCGATCTGCGCCGTCAAATCCGCAGCGTCCAGAATCTCGTTGCGCTGTTGGTAGATGACCTTGCGTTGGTCGTTGGAAACGTCGTCGTACTCCAGCAGTTGCTTACGCACATCAAAGTTGCGCGCTTCCACCTTGCGCTGGGCGCTTTCAATGCTGCGGGTCACAATGCCGGCTTCAATGGCTTCGCCATCAGGCATCTTGAGCCGGTCCATGATGGACTTGACTCGGTCGCCCGCGAAGATCCGCATCAGCGGATCGTCCAGGCTCAGGTAAAAACGAGACGAACCTGGGTCACCCTGGCGACCCGAGCGACCACGCAACTGGTTATCGATTCGGCGCGATTCATGGCGTTCTGTGGCAATGATGCGCAGACCACCGAGAGCCTTGACGGCTTCGTGGTCCTGCACCCACTGGGCACGCACGCGTTCAATTTCCGCCTGCCTGGTAGCTTCGTCCAGGTCCGGGTTGGCATGGATAGGTTCCAACGCCTTCTCCAGGTTGCCGCCCAGCACAATGTCCGTACCGCGTCCTGCCATATTGGTGGCGATGGTGATCATCTTGGCACGTCCAGCCTGGGCCACGATATCGGCCTCGCGGGCATGCTGCTTGGCGTTTAGCACCTGGTGCGGCAAACCGGCCTCGTTCAACAAGCGGTCGATGATTTCCGAGTTTTCGATCGAGGTCGTACCGACCAGCACGGGCTGGCCACGCTCATGGCACTCGCGGATATCCTTGATGGCAGCTTCGTATTTTTCGCGCGTCGTCTTGTAGACACGGTCCAGTTGGTCTTCGCGGCGACTCACTCGATTGGGCGGAATCACCACGGTTTCCAGACCGTAGATTTCCTGGAACTCGTACGCCTCGGTATCCGCCGTGCCAGTCATGCCGGACAGCTTGCCGTACAGGCGGAAATAGTTCTGGAAGGTGATGGACGCCAGGGTTTGGTTTTCTGCCTGGATGGATACGCCCTCTTTGGCTTCCACAGCCTGGTGCAGGCCTTCACTCCAGCGGCGACCCGACATCAAACGCCCGGTGAACTCGTCCACGATGACGATTTCGCCATCTTGCACCACATAGTGCTGATCACGGTGGTACAGGTGGTTGGCCCGCAACGCCGCATAGACATGGTGCATCAGGGTGATATTGGCTGGGTCATACAAGGAGGCACCCGGCGCCAACAGACCTTGCTCCGCCAGGATGCGTTCGGCATTTTCATGGCCGTCTTCGGTCAGAAATACCTGGTGGGATTTTTCGTCGATCGTGAAATCGCCCGGCTTGGTAACACCTTCACCGGTACGCGGATCCGCCTCACCCTCTTGGCGCGTAAGGAAGGGAATCACCTTGTTGATGGCAATGTAGGTTGCCGTGTGGTCTTCTGCTTGGCCACTAATGATCAGCGGGGTACGTGCTTCATCGATCAAGATCGAGTCCACCTCATCGACTATGGCGTAGTTCAAGCCGCGCTGCACACGGTCACGGACTTCGTACACCATGTTGTCACGCAGGTAATCGAAGCCGTACTCGTTATTGGTACCGTAAGTAATGTCAGCGGCGTAGGCAGCCTGCTTTTCTTCGCGCGGCATGTTCGGCAGATTGACGCCGACTGTAAGGCCCAGAAAGTTGTACAGGCGCTCCATCCAGCGCGCATCACGGTTCGCCAGGTAGTCATTGACCGTGACCACGTGCACACCCTTACCCGAAAGCGCATTCAGATACACCGGCAACGTGGCGGTCAAGGTCTTGCCTTCACCGGTACGCATTTCTGAGATCTTGCCGTTGTGCAGCGACATTCCGCCCAGCATCTGCACATCAAAATGGCGCATCTTCATGACCCGCTTGGAGCCTTCCCGGACCACCGCAAACGCCTCCGGCAGAATGGCATCCAACGACTCACCGCCCGCGACCCGCTGCTTGAACGCTAGCGTTTTCTCCCGCAATGCATCATCTGACAGTTTTTCAAACTGGGACTCCAACGCATTGATACCCTCAAGCGTCTTGCGGTACTGTTTCAGCAGGCGTTGATTACGGCTGCCGAAAATTTTTGTCAGGAAATTGGTGGTCATGAATGCGAGACCGACACAACCACGGTAGCCGCGGTGTGGCGATCGAAATCCCTAAAGTATCTTGGAGTCAGTTGAGGCTTTGGAGAAAGAAGTCAACCCATGGTTTGCAGAACTTGCGATCCACAACCGACGGATTTTAACCATCTGCCGGTAGCCAGATAAAAGCCGGCTATTGCAGCCCGGCATTTGCATCGCCGCAGATAATCGGAGCTTCCATGCGTAAAAGTAACCACTACGTCACGCTGCAGCAGGCAGCCTCAGCTTCTCCCACACTGGCCCGTTTGACCGCGCTGGCAAAAGATTCGAACGAGCGTTTAAAAGCCATCAAGGGGCTCATGCCAGAGGCCCTGTGGTCAACCATCCAAGCCGGGCCGATTGATGGCAGTAGTTGGTGCCTGCTAGTGAACAACAATGCCGTTTCGGCAAAGCTGAGGCAGCTATCCCCCGCTCTGCTGGCGCATTTACGAACCAAGGGGTGGGATGTGACTACCATCCGCCTCAAGGTAAAAATGAAGACGGATGTTTGAGATATGGTGCCGATTGTCGGAATCGAACTGACGACCTACCGCTTACAAGGCGGTTGCTCTACCAACTGAGCTAAATCGGCAACTTTTCTATTTTAACCAATCGATGAGGACTTTTTCAGTCACCCATCTTTTTACTTCACGCGCTTCAATGCCGGTCGCGCTCCGCTCGATGGCCGCGGCGGCTCAGGAGGTTCATCCCCCTCATCAACATCCAACGCCACTCCCTTGAGAGAAGCATCCGTCACCACCGCACTTGGAGAGCTCTTCACCACAGCATCGGCCGTGGGCGCTGGCCCCGCCACCGGTGAAGGAAATGCCATACCCTGGCCGTTTTCACGCGCATAAATAGCAATCACCCGGCCAATCGGCACCAAGATCTCACGTGGAGTTCCCGCGAAACGGGCTTTGAACTCGATGAAATCATTCCCCAGCTTGAGCGAGCTGGTCGCATCAAAGCTGATGTTGAGAACAATCTCACCATCCTTCACATACTCCCGCGGAACCTGCACCGAATCATCGACAAGCACTGCTACGTAAGGCGTAAATCCATTGTCGGTACACCACTCGTACAGCGCCCTGATCAAGTAGGGGCGCGTGGAAGTCGAATCCAAGGCTTGCATGATGGACAACCGATACTCCTGCTTACTTGCGCATCACTTTTTCAGACGGCGTCAATGCCTCGATATAGGCAGGACGGGAGAAAATCCGTTCAGCATACTTCAGCAACGGAGCCGCATTCTTGCTCAGGTCGATGCCATAGAAATCCAGGCGCCACAGCAAAGGAGCAATCGCCACATCCAGCATGGAGAAGTTGTCACCCAACATGTACTTGTTCTTCAAGAACACGGGGGCCAATTGGGTCAGGCGATCACGGATGTGGGCACGGGCCTTTTCCAGTGCTTTTTCATTACCTTTGGAAGCGCGCGACTCCAGCAGCGCAACGTGCACGAACAATTCCTTTTCGAAATTGAGCAAGAACAGACGTACGCGTGCACGATCCACCGGATCACCGGGCATCAGCTGGGGATGGGGAAAACGCTCATCAATGTATTCATTGATGATGTTCGACTCATACAAGATCAGATCCCGCTCCACCAGAATCGGCACTTGCCCGTAAGGATTCATGACGCTGATGTCTTCGGGTTTGTTGTAGAGGTCCACATCGCGGATTTCGAAGTCCATGCCCTTTTCAAACAATACGAAACGGCAGCGGTGGGAAAACGGGCAGGTCGTTCCTGAATACAAGACCATCATGGCAAAGGGCTCCTAAAAATCAAAAAGAGTGGGGTGCGCAATGCATGCCCACTCTACAAATCCCGGGCATAAGGCCCGGGACACCAAATACTGCAACAGGTCTACTTGACGTCTTTCCAGAACGCCGCATTGAGCCGCCACGTGAAGAGAGTCAACACCCCCAAAAACAATAGCACCCAGACACCCACGCGGACGCGGCTGTTCTGCGCCGGCTCGCCCATCCACTGGAGATAGCTCACCAAATCACCCACAGCCTGTTCGTACTGCAAAGGAGTCATGGTACCGGGAGTCACTTGCTCCCATCCCTTGAACACCTTCACCTCATGTCCATGCTCTTCGACTTCCGCATAAACGGGCTTGCGGCTTCCTTGCAGTTCCCACAAAACATGGGGCATGCCCACATTCGGGAACACCAGATTATTCCAGCCCGTTGGCTTGGTATCGTCTGGATAGTAACTACGCAAATAGGTATACAAGTAGTCTGCACCAGTACCACCGTGACCGGAGCGCGAACGGGTAATCAACGTCAGATCGGGCGGGTTGGCACCGAACCAGTCTTTGGCCTGTCGAGGATCGATGGCCGCCTTCATGGTTTCGCCAACCTTTTCGGTGGTGAACAGCAGATTATCCTTGATCTGCTGATCGGTCAGCCCGATATCCCGTAAACGGTTGAAACGCATGAACGCCGCGGAGTGGCAGCTCAGGCAGTAATTGACGAACAACTTGGCGCCGTTTTGCAAGGCGGCCAGGTCATTGGTCTTATTGGGCGCCTTGTCCCAATGAACCTCATTGCCTTCAGAAGCCTGTGCACCGAAAGACAGTGTCAGCGCTGCAAGCATGCAGAGAATCAGTTTTTTCATATTCAGAATCTCCGGCTTAGTGCGCAGTGAAGGTTACGCGACTGGGCACTGGCTTGGGCGTTCCCAAGCGACTCCACCACGGCATCAGCAGGAAGAAACCGAAATAGAACAACGTACCAATCTGGGAGACGCGGCCACCAATATCCGATGGCGGCTGCACACCCAAATAGCCAAGAACCAGGAAATTCACGACAAACACCGCATACACATATTTGTGCCAGCTGGGACGATAACGGATGGACTTCACGGGGCTGTGATCCAGCCAAGGCAGGAAGAACAATATGATGACCGCACCTCCCATGGCAACCACACCCCAGAACTTAGCGTCAATCGACATCATCATGGCCACCACGCCCGCAGCCACCACAACGATGGCCGCCTTGACAAAGCTCGGCAACTTGAACTTAAACACGCCCAGGGCCGCACCACCCACCACACAAGCGATCAGTGCGTACATCATCTCGCTGGTAATCGCTCGCAGCATGGAATAGAACGGAGTGAAGTACCACACCGGAGCAATGTGCAAAGGCGTCTTTAGTGAATCAGCCGGAATGAAGTTGTTGTATTCCAGAAAATAGCCACCAAACTCTGGCGCAAAAAAGATGATGGCCGTGAATACCATCAAGAACACGCTGACACCGAAGATGTCGTGCACCGAGTAATAGGGGTGAAACGGAATTCCGTCCAGAGGATGGCCATTCGCATCCTTGGGGGCATTCGGACCCTTGATTTCTACACCGTCAGGGTTGTTGGAGCCGACTTCATGCAGGGCAATGATGTGTGCCGCCACCAGGCCCAGCAGGACCAAGGGCACTGCAATCACATGAAAGCTGAAGAAGCGGTTCAGAGTCGCATCACCCACCACGTAATCGCCACGGATCAGCAGGGCTAGATCCGGGCCTACGAAAGGAATGGCAGAGAACAGATTCACGATCACCTGCGCACCCCAATAGCTCATTTGCCCCCAGGGCAGCAAATAGCCCATAAAAGCTTCGGCCATCAGACACAGAAAGATCGCGCAACCGAAGATCCACACCAATTCACGCGGCTTGCGATACGAACCGTACAGCAAGCCACGAAACATATGCAGGTACACGACCACGAAGAACGCCGATGCGCCAGTGGAATGCATATAGCGTATCAACCAGCCCCAGGGCACATCGCGCATGATGTATTCCACCGAGGCAAACGCCAGGTTGGAATCTGGCTTGTAGTGCATCACCAGAAAGATGCCGGTGACGATTTGCAGCACCAGCACCAACAGGGACAAGGAACCAAAGATGTACCAGAAGTTGAAGTTCTTGGGTGCGTAGTACTCCGACATATGCTCTTTGAAGAGCTTGCTTGCCGGGAAGCGGTTGTCTACCCAATTCAACAGCTTTTCTGGGCCGCTGGCATTGGGGGAGATTTCTTTATATACAGCCATGTGGGGTTCCCTCAAGCCTTCTTGTCTTCACCAATCAGCAGCCGCGTATCCGAGAGATACATGTGCGGCGGAACTGGCAAGTTGTCTGGGGCGGGTTTGTTCTTGTAGACGCGACCTGCCATGTCGAAAGTCGAGCCATGGCATGGGCAGAGAAAGCCACCTGCCCAGTCACTGGGCAAAGATGGTTGGGGCCCCGGTGTGAACTTATCCGAAGGTGAGCACCCTAAGTGGGTACATATGCCTACGACCACCAGAAATTCTGGCTTGATGGAACGCCCTTCGTTGCGGGCGTATTCCGGTGTGAATTCGGAAGGATTGCGCAACGATTTGGGGTCAGCCAACTCAGCATCCAGCTTGGGCAGCTCGGCGACCTGCTCCGGCGTACGGCGCAAAATCCATACGGGCTTGCCGCGCCATTCCACCGTCATTTTTTCACCCGGCTTGAGGCCCGAGATATCGGCTTCTACCGCAGCACCGGCGGCTTTGGCGCGCTCTGAAGGCTGAAAGGTACTTACGAAAGGGATGGCGGTTGCTACGCCACCCACAGCACCGGCACAACCGGATGCAATCAACCACGTTCGCTTACTGTTGTCCACTGAAGCATCACTCATGGGGGTCCTCAAATTCATTGCCGTTTGGGATCAACTACTGATTGTATCCGAGCGATATCGTTCACCCCATCCCGGCAAACCCGCTACAACTGGTCCATGTGGCCGATATTGTGGAGAATAATGACCCTCGTCAAACTACCAGGAAAAGACATGGGCATGCTGCAGGAATTCAAGGAATTCGCCGTAAAAGGCAACGTGATCGACCTCGCCGTCGGTGTCATCATCGGTGGCGCTTTTGGCAAGATTGTGGATTCTGTAGTGGGCGACCTGATCATGCCGGTGGTGGGCACGATTTTCGGCAAGCTCGATTTTTCCAGCATGTTCGTCGTACTCGGCACGCCACCAGCAGGCACGGCGATGACTGTGGCTGAGCTCAAGAAAGCTGGCGTGCCGGTGTTTGCCTATGGCAACTTCATTACCGTGGCGGTGAACTTCGCAATTCTGGCTTTCATCATTTTCATGATGGTGAAGCAGATCAACCGCTTCAAGAAAGATGCACCGGCGCCCGTTGCCGCAGAACCGGTAACACCCGAAGACATCTTGCTGCTGCGCCAAATCCGCGACAGCCTGAACAAATAGACCCGCCCCATAACAGCACTCTATTTTCCATAGCTAAAAACACCCGCCAATATTGTGCTGGCGGGGTTTTTTATCAGCCCAATGTCACGGAAAGCGGCACAGCCGGCGCGCCATGCGGATGGCGGCCACCAGGCTGGACGCATCGGCAACGCCCGTGCCTGCAATATCAAACGCCGTACCGTGGTCCGGGCTGGTGCGCACCAGCGGCAGGCCCAACGTCACGTTCACGCCCTGCTCCACACCCAGGTATTTCACGGGGATCAGGCCCTGGTCGTGGTACATGGCGACCACTACATCGAACTCGCCCGGCTGGCCATTCTTGGCGCGGGCACGCATGAAGATGGTGTCGGGCGCATAAGGCCCATGGACATCCATACCCTCCGCCCGCGCAGTCTGGATAGCGGGAATGATGGTGTCCATCTCTTCCCGGCCAAACAAGCCCCCTTCACCCGCGTGCGGATTCAACCCGGCCACGCCGATGCGTGGCGCGCGGCCCAATGCCGTACCCACAGACTGGTGGGTGATGCGCAGGGTTTGCAGCACACCGTCCAAGGTCACCGCGTCAATCGCTTGGCGCAATGACATATGGATACTGACCAGCACCGTGCGCAGCTCGTCGTTGGCCAGCATCATGCGCACCGGCACGTCCTGCACCGGCTTGCCGAGAAAGGCCGCAGCCTCGGCCTGCAGCAGCTCGGTGTGGCCTGGAAACGGCACGCCGGCAGCCGCCAGCGCCTCTTTGTGCAAGGGTGCGGTCACCACCGCCGCCAGCTCACCGCGCAGAGCCGCACGGCTGGCCCAAACCACGCAATCGGCCGCAACCTTACCCGCCAAAGCGCTCACTTGCGCATATGGTATCTGTGGGAAATGCTCCGTTATTTGTAGCACCGGGATACAGCGAGGCGGTACGGACCAGACCTCCTGCGGTGCTGCAATCAGCGCCACTGGCAGGCTGGGCTGGCCGGGACCGCTGACCAGTTGAGAGGCGCGGCGCACAGTGGCCAGATCACCGGCCACAAAACAGCCCTGGGTGGCATCGGGCGCGTCACGGAAGGCCTTGGCAATAGTTTCCGGGCCGATGCCGGCCGGGTCGCCCAAGGTAATGGCAATAGGAGCTTGCAGGGCGGGCATCATGCGGGATTGGGTATGTCGATGAAGGTGTGGGCCACGCCCAGCTGCTCCGCAACATGGGCTGCGACCGCAGGCGCGCCATAGCGTTCGCTGGCATGGTGGCCGCAGGCGATGAAAGCCACGCCGCATTCACGCGCGTAGTGGGCCTGGGGTTCGGAAATCTCGCCGGTGATGAAAGCATCGGCTCCGGCGGCGATGGCGGCCTCGAAATAGCCTTGCGCACCGCCTGTACACCACGCTATCTTTTTAATAGCCATCGGCGCACCAGGAATATGCACCACTGACCGATCCAATACTTTTTCCACATGCTGGGCCAAGGCCTGCACGGAGTCGAAAACACCGCCATCGGCGCGCTCGCCCAGAAAGCCCAGCTCGTTGTCACCGAACTGCCCTGCCCCCTGCAGCCCCAAGCGCGCACCCAGCTGGGCGTTGTTGCCCAGTGTGGGGTGGGCATCCAGTGGCAGATGGTAGGCATAGAGGTTGATGTCATGGGCCAGCAACAAGGCCAGGCGCTGCTTCATCCAACCAGTCACCGTACCGCTTTGCCCACGCCAGAACAAGCCATGGTGCACAAAGATGGCGTCGGCCTGTTGGGCCACGGCTGCTTCAATCAAGGCCAGACTGGCGGTGACGCCCGAGACAATACGTGTGATCTGGAGCTTGCCTTCGACCTGCAGGCCATTCGGCCCGTAGTCCTTGAAGCGTGCGGGTTGTAGCAAGGCATCAAAAGCCTGCAGCAGTGCGGTGCGAGAGGTACTCATGGCAGCATTTTCGCAGCTACGGCACACCCCGCGTTGCATCGGGCTGGCTCTGGTCACGACGGAGCGGCACAAACCCGCCTGGGTTGTGGGGCCCCTGCGGCTTGGGAGACAATGGCTTATTTGTCTGTGTTTGCGGCCGCTCTACCCGCCACGCCACTCCACCATATTTCCCACCATGAAGCGCCTCTGGCTCCTGTTTGCCCAAACCGCCACCATTCTGCTGGCCGCCTATTTCGTCATCACCACGCTCAAGCCCGAGTGGCTGGGCAAGCGGCCGTTTTCCGGCAGCACCATCTCCTTGATCGAAGCCCCCGCCAGCGCGTCCAGCGCCCCGGCTTCGGGTAGCTTCAGCGCCGCCGCAAAAAAAGCCTCGCCGGCGGTGGTCAGCATCAACACCAGCAAAATGGCTGAGCGCGACCCGCGCAGCGACGACCCCTGGTTCAAATTCTTCTTTGGCGATCGCGGCAGCCAGGCCCAGGTCGGCCTGGGCAGCGGCGTAATCGTCAGCGACAGCGGCTATATCCTGACCAATAACCACGTGGTGGAAGGCGCGGACTCCATCGAAGTCACGCTCACCGACAGCCGCCACGTGCAGGCCCAGGTGATAGGCACCGACCCGGACACCGACCTGGCCATCCTGAAGATCACGCTGGACAAGCTGCCGGTGATGGTGCTGGGCAGCTCGGACGCACTGCAGGTGGGCGACCAGGTGCTGGCGATCGGCAACCCGTTTGGCGTGGGCCAGACAGTCACCAGCGGCATCGTCAGCGCGCTGGGCCGCAACCAGTTGGGCATCAACACCTTTGAGAACTTCATCCAGACCGACGCAGCCATCAACCCGGGCAACTCCGGTGGTGCGCTGGTAGACGTGAACGGCAATCTGATGGGTATCAACACCGCCATCTACTCGCGCTCCGGCGGCAGCATGGGCATTGGCTTTGCCATACCCGTATCGACCGCCAAGCTGGTGCTGGAAGGCATCGTCACGGAGGGCCAGGTGCGCCGCGGCTGGATCGGCGTGGAGCCCAACGACCTGTCCCCCGAACTGGCCGAGACCTTCGGCGTGAAGACGCTGCAGGGCGTGATCATCACCGGAGTGCTGCAAAACGGCCCGGCAGCCCATGCTGGCATCCGGCCGGGCGATGTGATCAAGATGGTGGGGGATAAGCCGGTGAGCACCGTGTCGGAGCTACTGACCAGCGTGGCCATGCTCAAGCCTGGCACCGCCAGCAAATTCAGCGTGCTACGCCAGGACAAGGAACTGAGCTTGGACGTGACCCCGGGCCTGCGCCCCAAGCCCGCGCGGCAAGAGCGCTAATCCGCTACAGTTTCAATAGCTACTGGCGTAGATAAATCATGCGCCAGAGGCATATTTGATCAAGATTCTGCGGGTTTGGCGTCGTCGTCTGGCGACTGGGTGTGCTTGATGAAAACCTGCGCGGCCCAGATGCCCATCTCGTACAGCAGGCACATGGGAATGGCCAGCGCCAGCTGCGACACCACATCGGGCGGGGTCACCACAGCAGCCACGATGAAGGCCAGCACCACGAAGTAGCCGCGAAAGCTCTTCAGCTTGTCGATGCTGACCAGACCCATGCGGGCCAACACCACCACCACGATAGGCACCTCAAAGGCCAGGCCGAAGGCCAGGAACATGGTGAGCACAAAGCTCAGATAGGCTTCAACATCCGGCGTCGCCTTAATGCTGTGCGGCGCGAAGTTCTGGATGAACTTGAACACCTGCCCAAACACGAAGAAGTAACAGAACGCCACGCCCACGAAGAACAGTAACGTGCTCGACACCACCAGGGGTAGTACCAGTTTTTTCTCGTGCGAATACAGGCCTGGCGCTACAAATGCCCAGACCTGCCACAGCACCACCGGCAGCGCAATCATCAACGCCGCCATGAACATCACCTGGATGGGCACCATGAACGGCGAGATCACCGAAGTGGCGATCAGCGAACTGCCTTCTGGCATGGCCGCCACCAAGGGCGAGGCTAGCAAGTCGTACAGACGCGCCGGGCCGGGGTACAGCACCAAACCACCAGCAGCCACCAGCACGGCCAGCAAGGCCTTCACCAGGCGGTCACGCAGCTCCATCAGGTGCTGCACAAAGGGCTGCTCGGTTCCGGCTAGTTCGTCGTCTTGCTTGTTGTGTGGATCAGACATCGTGGACATTCATTGGGGCATGCCCAAACAGACACAGAGGCCGGCTGGCCTCTGTTAATTGATTTTCTGGGGACGGTAGCGCGCCACGCGGGCCGCACCCGAGAGCGCCTTGGTACGCACGCCGGTACGCGCCTTGAACCACTGCGGCGTTGCGCCCTGCTTGAGCCGCCAGCGCTTTTGGGGGCGCTTGTATTCAGGGTACTGCGCATAGTCGTAGTCAGGCGCAGCCAGGGCACTGGAGCCGTCGTCCGACACCTGCTTTTCAAAGTCGCTGACGTTGGTCTGGATGGACTGGTGCACATCGCGCGCTGCACCTTCCATCGTTTCCTTCATCTTCTTCAGCTCATCCAGGTCCATGGACCGGTTGACTTCGGCCTTAACGTCGGCCACATAACGCTGCGCCTTGCCCAACAAGGTCCCCACGGTGCGCGCGACGCGCGGCAGCTTTTCCGGCCCGATGACGATCAACGCCACCGCGCCGATCAGCGCCATTTTCGAAATGCCGAGATCGATCACAGCTGTGAAATCTGCTCAGTGCTCAAGACTTGGTCTTGGCTTCCACGTCGATCGTGGTCTTTTGTGCGCCCGTGGTGCTGCCCACTTGGGCTGCAGGCTTGTCTTCTTCGGTCGCCGCGCCGTCGCGCATGCCGTCCTTGAAGCCCTTCACCGCGCCACCCAGGTCGCTGCCCATGTTCTTCAGCTTCTTGGTGCCGAACACCATGACCACGATCAACAGGACGATCAACCAATGCCAGATAGAAAAAGAACCCATGGAATGCTCCTAACAATGTATGTTTGATTCTAGTCGGCAGGCATGACAGCAGAGGCCAACCGCCAGGTAAAAGCCTAGCCCTTCAGCCAGGGTCGCGGACCGCCGATCACGTGCAAATGCAAATGGTGCACCTCCTGCCCGCCATCATCGCCGGTATTTGCAATCACCCTAAACCCGCCTTGCGGGTAGGGCCTGCAGCCCTCCTGCGCAGCCAGTTGCGGGGCCAATACCATCATGCGCCCAACCAGCGCCGCATGTTCCGGCTGCAACTGCGCCATGGACGGAATATGCGGCTTCGGCACCATCAGGAAATGTACTGGCGCCCAAGGATGGATGTCATGGAACACGAAAAGTTCTTCGTCTTCATAGACTTTCTTGGACGGAATCTGCCCCGCAATAATCTTGCAAAACAGGCAATTTGCATCGTGCTGGTGGGTTGTCACAGGCTATCTCCTACTGCTTGGCTGGCATTCATAGCCACCATGCCGCGCACGATACGGTACAAAAACCACAATGAAATCAAGCCCCAGGCGATCCAGCCAGGCAAGATGAAGAGAAACCACAGCGGTGCCGTCACCACATACAGCACACCGGCCCACAACACGGTACGGATACGCCAGGAAAAATGGCTGGCCTGCCAGGTTCCTTCGGCCTCGCCCTTCTTAACCAGATCGATCACCAGGGCCACGATCAGCAAAGCAGCACCAGGCTGTGCGCCAGGAATGACGGCACCAATAGCCACAATCAGGTGCAGTATGTAGCTGACCCAGCCCACGGTTTTCAGCTCCTGCGCTTTCTCGCTGTCCACGGCACGTACATCGATCACGTCACTCATGGGCCGCTCCTGGAGCCTGGGCCTCGCGTACCAACACCTTGCGCAGGGCTTTCTCCTCAATGCCGCTGGTGCCTTCACGGCGCTCCAGTTCGGCAATCACGTCGGCCGGGCTCAGGTCGAAATGGGCCAAAGCCACCATGGAATGGAACCACAGGTCTGCCACTTCGTTGACAAATTTGGCCTTCAGAGCGGGGGTCGCGCCGCCATGCTCGGCGTCTTTTGCGGCCATCACGGCCTCGGTAGCTTCCTCCCCGATCTTCTTCAAAAAGGCATCCGGCCCCTCGTGCAGCAAGCGCGCCACATAGCTGGCGCTGGGGTCACCGCCAAGGGCTGGCTTGCGGCTGTCGATCACGGCGGCCAGGCGGGTCAATGGGTCTTGGAGTTGCATAGCAGTTATTTATAGATGGATTCCGGGTCTTTCAAGACCGGGTCAATGGCTGTCCAGGTGGCTCCACCCTCGGCTCCAATGTCCAGCACACTGAAAAAGCAGCTGTGGCGCCCAGTGTGGCAGGCAATACCGGGGGTATGGCCCTGCTGCGTCACCTTGAGCAGGATCACATCATTGTCACAGTCCAGGCGGATTTCATGCACCGTCTGGACATGGCCCGACTCTTCGCCCTTGAACCACAGACGGTTGCGCGAGCGGCTGAAGTACACGGCCCTGCCCAGGGCGGCAGTCTTTTCTAGCGCCTCACGGTTCATCCAGGCGAACATCAGCACATCTCCACTGGAGGCTTCTTGTGCAATCACGGGAACCAGCCCTTGGGCGTCCCATTTCACTTCGTTTAACCAATTCATAGGCCGTATTGTCAGCGATTGCCGGTACGTGGCGCCACGGACACGCACAGCCGCTTTGGTCCATCGACGGCAAGGGCAAATATAGAATGTGCCATTTTTCAGCCGTCACCGACGCCCCATCACCATGGACTATCCTGGAAATTTAATTGTGGTTGCCGCTCCCAGCGGCGCAGGGAAATCCAGCCTGGTCAAGGCCCTGATGGAGCTCGACTCCAAGGTGCAACCCTCGGTATCGCACACCACCCGGGCCCCGCGCGGCCAGGAAAAGCACGGTCGCGAATATTTTTTCACCTCGCAATCCGAATTCGATGCCATGGTGCAGGCAGACGCCTTTGTAGAGTGGGCCGAGGTCCACGGAAACCGCTACGGCACGTCCAAAAAAGCCATTGAAGAACGCATGGCCCAGGGCGCAGATGTGATTCTGGAAATCGACTTCCAGGGCGCCATCCAGATCAAGCAGATTTTTGCCAATGCCGTGCTGATCTTCATTCTGCCTCCCAGCTGGGAAGAGCTGCGCTCACGCCTGGAGCGGCGTGGCGAAGATGCTCCAGACGTTATCGAATTGCGCCTAGCCAATGCCGCCGTAGAGATGGCGCAAGCGCATAAATTCGACTTCGTTATAATCAATGAGCTATTTGACCGGGCAGTTTTCGACATGAAAACCATTGTTCATGCCCAGCGGCTCAAGTTTGCGGCCCAACGCCGCGCCCGAGCCGACACTTTCAAATCCCTGAACATCGCATAGTTTTCTGGAGAAATTCATGGCCCGTATCACCGTCGAAGATTGCCTGGTGCAAATCCCTAACCGTTTTCAACTGGTTTTGGCAGCTACCTACCGCGCGCGCATGCTGAGCCAGGGCCATGCTCCGAAAATCGAGAGCAAGAACAAGCCCCTGGTCACCGCATTGCGCGAGATTGCCGACGGCAAAATCGGCCTGGAAATGCTGAAAAAGGTCCCAAGCTGATCTTTGCAATCCTGCACACTTTAAAAGGCACCGAAATTCGGTGCCTTTTTTATTGCCCGGCTGCGACATGTGACAGCCACGCTATATTTGCAACATGAGTGACACGCCTTTACCTGCCAGCAGCACAGCCCCGCCCCAGCCCCCCCACAAAGGCGGACACGGCGCCAGCCCAGCTGCAGCCAACGCAGCGGCGGCCAGCTTCGCAGCCCTGACGGCCAGTCTGGACTACCTGGATAGCGCCAGTGTGGAGCAGGTACGGCAAGCCTACCGCTTTGCCGACGAAGCCCATCTGGGCCAATTGCGTAACAGTGGTGAGCCCTATATCACGCACCCGATTGCGGTTGCGGCACAGTGCGCGGCCTGGAAGCTCGACGCGCAGGCGCTGATGGCGGCATTGCTGCATGACGCCATGGAAGACTGCGGCACGACCAAATCGGAACTGATCGAACGTTTTGGCGCACCGGTTGCCGAGCTGGTCGATGGCTTGACCAAGCTGGACAAACTGCAATTCAACACACGCGAAGAAAACCAGGCCGAATCATTCCGAAAGATGCTGCTGGCCATGGCCCGCGACGTCCGGGTGATACTGATCAAGCTAGCCGATCGAACCCACAATATGCGCACCATGGGCGACATGCCCCGGTCGAAATGGGGACGCATCGCCTCCGAAACCCTGGAAATCTACGCCCCTATCGCCCACCGCCTGGGGCTCAACCAGACCTACCGCGAACTGCAAGACCTGTCGTTTCGCCACCTGCGCCCCTGGCGCTATGCCATTTTGGCCAAGGCCGTGACCAAGGCACGCAACCGCCGACGCGACTTGGTGCAAAAAGTACAGCAAGAGGTCGAAAACACCTTTGCGCAAACAGGCATGCAGGTGCGCATCGCTGGACGCGAAAAAACCCTGTATTCCATCTACCAAAAGATGGCCGACAAGCACCTCACCTTTGCCCAGGTAACGGACATTTACGGATTCCGGGTCATCGTCTCCAGCGTCACCGACTGCTACACCGCACTGGGCGTGCTGCACCAACTGTATAAGCCGGTGCCAGGCAAATTCAAGGACCATATCGCGATTGCCAAGCTCAACGGCTATCAATCCCTGCATACCACGCTGGTAGGGCCGTCGGGTGTAAACGTGGAATTCCAAATGCGCACAGAGGCCATGCACCTGGTTGCGGAATCCGGCGTGGCCGCCCACTGGCTCTACAAAACCAACGATGCCGACAGCGCCACAGCCGAGCGCCTTGGCACCAAATGGCTGCAATCCCTGCTCGACATCCAGGATGAAACCCGCGATGCGGCGGAGTTCTGGGACCACGTCAAGGTGGACCTGTTCCCCGACGCCGTGTATGTCTTCACGCCTAAAAGCCAGATCATGGCCATGCCGCGCGGCGCGACCGTGGTGGACTTTGCCTACGCCATCCACAGCAATGTGGGTGACCGCACGGTTGCCGCCAAAATCAATGGGGAGCAGGTACCGTTGCGCACCGAGCTGCGCAACGGCGACATCATCGAAATCATCACCGCCTCGGTCTCCGCCCCGAATCCGGCATGGCTAGGCTTTGTGCGGACTGGCAGGGCCCGCTCCAAGATCCGCCACCACCTGAAAAGCATGGCGCAGACCGAGTCTGAAAGCATGGGCGAAAAACTGCTCACACAAGCCCTGCGCGCCGAAGGTCTGGAACGATTACCCGAGTCCACCCCAGAACAGCAACCCATCTGGGACAAGCTGCTGCGCTTCACCGGCAACCGTAGCCGGATTGAGCTGCTGACCGACATCAGCCTGGGCAAACGGGTTGCCAGCATCGTCGCCAAACGACTGGTGCACTTGCTGGCGGAAAAGGGGGAGAAACCTGACGCGTTGCTGCTGTCACGTGAGCGCTATATGGCGCATGAGACTGTCTCACAGGGCGCGGTCATACTGGACGGTAGCGAGAACACCTCGGTGCAGTTTGCACGCTGCTGCCGCCCCATTCCAGGAGACGCCATCGTCGGCTACCTAGGGCGCGGAGAAGGTTTGGCGGTGCATACCGCCAATTGCGCTGTTGCCAAACGCCTGCAGTACAAAGATAGTGAACGGTTTATTGCCGTGGACTGGGCGGATGAGCCGATGCGGCAGTTCGAAACCGGCATCGTTGTCACCGTCACCAGCGGAAAAGGCGTGCTGGCCAAGGTCGCGGCCGCGCTGGCCGTTGCCGAGGTGGACATCACCCAGGTCGACATGGGCCAGGAAGAAGCGCATGGCGCAAACGACCTGCGCTTCGTGATCTCTGTGCGCGACCAGGCCCATCTGGAGGTAGCGCTGCGCCACGTACAGCGCACACCCTCGGTGATCCGGGCTCAGCGCATCACACCGGCATCCTAAGGCTAACCTGCTGCTAGGCCGCCGCTCCTGGCGCAGGGTAGTCCACACGCAGTACCTCGATGTCCTGCATACCTACGGGCGACTGCAAACGCACGACATCGCCCACCCGGGCTTTCAACAGCGCCCGCGCGATCGGCGACACCCAGCTGACTTGGCCCTGGGAGGTATCGGCCTCATCTATGCCACGTATGGTCACCGTGCGTTGCTGGCCCGAGGCGTCTTCGTACGCCACCGTGGCACCAAAAAATACCTGATCACTACCGAAATGAACCGATGGGTCCACCACTTCCGCAATTTCCAGGCGCTTGGTCAAGAAACGAATGCGTCGGTCAATTTCCCGCAGGCGCTTTTTGCCGTACAGGTAGTCACCGTTTTCCGAGCGGTCGCCGTTGCTGGCAGCCCAATAGACCACATCCACGATCTTCGGGCGCTCAACTTCCATCAAGGTATTGAATTCGGCGCGCAAACGGGCGCAACCCTCGGGCGTCATGTAGTTCTTGCTGCCGGAGGGCAAGGCTGCCGTAGGAGAGACGTCAACGTCTTCATCTTCCGCATCGCTTTCGCGTGTAAACGCTTTGCTCATGGATATTGGCACCTCACAGCACAATGTAAAAAGCCCGCAATCTTACGATTGCGGGCTTATACGTTTGGTGCGGCTGGCAGGAATTGAACCCACGACCCCTTGGTTCGTAGCCAAGTACTCTATCCAACTGAGCTACAGCCGCTAAGCCTTGTATTCTACAACGAATTGACGCCCGCTTAATCAAAATCTGAAAATAGGCGTAAAAAAACCCGCAAGCTCAACACTTGCGGGTTTTTACATTTTGGTGCGGCTGGCAGGAATTGAACCCACGACCCCTTGGTTCGTAGCCAAGTACTCTATCCAACTGAGCTACAGCCGCGCAGCCTTGCATTCTACAACGGAATCCGGCATCAAAGTAGGCCGCGTGAGAAAAATGCGGTGAACTCCAAAATTTCTTCAGCCCGCACCACGGTCAAGCCCGCTAGCATCCAAGGCATTCAGGAGAACCGTGTGCCCAACGTCATTACCAATATCGAAGATCTGCGCGTTCTGGCGCAAAAGCGTGTACCCCGCATGTTCTACGACTACGCCGACTCCGGCTCGTGGACCGAAAGCACCTATCGCGCAAATTCCGAGGATTTTCAAAAGATCAAGCTGCGCCAGCGAGTCGCCGTCAACATGGCCAATCGCAGCACACGGGTGAAGATGGTGGGGCAAGACGCCGCCATGCCCGTTGCGATTGCGCCCACCGGCCTGACCGGCATGCAGCACGCCGATGGAGAAATCCTGGCGGCCCGGGCTGCGGAGAAGTTCGGCATTCCCTTCACGCTGTCCACCATGAGTATCTGCTCGCTGGAAGATATTGCGGCCCATACCAAGGTGCCATTCTGGTTCCAGCTCTACTGGATGCGCGACCGCGCCTTTATGGAGGCCTTGATGGACCGCGCCAAGGCCGCAGGCTGCTCGGCACTGGTGCTCACGCTGGACCTGCAGGTGCTGGGCCAACGCCACAAGGACTTGAAGAACGGCATGACCGCACCGCCCAAGCCGACGCTGAGAAACATCCTGAACCTCATGACCAAGCCGCGCTGGTGCCTGGGCATGGCGGGCACGCGCCGCCACACTTTCGGCAACCTGGTCGGCCACGCCAAGAATGTGAGTGACATGTCGTCCCTCAGCGCCTGGACCAAAGAGCAGTTCGACCCCCAGCTGGATTGGAACGACGTGGAATGGATCAAGCAGCGCTGGGGCGGCAAGCTCATCCTGAAAGGCATCATGGACCTGGAAGATGCACAGCTGGCGGCAAACAGCGGCGCCGACGCCCTAGTGGTATCCAACCACGGCGGGCGGCAGCTGGACGGCGCCCCCAGTGCGATCGAAGCCTTGCCAGCCATTGCCGACGCGGTGGGTTCTAACATCGAGGTCTGGATGGACAGTGGCATCCGCTCGGGCCAGGACGTACTGAAGGCCTGGGCACTCGGCGCACGCGGCACGATGATAGGCCGCAGCTTTCTATACGGGCTAGGTGCAATGGGCGAAGCCGGGGTCACCAAATGCCTGGAAATCCTGCACAAGGAACTGGACGTCACCATGGCTTTTTGTGGCCATACCCAGATCGGCAACGTAGACAAAAACATTCTTTTGCCAAGCAGGTTTTAGGCCCTATCGCCCAACGCCGTGGAAGCATAATCAAGACGCTTTACGTGATCGTTTGCGTCTTCTTTATAAAGGATGGATTCCATGGGCACAGAAAAATTCCGCTTGGTCACGCGCAGTGACTTTGATGGCCTGGTATGCGCCGTGCTGCTGAACGAACTGGACATGGTGGATGAAATCAAATTCGTCCATCCCAAGGACATGCAAGACGGCAAAGTGGATATCACCTCCCGTGACATCACCACCAACCTGCCCTACGTGGCCGGTGCCCATCTGGCGTTTGACCACCACCTGTCGGAAACCATACGCAACCAAAGCGGGCTAAAGAACCACATCATCGACGCCAAGGCCCCGTCGGCGGCCCGCGTGGTGTATGACTATTACGGCGGCGCCAAGGCCTTCCCGAACATCACCGCCGACATGATGGATGCCGTGGACAAGGCCGACTCGGCCCAATATGTTCGCGATGAAATCATCCACCCCACCGGCTGGGTGCTGCTCAATTACCTGATGGACGCACGTACCGGCCTGGGGCGCTTCCGCGA
Source organism: Rhodoferax sp. GW821-FHT07F03 (assembly GCF_059418745.1). NCBI lineage: Bacteria > Pseudomonadati > Pseudomonadota > Betaproteobacteria > Burkholderiales > Comamonadaceae > Rhodoferax > Rhodoferax sp. GW821-FHT07F03. Next base: position 278,924 of record NZ_JBWKQM010000006.1, read on the forward strand.
ATTCCGCATCAGCAACTACGCGCTGATGATGGATCTGATCCAGTACTGCCGCAACCACGGCATCGACGACATCCTGAAGCTGCCAGACGTGAAAGAGCGTGTCGAGGTCTACCAGGAACACGCCACCAAGGCCAAGGCCCAGATCGAGCGCTGCGCCACCGTGCACAAAAACCTGGTGGTGCTGGACCTGCGCCATGAAGAAACCATCTGGGCCACCAACCGCTTCATGGTCTATGCGCTGTTCCCGCAAACCAATATCTCCATCCACGTAATGTGGGGCGTGCAGAAGCAAAACACGGTATTCGCCACCGGCAAGTCCATCCTGGACCGCAGCAGCAAGACCAATGTGGGTGAGCTGATGCTGCAGTACGGCGGCGGCGGCCACCATGCAGCCGGCACCTGCCAGGTAGAAAACGACCGCGCCGCGACCGTGCTGCAGGAGCTGACAGACAAAATCAATCTAGACGGTTAAACACAACCGTCCTAGTACAAAAGCCTGGCACCACGGCTAGTGGTTCCAGGCTTTTTTACATCCTATATACAAACAATATCAAGAATCAGTCGCATTACAATTCACAGCCAAAAAGGTTGTGTCAATTGCAAAAGTCTTGCTGTTCACGGCCTGCATTCCAAGGACTCTTGCTGTGAAATCTCTCTTGCTGAGCGCCGCGCTCCTGACGGCCTTTGCCGCACATGCCCAGACGACCGAGCAGCCTGCTGCCCAAACGACGGTCGCCGTCAGCTCCGCAACCGTGGCTGCGCACTATGGCCGCCTGGTACACGCCAGCTACGAAGACACCCTCACCACAGCCCAGGCTATGCACACCGCAATTGCGGAGTTCGTCGCCAACCCCAGCGCAGACGGCCTGGCCAAAGCCCGCAAAGCCTGGCTGGCCGCCCGCGAGTTCTACGGCCAGACCGAAGCCTTCCGCTTTTACGCCGGCCCGATTGACGACAAGAACGGTCCCGAAGGCCGCATCAACGCCTGGCCCATGGACGAGGCCTATGTGGACTATGTGGTGGGCAAGCCCAAATCCGGCATCATCAACAACCCCAAAGTCAAGATCAACGCCAAGAGCCTGTCCGCTCTGAACGAACGTGGCGGCGAAGAGAACATTGCCACCGGCTGGCATGCCATTGAGTTCCTGCTGTGGGGCCAGGACTTGAGCGAAACCGGCCCGGGCGACCGATCGTTCGAAGACTTTGTGGACGGCAAGACACCCAACGCCAACCGCCGCCGCGAATACCTGAAGGTGATTACGGAGCTGCTGGTCAACGATCTGGGCGACATGGTCAAGGCCTGGGCACCGGACGCGAAGAACTACCGCGCCAAGTTTGAGAAGTCCGGCACCAACGCGCTGCGCAATATGCTGGTTGGCGTAGGTTCGCTGTCGCGTGGTGAACTGGCGGGTGAACGCATCGAGGTGGCTCTGGCCTCCAAGAACCAGGAGGACGAACACTCCTGCTTCTCCGACAACACCCACCGCGACGTCGTAGCCAATGCCACCGGCATTGAAAACGTCTGGCTGGGCCGCTTCAAGCGTGCCGACGGCAGCGTGCTGCAAGGCGCCTCGCTGCGCGATCTGGTTGCCGCCAAGGACGCCGGCGTGGCCGAACGCACCAGCAGCCATGTCGCCGCAACGGTCAAGGCTGCCGAAGACATCCACCCTCCGTTTGACCGCGAGATCGTGGACCCAGAGGGCCGCAAACGCCTGCAGGCCGTGGTCGAATCCTTGAAGCTGCAAAGCAAGGACTTTGTGGATGCAGCCAAGGTCGTGGGCATCAACAAGCTGAGCATTTCCGAGCCCAAGGACAAGTAAGCATATGCCCACTTTCGCCAGCCAGCAGACCCTGCGCCTGCTGGCGCTGGCATTCGCCGGGGCCAGCGTCAGCTGGCTGGCCCTGGCGGTGTCCACCTCCGAGCCCGACCCCTCCGAAGAAAAACCTGGCGGCGACACCACGGTATTTGAAGTGGGACTGAATGCCTTCTCCTTCCCCGCCGCCAATCTGGACGAAGAAGGCCGCACGGCATTTGCCATCGGCAACTCCTTCTTCCGGCGCAACTGGGTGGAAGCCCCCTCCTCCACCGCCGCCCGCGACGGCCTGGGCCCGCTGTTCCTGGCCCGCTCCTGTGGCGGCTGCCATACCCAGGACGGACGCGGCGCGCCACCGAATACCTTTAAAAACGGGCTGGCCAGCGAGCAGCCCATTGCCTTGCTGTTCCGCTTATCGGTGATGGGCCCAGATGGCAAGCCCTTTCCCGAACCCACGTACGGCGACCAATTCACCAACCTGGCGGTGCAAGACGTGAAGCCCGAGGGCAAGGTCCGCATCCGCTACACCGAGCTGCCCGGCCAGTTTGCCGACGGCACCGGCTACAGCCTGCGCCAGCCCCACTACAGCTTTACCCACCTGGGCTACGGCCCCATGCAGACCCACACCATGGTCAGCCCGCGCCTGGCCCAGCAAATGCCGGGTGTAGGCCTGCTGGACGCGATTGCCGAGGCCGACGTGCTGGCCAATGTGCAGCAGCAGAGCAGCCGCACCGACGCCATCAAGGGCCAGGCCAACCGCGTGTTCGACCCCGTTGCCGGCAAGGAAGTGCTGGGCCGCTTTGGCTGGAAGGCCAACACTGGCTCGCTGGCGCACCAGACCGCCGCCGCCTTCAATGGCGACATCGGCATCACCTCGGAGCACTTCCCGCATGAGAACTGCACACCCAAGCAGAAGTCCTGCCTGGCTGCCCCACGTGGCGGCAAGGATGGCGGTCCGGAGATAGACAACGCCCTGCTCGCCAAAGTCATCCTGTACGAAGCCACGCTGGCGGTACCGGCCCGGCGCAACTTCAATGACCTGGACGTGCGCCGGGGCCAGGCCCTGTTTGCCCAGGCGCAATGCGCGGCCTGCCACCGGCCCGCATATACCACCGGCACATCTCCCTTCCCGTCGCTCAGCGGGCAAAAGATCTACCCCTATACCGACCTGCTGCTGCACGACATGGGCTCCGGCCTGGCCGATGGCCGCCCGGACGGCCTGGCCAATGGCCAGCAATGGCGGACCGCACCGCTGTGGGGGCTGGGCCTGGTGCCCGATGTGAACGAGCACAGCTTCCAGCTGCATGACGGCCGGGCCCGCAACACCATGGAGGCCATTCTGTGGCATGGTGGCGAGGCAGAGGCGTCCCGCCAGCAGGTGCTGAAAATGCCCAAAGCCGACCGCGATGCGCTGGTGAAGTTCGTCAACTCCCTTTAAGAACGTGTTCTAAAGAAAGCCAAGCTGTGACAGCTCTGATCGACCGCCGAAGCTGGCTTACCCTGAACCTAAGCCTGGGCCTGAGCGCGCTATGCCATGCTGCGGGTGCCGCCACCCTGCCCGCGCGCATCGCCAGCCCGGCCTATACCCCGTCCGACTTGGTACGCAACGGCTTGCAGCTGCACTTTGTGCCCGCTGCGCAAGCTTTTGCCCACTCCACCGCCGTGTTGCGCGACCGGCTCGCTGACGGCTGCAGCCTGCAGCCCGCACGCGATGCCTGGCGCGCCGCCATGCTGGACTGGGAGCGGCTGTCGGCCGTGTCCGTCGGTCCGCTGCTGGAGCGGCGCAGCGCCCGCAGCGTGGACTTCTGGCCTACCCGCCCAGCCATGGTGACAGCCGCCGTGCAAACCCCGCCCGCAGACGCTGCTGCGCTGGAGCAACTCGGCGCGCCAGCCAAAGGCTTGCCGGCGCTGGAATGGCTGCTGTGGCAGCGTGCCCCGGACGCCGCCCAGTGCTACTACGCAGCCCAGTTGGCCGAAGCCTGCGCGACCGAAGCCCAGGCCGTGCTGGCCGACTTCCAGGCCATGGCGCAGCAGAACTGGACGCCAGAGACCGCCCTCACCGTATTCCACGAATGGTTCAGCCAAGCCGTGGGCGGCTTCGAGCAGCTGCGCTGGAAGAAGATGGGCAAACCCGCACGCAGCGGCCGCGCCAGCGACTGGCCACGCGCCACCAGCGGCAACACCCGCGCCGCCTGGCAGGCCACCTGGACTAGCTTGCAGCACTTCCTGGTTGGCACCGGCCGCGCCCAGGAACAAGGCAGCCTGAACGGCTATCTGGCCGGCGACAACCAACTGGCCCTGTCGGCCCAGCTGGAAACGGCTGTCGCAGAGCTCAACACCCGCATACAGGCGGCAGATCCCCGCCATGTGGCAAGCGTTACCGCCGCCATGCAAGCCCTGGCCAAGACCAAGCAGCTGATGGAAGACAAGATCGCCCCCGAGCTGAAAACCATGGTCGGATTCTCGGAGTCGGACGGTGATTAAGACGGTGACCCAGCCCTACACCCTGCGCCGCCGCGACTGGCTGGCCTTCGCCGCCGCCACAGCCGCAACCACGTCGGCTCTGCCTCTGCATGCCTCCAGCGCAGCCCGCCCCGGCCTGCTGACCGCCTGGACCAGCGGCGACGACAACCAGGCCTGGGCCGGCGTCTGGCAGCTGGGCAGCAACCCGCGCGGCGTGGCCCTGCCCAAGCGCGCCCACGAGGTGCTGGTGCAGCACAGCGCCCTGGGCCAACCCACGCACGCCCTGGCCGTGGCCCGCCGCCCGGGCGAGTACCTGCTGCGCTTCGACACCCGCACCGCCCGCGCCGTGCATTGGCATGACATCGAAGACGACCGCGTGCTCTGCGGCCACGCCAGCTATGCGCTGGACGGCAGCGCGCTCTACACCACCGAAACCAATACCGACACTGGCGCCGGCATGATCGCCGTACGCGACCCGTTGAGCCTGGAAAAGCGGGCCGAATTCCCCAGCGGCGGGCTCGATCCGCACATGGTGCTGGTAGAGCCCGACGGCAGCCTGCTGGTCGCCAATGGTGGCCTGCTCAGCCTGCCGGAAACCGGCCGCACCAAGCTCAATATCGGCCGCATGGATTCGTCGATTGCCCGGCTGGACGCCAAGACCGGCACCCAGCGCCAAGCCTGGCGGGTAGACGACCCATATCTCAGTCTGCGCCACCTGGCCCGCGCGCCCGACGGCACCATCGCCGTGGCCATGCAAGCCGAGCACACCGACCTGCAAGCCCGCCGCAGTGCACCGCTGCTGGCGCTGCTGGATGGCTCGGGCCTGCGCAGCGTGCCCTTGCCGCCCGCGCTGGCCCTGGGCGGCTATGCGGGCGACGTGGCCTATGTGCCCGGCAGCGGCCCGCAGGCCGCCGACCGCTTCGTCATCAGCGCCACCCGTGCCGATCAACTGGCCTGGTGGTCGGCCCAGGGTGAAGCCCCCAGCCAGCAGCCCCTGCCCGAAGCCGGCGCCCTGGCCACGCTGGGCGCTGACTGGCTGGCCAGCGGCGCGCAAGGCGATGTGCGTGGCATGCAGGACCACCACGCGCTAGAGCGCCACCTGGACAAGGTGCACTGGGACAACCACGGCAAGTGGCTGGCCGTAACGGCCTAACAAACAGGCCCATGCCAGCCCGGGCCGCCACTATTAAATAGATAGCTACTGGCGCAGACGATATGTGCGTAAGCGGCCTATTTCTTGTAAAAAAGCACGGCACATCGCCATGCCTCAGATGTTGCAAGCATGCAACGTGCTCCAAGGCCCCAAAACCCTGTTTATTCCTATTTTTTGAGTAAAAATAACAAGAATGATTCGCATTAATTTACAATTCATCACAGTTCCTTCCTCGTAGCCAGCCAATCCGTACGGCCCTTTGTGGGCCGTTTTTCTGCGGTAGCCAGCCATTGTTTTAGCTTTTCTATTCTCAGGCTGACTACCATGTCCCGACACAAAACCTCCAAGAAAAAAAGCACTCCAGCGCAGGTAGTATCTGCGCCAGCAGCTATTAAAACCGCAGCAACCCACACCACTCCGTATGCCGCGCTGCCCTTGGGCGCCATGCTGCTGGCCGGCTCCTTGAGCGCCGCAGCCCAGCAGGCAGAAGCCACCAAGTCCCTGGCCCCCGTGGTCGTCAAGGAACAGGCCGAGGGCAAGGACGCCATCCGCGCCACCACCACCACCATCGGCAAGGGCCAGCAGGCACTGCGCGACATTCCGCAGTCCATCACCGTGGTGACCGAAAAGCTGATCGTTGACCGCAACCTCAACACCCTGAAGGAAGTGCTGCACAACACCGCCGGCGTGACCTTCCAGGCCGCCGAAGGTGGCGAGGAAGACATCCGCCTGCGTGGCTTCTCGCTGGCGTCCACCGGCGACATCTTCCTGGACGGCATCCGTGACCCGGCCTTCTACGACCGCGACACCTTCAACAACGACCGCATCGAGCTGCTGCGCGGCTCCGCGTCCATGCTGTTCGGCCGTGGCTCCACCGGCGGCGCGGTCAACCAGGTCAGCAAGCAAGGCCTGCTGAAAAACGAGTCCGAAGTAGCCACCACCCTGGGCAACCACGACTTCCGCCGCGTCACCGGCGACTTCAACATCCAGACCGCCGACGATGCCGCGCTGCGCATCAACGCCATGTACACCAAGGCCGACAACAACGGCGCCGGCAGCAGCATCGACAAGAATGGTCTGGCCGCCAACTACCGCTTCGGCATTGGCTCGATGGACGAGTTCTCGGTCAGCCTGTATGCGCTGGACAACCGCAACGGCATGAACTACGGCATCCCATGGATCAAGGCCCACGCCAGCGATACCAGCGCCGCCAACACCCTGATCACCAGCCTGGACCCCAGCGCCTACTTCGGCATGTCCAGCGATGAAAACGCAGGCTCGGCCAATGTCGGCACCATCAGCCACACCCACCGCTTCACCCCGGACACCGAGCTGAAGACCTCGTTCCGCAAAGGCCGTTTCACCCGCAACCAGCGCGCTGGTACGGTGCGCTTTGCTGCTGCCAATGTGCAACCTGGTGGCCAGGCTGTGGACCTGGGCAACTTCAGCGACAGCACCGTATTCACCCGTGGCACCCAGCTGAAAATCCAGAACCTGGAAACGCTGAACCTGCAAAGCGACCTGAGCAGCAAGTTCGACGCCTGGGGCCTGGGCCACGCGGTGCTGGCCGGCGTGGACTATTCGCGTGAGGAAAAGATCGCCTTCTCCGCACTCACCGCCGCACAAGGCGGAGTGGTCCCCACCAAGCCCAACACACTGGCAGGCACACCCAATGACGGCGCTGCCATCGACGAATCGGTGCGCACCATTCGCCAATCCAGCGGCTTCGTGAACAACACCTACGGCATCTACGCCCAAGACATGGTGCAAATCACGCCCACCTGGAAGGTGCTGGCAGGGCTGCGCTACGACAGCATGGATGGCACGTACGATACCTACAGCGTCACCACCGGTGCAGGCACTGCCAGCTACAAGCAGAGCATCTCCGCCATCAGCAAGCGCGCTGGCGTGCTGTACCAGCCCAATGTGCTGGACTCGTACCACTTCTCCTGGGGCACCTCGTTCAACACTTCGGGTGACACCTACTCGTACAACGCGCAAAGCGCCAACACCGACCCCGAGCGCAGCGAAAACATCGAAGTCGGTGCCAAGCTGGACTCGGCCGACAAGCGCTTCACCACGCGCCTGGCGCTGTTCCGCTCGACCAAGTTCAACGAGCGCAACACCGACCCGGACACCGCGGCAGACCGCCTGCTGCTATCGGGCAAGCGCCACACAGCCGGCTTCGAGCTGGACGTCACTGGCCGCCTGACCACCGCGTGGGAAATCTACGGCTCCTACATGTGGATGCCCGTGGCCCGTGTGGACATTGCGGCCTCTACCGCCACCACCGTGGGTAACCGCGTGGGCGACCGCCCCGGCCTGAGCCCCAAGCACAGCGGCACGGTGTGGAATACCTACCAGTTCACCCCCGCCCTGCGCGCCGGTGTAGGTATCAACTTCCGCAGCAAGCAAGCGCCCGCTGACGTGACCGCCCCCGCCTGGGAAGCCCCCGGCTTCATGACCGCCGACCTGATGGCCGAATACGCCATCAACGACAGCATGACCCTCAAGGCCAACCTGACCAACGTGGCCAACAAGCTGTACGCTGACGCCTTGTACCGCGGCCACTACGTGCCTGGCGCCGGCCGCATCTTCCAAACCACGCTGACCGTCAAGTTCTAAGCCACGGCAAACCAGCCAAGCCGCCCTGGGAACGTATTCTCGGGCGGCTTTTTCACGAGCTACGACAATTCCCCCATGCTGCTCCATCTACCCGACATCCTCAGCCCCGAAGAAGTGCTGCACGCCCGCCAACTGCTGGACCACGCTCCCTGGGCCGATGGCCGCGACAGTGCCGGCAGCCAGGCCCGCGAGGTCAAGAACAACGAGCAGCTACCGCACGACTGCGACGCCGCCAGCCAGATCCGCGCCCTGGTGCTGCGCGGGCTGGACCGCAACCCCACCTTCTTCTCGGCCACCCTGCCCAAACGCGTGTTCACCCCGCGCATCAACCGCTACCAGGGCAGCAGTAACTTCTATGGCCCGCACGTAGACAACGCCGTGCGCTTTGCACCCGACACCGGCCTGCGCGTGCGCACCGACATCTCCTGCACCCTGTTCCTCAGCGACCCGGCCGACTACGACGGCGGCGAGCTGCTGGTGCAGGATGCCGCCGGCCCGCAGTCCGTCAAGCTGCCCGCCGGCCACCTGGTGGTCTATGCCGGTACCAGCGTGCACCAGGTGGCGCCCGTCACCCGCGGTGCGCGCCTGGCCTGCTTCTTCTGGGTGGAGAGCATGGTGCGCAACCAGGAGCAGCGCCAGCTGCTGTTCGACCTGGACATGAACCTGCTGCGCCTGCGCCAGCAGCACGGTGAAACAGCTGAGACCACAGCGTTGACCGGCACGTACCACAACCTGCTACGCATGTGGGCTGATACATGAACGCCCCGCGCGTTGCCAGCATCCCGCCCGGCGTGGTCACGCTGGAAGACCACGCACGCCACGCCCAGACCGTGCTGGACGCAAATGCCTGGGCCTACTTCAGCGGCGGCGCGGCAGACGAAATCACCTTGCGCGCCAACCGCAGCGCCTGGGACAGCCTGCAGCTGCTGCCCCGCGTGCTGCACAACCTGGCCGGCGGCCACACCCGCACCACCCTGCTGGGCCGCGAGCTGGCCCACCCCATCCTGCTGGCTCCCGTGGCCTACCAGCGCATGGCCCACCCCGATGGCGAACTGGCCACAGCGTACGCAGCAGCAGCCCTGGGCGCGGGCATGGTGCTCAGCACCCAGTCCAGCATTGCTATGGAAAATATAGCTGCTGCCGCAGGTACTGAAAGCGCCAGAGGCCCTTTATGGTTCCAACTCTATATCCAGCACGACCGCGCTTTTACCCTCGACCTGGTGCGCCGCGCCGAGCACGCCGGCTTTGAAGCCTTGGTGCTGACCGTCGACGCCCCGGCCCACGGCGCCCGCGACCGCGAGCGCCGCGCCGGCTTCCAGCTGCCGCCCGGCATCAGCGCCGTGCACCTGGCCGACCTGGCCCCCGCGCCCGCCGGCCCCGGCCTGTGTGGCGGCCTGGGCGACGTGGCGCCCACCTGGGACGACGTGGCCTGGCTGCAGTCGCACACCCGCCTGCCCGTGCTGCTCAAAGGCGTGCTGCACCCCGCCGACGCGGCCCAGGCCGTCCGGCTGGGCGTGGCCGGCCTGGTCGTCTCTAACCACGGCGGCCGCACCCTGGACACCGCCCCCGCCACCGCCCAGGTGCTGCCACGCATCGTAGAGGCGGTAGCCGGCAGCATGCCGGTACTGGTAGACGGCGGCATCCGCCGTGGCACGGATGTACTCAAAGCCATCGCCCTAGGCGCCAGCGCCGTGCTGGTGGGGCGGCCCTATGTCTATGGCCTGGCGAACGCAGGAGCGGTGGGCGTGGCCCATGTGCTGCGCCTGCTGCGCGATGAGCTGGAGATTGCAATGGCGTTGTGTGGCTGCGCGACCTTGGCGTAGGCGTCGCCCAGTCTGCTGGTGTAGCGGGCGCGGGGCGTTTACGCTCTGCACGGCGCAAGGCCATGCGACCGGATGAACGTTTACTCTCAAATTGATAGCTGACAGCGCAGGTTCCTGCTGTACTAGAGACCGATTCGGTTTGTAAATCATTTGGGGGTTGCAAACGCCATTGGCATCCCCCGCCGGGGATGTTGACGGCGCCACACCCGCCCCAAAATCTCAAGCCAAATAGCCTACTAGCGCAGGAGGAACCTACGCTAGTAGCTATCAATACTGCAGCAATCCCAGGCTACAAAAAGTACCCCAAAGCGGACAGCGCTCGTGGACAAACAATCCATGGCACCTGCTGGATCCAGACGCCCGTAGACAGCCGCAACAGCGGCTTCTAGCCTTCATTTACTGGGTTGCTGTAAATGTCCAGAGTTGGTCATTGGTTGCGTTGTCGGACCATTGCAAAGCGTTGGCGCCGTCCGTCGTCAACATGCTATCAATACCGAGCACCTTGCCGCTGAACTTGTTCACCAGCTTGTAGTAGCCATTGCCGCCATCCACTACTTTCCAGAGATTTCCGGCTATACCGGAGTCAGGGGTCTGGACCGACTTGGTGCCGTTGGAAGACATCATTTGGTCTATGCCCAGTACCTTGGAACTATTGACGTTGACAAACGCGTACGTACCGTCATTGAGCAGCCGAGCACGCCATTTGTGGTCAGCTGTACCTGAGTCAGCCCATTGAACCACCTGCGCGCCATCGCTTGTCGACATGCCTGTGACACCCAGAACCTTGCCACTGTTGCGGTTGACAACCTTGTAAATGGCGTTGGAGGTCAACCCGCTGTCTATCGTCAATGCCCAGCGCTGGTCCAGAGAGCCCACGTCACTCCATTGAAGCGCCAGGGCGCCATCGTTTGTCGCGGCATTGGTTATGGCCAGCACCTTGCCGCTATTGCGGTTGGTGATTTTGTAGGTGCCGTTGTCTGTCGATTCAATCTTCCATTCGTGGTCCGTTGTCCCGGTGTCTGCCCATTGAATGACCTGGGCGCCGTTGCCAGTGGACATGCCGGTGACGCCAAGCACCTTGCCGCTCAACACATTGCGGATCTTGTAGAACCCGCTGCTTTGCAGCTCAATGATCCAGTTGTGGTCAGACGTTCCGTTATCGGCCCACTGCAGCGCTGACGCACCGTCGGTTGTTGCCGCGTCAGCAATGCCCAACACTTTTCCACTATTGAAGTTGACCATGCGGTACCTGGAGCCACTGGCAATGCCATTGCCATAGACTTCAAACTCGCTCATCCCGGTGTAGAAGCCCGACGCATTGTTGAACACCGCACGAATGCGAGACGCATTGACCGCAGAGAAATTGACGGTGTTGACCGTATTCCCCAGCGGCGCCGCAGGCGACTTGACCTGGTTCGGAATATTGACCCACGCGCTGCCATTCCAGTACTGAAGGTTGTAGCTGGTGGGGGCTTTCAGGCCGGTCTCATCACTGAAGAAATACAGCTTCGCGGACGAGACCGTCTTGGTAGCGCCAAAGTCCACCGCATACCAGTCAACGGCATTGCCCGAGGAAAAGGACGACCAGCGGTTCTTCGTATCCTGGTAGTACCAAATCCGGCCGTCATTGGCTTTTCCAGCCGGATCGGTGGAATAGCTGAAGGACGCTGACGCAGCGGGATAACCGCTGCCGGACACATTCACCGCATAGTTTTGAGCGCCAACAGTCGCGCTGGCCACGATGGGCGCAGCGATATTGATGGTTTTCTTGCCCAGCGCCGCCGGACCGACTACCCGCGTGCCATCGACATAAATGGACAGGCCGGCACCTTGGCCGTAGCGGGTACCCGCTGCATCCCACAGAATGGTCAGGGAGTGGCCATGGTAGGCAACGTCTTCAAGAGCAAAGTAGCTCACATAGTTCGGGTCGCTGCTGCTGGTGGGAATCAGGGGGTTCACCTCCAGCACATCGTCGCCGCGTGGCCGCAGACCCACCAACCCGGAAATAACCAGATCAATGTACCCGGAGTGGAAGTAGTGTTGGCTGCGCTCCGGCAAATCGACGATCGGGCCACCCACATCCGGGTCATAGTCTTCCACCAAATACGGCTTGCCATTCTTGTAATGCTGCACCGTGTATTGGTTCAAAACCTTGATGTAGTCGCTGCGAGACACGTTGGTCTGCGTGTAATTGTTGAGCAGATTGGCCATGCCGCCCAGTAACTGGGTTGTCTGGAATGGCCAGCTTGGGCCATTCCACTGGCACTCGCGCAATTTGGTTGCGGCGTCGTACCGGTATTGCCGCATGTAATATTGGTAGCTGGGTTCGTTGGTTCTGATGCCAAATTGGCCATAGAACTTGGACGTATCCATCAAATGCGTCCATGCCATATTAAAGGTGGCATTGTTGTCTGGCAGGCCGTAATACCACGGCGCATACCCTACCAATTCCCGACCGCGGATAAAGTTCCAATTTTGAACGTATTGATTGGATACTTTATATCTGTCAACAAAATGGTTGAAGGACGAATTCCAAAGGCTATTTTGCAAATTCGTTTTAATCGCGGATGCACGACCGGCAAAATCATTGGCGGTAGCAGTATCCGAAGCCAGTGCAGCGATATTACTGATCGCCTTCGCATTGGCATACATATAACTGTTAATGGATGGCCTGAAGGCGTCGCCCCCGGTAAAACCGTCATTACCGCCACTAGCGTCAATGGATGCGATGGTGTATTCGGTGGCATCGTTCAGCGGCACCTGCCAATAGAGCCCACGGGACGCGTCATAGTGGTCGTTCCATGCGTTGTAAACCCGTTTCATATTGGCCAGGTTATTCACCACAAAGCTCTTGTCGCTATCTACCAGGTATTTCTGGTAGGCAGCATCGCTGATCCACTCGCTGAATTGGCGTGGGTCCGCATTCGAATACCAGTGGCTGATGTAGTCATTCACCGGACGGCGGTCCTTTAGCCAACGCCCTTCGGTGATATGAAAGCCCGCCGCACCGGGAATCGTGTTGCTGGGAGCCTGATCCCAACCCATGGCGTTGAGGAATTCCGTGAAAACCTCCTTGTTACCCACATTGCGCATATGCGACTTCAGTACATTCCAGCGGTAGTAGTAAATTTCCTGGATTTTAGGATTGGATATATCCAGAAATGGAATATTGGATTTATACCAATCCCCATCAGGGGCATACGCTGTCAGCAACTGGTCTTTATTAAGAAAATTAGTGGGCGCCGCCAGTAAGACCGATGAATATGCGCCCCCAATGACAAAGAATGCAATGCCAGCATAGATCTTTGATTTTTTTATCTTCAATTTCATAAATGTCTCCAGTTATTTTAATTCTTTAAAATTATGCTGTAAAAATTGATCATTCAACCGGTGCACGCTCCTTTGAGTAATAAGCCATGGCAGCAGCCTTATCACCCGAGGTTGCTGCCTGATATAGAACCTCCTCAACCCGAATTAATGTATTTTTATATTCTTTACCTGCTACCGTGTCTTCATTTTGTGCAATATTTCGCCGCAATTCATTTCCAAGCTCGCTAGCGGAACGCCCATCTCCCTTGGTAAAACGCTCCTCAAGCTGCTTGACGGTATTCGCTGCCTCTTGAATTTCTTGGCGGCAATCGATACCAGATTTTTCAATCTCGGCGGCATTTGCCCCTCTGCATTTGCTGGCCAGCCGTAATTGCGCGGGTATTCCCACGGTATTTGAAGGGGGCTTTTCATTCTGAAACGGCTCACGCACTGCCACTGCAGGCTGGCATCCAGTACCGGCAGTCACATCTGCTCCCGTAATGCATGGGGAATTTTGCGGTACCTGTTTTGCTAAAGGCAGAGTCACACTTCCAGCATCAAGGGCACCCAAATTTTCTTCGGGCACGGGCTGAGTTTCTTCAAGGAAAATATATATACCCAAACCCAATATGAAAAGCACACAGAAAATAAAATGACCAACCCTCCATTTTTTTATTATTCTCATTATTTACACTTGTTTTATGGATTAAATGGGTTATTTTGAACTACTGGGCTGCCAAGCCCATGAAAAAGCATATGCACAGTGGTTTATCAGGATTGAATCCCGGTAAACGCCAACGCGTTCAAACACGGCGCCCGCAGGCAAAGGGAAAGCGAGCGGATATGCCGCAGAGGTTCGTACTGAGCCTGTCTCCTAGAATTTTTATTGCTCGTCGCTTCGTAAGCGAATGTGACGCAGGCACTGGATGTTATGGAAACTTTCCATATCAACCTAATAATGATTTATCGATATTTGATACACGAACAGATATTCACGTATACCCCATCAGCATTTACCCCGAAGTCAATGCAAGGCGAGCACCCTGTGTGCATGTACTCCCCACCTGTTCACCGAGTGCGTGCGGGGTCGGGTCAAACAAGCCGGCGACGCAGCCGCCCCGAATGTCCAAGCCAAATCGCCTTCTAGCGCACGTAAAACCTCCGCTGAAAGCTATAAAAACAATAGCAATTTGTCCATTTACAAGCGCAAGACAACACAAAACAATTACATCAAATGAGAACTATTCTCATATAATGCTTTCACATCCCAGCTAGCCACCCCCGCCGGTCCAGCGCGCACTCCACGCTGTTTGCACCGCCCACCAGCCAGCCCTTGACCCTTTTCAACTGTTGTCAGGTTTTACTGTGGCGCGTCGTCTGCACTCCTCTCCTTTCGCCTTGCGCGAGATCGCTTGGCTGATCAGCCTTTCCTGTGGCTCCATGCTGTCTGCACATGCCCAATCCATCGTTACAACGGCCGTCAAGCGCGCGCCGGCCCGCTTCACTCTGGCCTCGGGCAACACCGGGCGCGACAGCAATGCGGGCTTCAACATCCGCGGCATGGACGGCAGCCGCGTGCTGCTGCTGAGCGACGGCATCCGCATACCGCGCAGAGTATGAGTACCCATAGCATGTACCTGAAAGCCCAGGCCGTGGTCGGCGGCGAGCGCGCCCGAACCCAACTGGCCCGCAGCTGGGCGCACAGCCGCGGCGTGGGCATAGTCGCCGTACTGCATGACCTGAACCTGCACTACGCCAACCAGGCCGTGCTGCTGCGAAGCGTCCGCATCCAGACTGACGGCTGCCCGCACCTCTTGATGGCATAGACCCACAACGCCCCACAACGGAGACCACCATGGTGACCCAGGAAGCCCGCGTCCATGTACTGCAACGCCAGCCGCTGAAGCTGGTGGCCGCCCCGCCGTCCGACGTGGCCTGCGAGCACGCCGCCCTGGTGCGCATGCTGGCCGGCGCCCAGGCCCGTGTGAGCAGCCTGGTGGTGGACTACCAGCAGCAGATCCACGCCCTGCAAGCCCAGGTCATACGCCTGCGCGCCCGCGTCATCCTGCGCGACACCATACTGGCCTGGCTGCGCGAAACCCTGGTGCAGCTGGAGCCCGCAGCAGCCGACGATTTGGCAGCCCACCACGCAGCGGCGGACTGGGTGATCTGCCAAACTGGCTGCGTCAGCCACGGTGGCTACTGGCGCGAAGACGACAAGTGCCGGCGCACGGGGAAGAGCTGCACCATAGAAGGCATGAAGGTTGAAATACCGCGCTAGCGCCGATGGAATGTGCACAGACAGCTATTGAAAAAATAGCATGATTGCGTTTGACGCAAGACAACTTGACTCTCTGCTATTTCACAACCGCAGGTTGTCTCTCTCGATGGGACGGCTGACGGGCTGAGTTGGTGCAGCGGGTATCTCGGCCTCGGGACCCGAAGCCGCCGGTTGTTTCGCCCGAAAGCGGCCATACATCCAACCTTTAGCGGCAGTGGATGGGTTAGTGCAAAGCACGGCCTGGGGTGGAATTTCTCTTGATGATCAAATCACATTCCTCGACAGCATCGGCGATCCTGTCTTTAATACGTTTAACAAGCGCTGTCGACGGACGTTTGCCAAACTCCACGCGGGTTGCGGTTCGCTCGATGATCGCAGTGACGTACATCAAAATCGCGATCAACTCTTTGAAGCTGAAAGACCAGTTCAGGCGAGGGAATCTCAAAAACAGGAATTGCTCGAAGGGACAATTGCATAGAAGCTACTTGCTCCACGGCAATGTTTTTTGCGTGGTGGGTGCCCAAAGCGACCCGCTCAGCGTTATCGACAATGAGGCGCGCTCTCCTCAGAACGTATTTGATGGTTAACGCTTTAGTCAACTTCTCATCTTGCCTGCGAGCGTCAAACTCGCGTTTAGCTGCAGAGGCCTGCCAACTGGCAATTCGCGCAGCAGCCAGAATTGCAGCAATCGAGCCAACGGCTTGAACCCACGATGCCCATTCGGACTTGTTCCAGCAAAAGTGAAATCCCAGCCCGACGAAGACCCCAAGCGATACACCCAGCAGTGCAGCCCATCCTACCCATTTCTTCCACATGGCATCCCTTGTTTTGCAGGAGTGTCAGTATGACCGACACCTCCAGCTACACTGAGTTACACAGCAAAAGGAATGAAATAAACCCATGGCGGCTAAAGGCCGCTCCTGGCAGCATTCTGCCTTTGTCACCACCTTGCGTACGCATCGGTTCAATGTTTGTCGCTTGCTCGGTTCTTCGCACAACATTTGCGACAGCAGGTCTCAAACATCGATGCGGAATCGGAGTTCCGGTGTGCCGCCAAGGCATGGTGATTTGACAAACGCTTCTACCAGAACACCGCCATTGGCCCGAATCACCCGCTGTGACGCCAAGTTTTCAGGGCTAGTGGTGATTTCGACATAACTCAGCCCCTCAGCGGGCGTATCGAGCAACAGTAAGCGGAGCGCCTCTTTTGCGTAACCCCGTCCACTTTTCCACGGCACAACGCTGTATCCAATATGGCCAAGGCAATAGTCGGGCAATATATTGCTTCCTGAAGACCACCGCAGGCCTATGCTGCCGCAAAACTCGCCATCCCACAACCAACGTCTATACCCGGGCAGACGAGGTACCGTCGTTCCATCTGGAAGCTTTACAGGATCACCTCTAGCTTCCCGGTCGACGAGACTGCCGAGAAAACGAGCGGAGTCAGCTTGTATCAACAAGAGTTCTTCTTGCGCAAACTCTGGCCGGAGATTGTTGGGCGACCACCCCTTCTCCAATGCCGCGACATAGCCGGGAAGATAGGTAGGTTCTGGCCAAACAAGCCTTACGTTTGAACTGGGTGTCGCAAGTGGCATATCTTCAGTAGATTGGGTATTTGTGCATCGACTGGAAAGCAGTCGGGCATGCTTGGTTGTAGTCGATGCCCGCCATCGACGAACCACATTCGCGTATCCACTAAAAATATCACAACACCTACGGCATCGAATACCTCATGCGCTTCAGGCCTCCAGCGCAATATCCACGTGCGCAAACAGCTACATATTAAATAGCACCGACTGCAGCCCGATAGCCCACACCTCAATCGGTAAGCGCCCGCTTCACGTCTTCCTGCAGGTTGCGCAAATGCTCGCGCATCAAGGCGCTGGCGCGCTGGGCGTCGCGGTCGCGCAGGGCCTGGACGATTTCGCCGTGCTCGTCGTGGTTCTCGCGCTGGCGGTGCAGCGGGCTGTGCAGGCGGAACAGGCGGGCGTTCACGCGCAGCTCTTCCACCAGGCGGGGGAAGACTACGTTACCGCTGGCGGTGGCGATCAGCACATGGAAGCGGTCGTCGAAATGCCAGTGCTCGACCTCGCTGTGCTCACCGGCGTTGAGCGCCTCGATGTCGGCCTGCAGGGCATCGATCTGGGCATCGGTAATCTTGCTGACGGCCATGCTGATGGCTTCGCACTCTATGACTTCGCGGGCCCGCATGCAGTCGAAGTATTCCTTGGTACCCAGCGCGCGCACGGCGTAGGAACGCGCGTCGCGCCGCACCAGCAGGCCCTCGCCCGCCAGCCGCACCAGAGCCTCGCGCATGGGGGTGCGGGAAATGCCCAGCACCTCCGCCAGGTGGGCCTCTTGCAGGGGACTGCCAGCGGGAATCTGGCGGTCGAGGATCATGGTGCGCAGCCGGTCGTAGGCCTGCTCGGCCAGGCTGGCCGAGCGCACTTCAAGCGGCGCGATCGTGATGGTGGCGGGTTGGGCCGGGCTGGGAAGGCTGGGCATACGGGTGTCTATGGACAAAAAAGTGCGGCAAGCGTATCAGACCTTAGCCTGACACCACCAGTTGATCAAAGCCACTTGTTCAGCGGGTTGCCCTCATTGGGCACGCGGGGCCGCAGGCAGGGCTGGAACTGGCCCGAGCCAGCCTCGGCGTTGAACACGCCGTCCTGCCAAACCACGCGGCCGCGCGACACCGTGATGCCGGGCCAGGCGCGCAGCTGCATGCCCTCGTAGGGTGTGTAGTCGGCAGCGTGGTGCAGCATGGTGTTGCGAATGGTGATCTCCTGCCCTTCGGGAAAGATGTCCCAGACCACGAAGTCGGCGTCGCCGCCCACGGCGATGGTGCCCTTCTTGGGGTACAGGCCGTAGAGGCGCGCGGGGTTGGTGGCGGTGAGTTCCACAAAGCGGTGGATGTCAATGCGGCCGGCCAGCACGCCCTCGCTCATCAGCAGGGGCAAGCGGGTTTCTACACCGGGAATGCCGTTGGGGATGCGGTCGAAAGAGGCGTCGTCACCGGCCACGCGCTTGCCGTCCGGGCCCTGCATATTGAAGGGTGCGTGGTCGGATGAAAAGATGGTGAAGATGCCGCTGGACAGGCCGTTCCAGATGAACTGCTGGTTGGCCTTGTCGCGCGGCGGCGGGCTGCAGATGCAGCGCGCGCCGTGCATGGGGTCGTCGGGGTTGATGCCCAGGTCGTCGGCACTCAGGAAGAGGTACTGCGGGCAGGTTTCGGCATGGATGGGCAGGCCGCGGCCGCGCGCCCAGTGGATCTGCTCGACCGCCTCGCGGCCGGATACGTGGACGATGAGTATGGGCGTGTCGATCAGCTCGGCCAGGGCGATGGCGCGGTGCGTGGCCTCGCGCTCCACCGCCATGGGGCGCGAGCTGCTGTGGTAGCGCGGCGCGGTGAGGCCGGCGTCCAGCAGTTGCTCGGTCAGCCAGGCGATGCAGTCGCTGTTCTCTGCGTGGATCATGGTCATGGCGCCGTGTTTGCGTGCCGTGGCCAGTACCTCGATGATCTGCCGGTCGTTCAGCTTGAGGTCGTCGTAGGTCATGTAGATCTTGAAGGAGGTGTAGCCCTTCTCGATCAACGCGGGCAGCTCGCGCTGGGTCACGTCCTTGGTGGCGTCGGCCACGATGAGATGGAAGGCGTAGTCGATCACCGCCTTGTGGTCGGCGCGGCGGTGGTAGTCGTCCACCGCGTCCTGGATGCTATGGCCCTTCTGCTGCGCGGCAAAGGGCAGCACGGTGGTGGTGCCGCCGCAGGCCGCGGAGCGGGTGCCGGTGTAGAAGTCGTCGGCAAATCGCGAGCCATCGCTGGTAGGTTGGTCGAAGTGGCAGTGGCCGTCCACGCCCCCGGGGGTGACCAGGCGGCCGGCCGCGTCGATTTCGCGGTCGGCATGGCCCTCCAGGCCCTGGGCGATGGCGCAGATGCGGCCGTCACGCACGCCTATGTCGGCACGGTAGCGGTCGCCCACCGTGGCGATGTCGGCGTTGCGCAGTATCAGATCGTAGGTTGCCATGCGGCTTTCTCCGGCTAGCGTTGTTCAAGCGATGTGTCGGCGGGCTTCTGCTTGGCAGAGCTGCCATGGCCGTAGGCACGTCCGTAGTGCTGTTCGATGCGGCGCTGTATCAGGTCCCACACCGTGGTCATCAGCAGGTAGTAGATGGCGGCCACGGCAAACAACTCCAGCACCATGAACTTTTCCTGTATCAGCACCTGGGTGCGGCGCAGCAGCTCTTCCATGGAGATCACCGAGGTGACCGAGGTGGTCTTGAGCAGGCCGTTGATGCTGTTGCCCAAGGTCGGGATGATGAGCCGCATGGCCTGCGGCACCACGATGTAGCGCATGGTCTGCGCGTTGCTGAAGCCCATAGCCTTGGCCGCAGCGGTCTGCCCGGCCGACACCGACTGGATCCCCCCGCGCACGATCTCGGCCAGGTAGGCGGCCTCGTTCAGGATCAGGCCCAGCAGGGCCGACTCGATCACCGACAGCTTCAGCCCCAGCTGTGGCAGGCCGGTGAAGATGATGATGAGCTGCACCAGCAAGGGCGTGCCGCGGAACACCCAGATATAGAAGTGGGCCGGCAGGGCCAGCCACGCACGGCCGGACAGCCGGGCCAAGGCCAGGGCGCCCCCCACAACCATGCCCCCGGCAATGGCCGCCAGCGTCAGCCAGAGCGTGGTAAGCGCGCCGCTCAATATGTAGGGGTTGAACAAATAGTCGGCAAACCCCGACCAGTTCCAGCCTTGACCCATGGACTATCCTTGCAGCTCAGTGTGTGGTGGAGGCCAGCGTTCAGCCGGCTGCGGGGCCTTTGACGGTGACGGCGCCGTCAATCGGCTTCACGCCGTACTGGTCGAACAGCTTCTGGAAGCTGCCGTCGGCCTTCATCTCGTTCAGCGCCTTGGCCATGGCGTCGGCCAATTCCTTGTTGCGCGACGCGATCGCCACCGGGGTGGGGAACAGGCCGCTCAGTACACGGTCGAAGTCGCCGCGCTTCTGGTATTCGGTGGCGGTGGAGTCAATGGATAGCGCCACTTCGACCTGACCGGCACGCAAGGCCTGGAAGGCCATGGCGAAGTTCTCGAAGGTGCGGATGGTCATGCCCTTCATGCCTTTGTCGGTCAGCTGCTTGTCCAGCTCACGCGCCTTGCGCTCCTCAAAGCCGCCGATTTCCACGCCTATGCTTTTGCCCGCCAGGTCGTCCGGTTTGGTGATTTTGAGCGGGTTGCCCTTGGGGGTGCTAATGCTGATGGCCTGGTTTTCATACTGCAGCATCTGCATCATTTTGGCCCGCTCTTCGGTGTAGAAGATGCCGGTGTTGATCACATCCCAGCGGCCGGCCTGCAAGCCCGGGATCATGGCCGAAAACTCGATGCGCACGTATTCCGGCGTGAGGCACAGGCGCTTGGCGATAGCTTCGCCCAGCTCCACCCTCATGCCCTTGAGTGCACCGGTCTGGTCGACAAACTGCATGGGCGGCAGGGTCGGGTTGACCGACATGGTCAGCGTGCCCTTTTTGACCAGGGCCGAGTCCGGCACCGGGGATTTGCAAGCCTGCGCGCTCGCAGTGCCCAAGCCGAAGATGAAAAGAGCCGTCGCGGCGCCAAGAGCGGGAAGCAGTTTCATGGTGATTTCCTTCAAAGGTAGGTGGAGACAGCAAACAGAAAGCGGGGAAAGTAGTAGCGGTATTCAGGCGCGTATCGAGTCGATCAGCCCCAGTCGGTCCAGCGCCTGGCGCAGGTCCACGGCATCGGCCTCGGGCAGCGGCAGGCGCGGGGCGCGCGGCTTGCCGACCGGCAGACCCATCATCGAAAGGCCATCCTTGGACGCAGCCACATAGCGGTGGCCGCCGACCCAGCGCACGATGGGCAGCATTTGTTTGTAGAGCGCCAGTGCGGCGGGCATGTCGCGCTCATCGGCCACCAGCTCGAACAGGCGGGCCGACATCTTGGGGATCAGGTTGGAGCACACGGCCACCCAGCCCTGGGCACCCAGCCAGAACGACTCGTAACCCAGGATGCCGGCAAACACGGTCATGCGGTCGCCGCACAGCTCGATGATGTCGCGCACACGGGTGACTTCCAGCGTGGACTCCTTGATATAGCAGCAGTTGTCTATGCGGGAGAGGCGCGCAACCAACTCGGGCTTGAGGTCCACATTGGCGGTGGCGGGGTTGTTGTACAGCATGATGGGAATGCCGATGGACTCGCCCACCTTGCGGTAGTGCGCGAACAACTCGTCGTCGGTGGGGCTGCTGTAGAACGGCGGAATGATCATCACGCCGTCGGCGCCCATGCCCTCGGCCTCGCGGCTCAGGCGCACGCACTCGTCGGTCCACTCCGCACCAGTGCCGATCAACACGGGCACGCGTTTTGCTGCGGTACTGACGCAGGTCTCGATGACCAACTGGCGTTCATCGGGGTTCAAGGACAGGAATTCGCCGGTGCTGCCCAGAGGGATCAGGCCGTGAATGCCCTGCTCAATCTGCCAATTGACCAACTTCTTCAACGCGGGCACATCGACGTGCTTGCCGTCCGCAGTCAAGGGGGTAATAAGCACCGTATAGGTGCCACGGAATGCTGTCATTGCCGGTCCTGGTGAAAAATGGGATGACGATGTATTTGTATACGTGTAGTATACGTATACATTCAAACACGTCAACGCAATTTTTTGCACCGCACATTCCATGAGCACCCGACTGACCCATCCCGCCGTCACCACCAGCGGGCGCCCCATCCATTTCTGGTACGACGGCCAGAGCCTCCAGGGCCTGGAGGGCGAAACCATTGCCGCCGCCCTGGCCGCCAACAACATTCGGCAGATGCGCCACACCCGTGAGGGCGAACGCCGGGGCATGTACTGCGGCATGGGCGCCTGCTTCGACTGCCTAGTCACGGTAGATGGCCAGGCCAGCCAGCGCGCCTGTCTGGTCAAAGTGGCCGATGGCCAGAAAATTCGCTCGTCCATGCCCGCCGGCACCCCGGAAGACCCGCTGCGCCCGCTCACTCCAGAAGCCGGCAGCGAGCCCGCGACCCGGCACGTAGACCTGCTGGTGGTGGGTGCCGGGCCGGCCGGCCTGTCGGCCGCGCTGGCCGCACGCCAGGCCGGCGCCGAAGTACTGGTGCTGGACGAGCGCCTGCAGTCCGGCGGCCAGTTCTACAAGCCACTGGCCCCGTCGCAGCAAACCAGCACGCCGTTGGATGGCCAATTTGCCAAAGGCCTGGCGCTGGAACAGGCGGTGCGGGATGCCGGCGTCACCGTGCTGCAGAGCGCCCAGGTCTGGGCGGCTTTTTCACCCCAGGAAGTGGGCGCCCTGATCCATGGGCAGGCCACGGTGATCCATTGCAAACAGTTGGTGATTGCACCCGGCGCCTACGAACGCCCCATGCCCTTCCCCGGCTGGACGCTACCGGGCGTAATGACCACGGGCGCCGCCCAGACCTTGGCGCGCGCCTACCGCGTGGCGCCGGGCCAGCGCGTGCTTGTTGCCGGCAACGGCCCGCTGAATTTGCAGCTGGCCGCCGAGCTGCTGGCCGGTGGTGCCCATGTCGTCGCGGTGCTGGAATCGGCGCCACGCCCCACGCCGCGCCAGTGGCGGCAGATGCTGACGGCAGCACGCACCGCACCCGACCTGCTGCGCGACGGCTGGCGCTATTTGCGTCAATTGCGTGCCCACAAGGTACCGCTGCTATGGGGCCACTCCGTCGTCGCCGCCGAGGGCGTGGGCCAGTTGCAGGCCGTGCAGGCTGCTGCGCTGGATGCACAGGGCCAGGCCACGATTTCGAAAGCGCTGCGCTACGAGGTGGACACCTTGTGCCTGGGTTATGGCTTCATTCCCTCCACCGAACTGGCCCGCATGCTGGGCTGTACACACCGCGTGGCCGACCGCCATCTAGGCTATCTGGCCACCGTGACCGAGGCGGACGGCGCCACCAGCCTGCCCGGTGTGTACGTGGTGGGTGACGGCGCCGACATGGGCGGCGCGCGCGTGGCCCAGGCACGCGGCACGCTGGCCGGGTTGGCTGCGGCGCGCAAGCTGGGTTTACACGCTACCGAGCCCGCCGGTACGCAGCACCGGCTGCAGCAGGCCGAATGCTTCCAGCAGGCACTGTGGTCGCTCTACCAGGCACCGCCCATACGCTTGCAAGACCTGCCCGACAGCACCTTGCTGTGCCGCTGCGAAGAAATCAGCTTTGGCTCGGTGCGCGCGCAAATCCGCGCCGGGCGCGACACACTGGCGGCTCTGAAACGCAACACCCGCCTGGGCATGGGACGCTGCCAGGGACGCTATTGCGCAGTCACCGCCGCCAAGCTGGTGGGGGAGATGACGGGGCGCCCGCCAGAGGTCGAACAGTACTTTGCGCCACGTCCCCCGGCCAAACCGGTGCCTGCCGGCGCACTGGGCTTCGAGAAGCCCGAATGGGGTGGCCACAAGCACGCCATCACGCCGAATCTGGCCCGCCCGGTGGAGCACATGGTTTTTGCGCCTGTGCGCACGGATGTGCTGGTCATCGGTGCCGGCGTGTTGGGCTCCTGCCTGGCTTACTACCTGGCCCAAGCCGGGCAGAACGTCACCGTGGTGGACCGCGACGACACCAATCTGCAAGCCTCGGGCGCCAATGCCGGCAGCCTGCATGTGCAGTTGCTGTCCTTTGACTTCGGCGCCAAGGCCCAGGAAGGTGGCGGCCCGGCCGCGGCCACGCTGCCGTTGGGGCCGATGTCGGTGCGCCTGTGGCAAGAGATTGAAGCCGACTGCGCCGAAGACCTGGAGATCAAGATCACCGGTGGCCTGATGGTGGCCGACAGTGCCGCCGGCATGCGCTTCATCGAGGCCAAGGCCGCGCTGGAGCGCAGCTACGGCATAGACGCCCAGGTGATTGATGGCACCGAGCTGCGCCGCCTGTCCCCCGCCCTCTCGGAGGACCTGCTGGGCGCTGAGCTGTGTCCCATGGAGGGGAAGATCAACCCGCTGCGCGCCACCTACGCAGTATCCAGCCGGGCACAACAACTTGGCGCACGCATGCTGCGCGGCTGCAATGTGCAGTCCATCACGCGCCAGCCCGGTGATGGCGCCGGCTTTGTGGTGCAGACCTCGCGCGGCAGCATCCACGCCGGGCGCATCATCAACGCCAGCGGCGCCTGGTCCAGCACCATTGGCGACATGCTGGGCGTGAAGATTCCTGTCAAGGGCGCGCCGCTGCAGATGATCGTGACCGAGCCCGCGCCGCACCTGGTCGACCATTTGATCGCCCATGCCGACCGACACCTCAGCCTGAAGCAGGCCGCCAGCGGCGGCCTCATCATCGGCGGTGGCTGGACGGCGGCCTTCAATGAGGGCATGCGGCTGAACCGCGCCGAACGCGCCAGCATCGAAGGCAGCCTGTGGGTCGCGCGCAAGGTGCTGCCGGCCGTCAGCGGTTTGCACATGCTGCGCTGTTGGGCCGGCATGAACGTCAACATCGACGGCGCACCCATCATTGGCGACGTGCCCGGTGTGCCTGGCTTCTACAACGCCGTCAGCTCGAACGGCTACACCCTGGCCCCCATCGTCGCCAAGCTCACCACCGACCTGGTGGTGCATGGACGTACCTCTATCGACATGTCTCCCTTCCACATCAACCGCTTCCTTTGAACCTTTTTTAATCTATGCCCCAGACATCTTCCGCACGCGACACGCTGCGCCAATACATCGACGCCCATTTCGACGAGCAGGTGCGCACGCTCACGCAGCTGGTGCAATGCCCGTCCGACAACCCGCCAGGCAACTGCGCACCGCACGCCGAGCTGACCGCCCGCCTGCTCACCGCCATGGACTTCGAGGTTGAAATACACCCGGTACCGCCCGACTTTGCCGCCGCACAAGGCATGCAAAGCGTGAGCAATGTAATCGTGCGGCACCGCTTTGGCGATGGCCCCACGGTGGCGCTGAACGCGCACGGCGACGTGGTGCCGCCCGGCGGCGGCTGGAGCACCGACCCGTACGGCGGTGAGGTGCGCGACGGCTGGCTCTACGGGCGCGGCGCAGCCGTTTCCAAGTCCGACTTCACCACCTATGCCTTCGCACTGCGCGCGCTCAAACAACTGCAGGCACAGGGCACGCCACTGGCTGGCACGGTGGAGCTGCACCTGACCTATGACGAAGAAACCGGCGGTATGACCGGGCCAGGCTGGCTCTTGTCCCAGGGCCTGAGCAAACCCGACTACGTGCTGTCAGCCGCCTTTTCGCACCATGTGATCGTGGCCCACAACGGCTGCCTGCACCTGGAAGTGACGCTGCGCGGCAAGTCGGCCCACGCAGCGCGGCCCGACACCGGCGTTGACGCCATCGAAGCCGCGGCCACACTGTTGCCCGCCCTGTACCGCCACCGCGATGCGCTGGCCCTGCGCCCATCGCAAACGCCCGGCATCAGCCACCCGACCCTGGTGGTGGGGCTGATCCACGGCGGCATCAACACCAATGTAGTGGCCGACACGCTGAGCCTGCGCATAGACCGGCGCATCGTGCCCGAGGAAGTGCCCGAGGCAGTAGAGGCCGAGCTGCGCAGCGTGATCGAAGACGCCTGCCGCGCCCTGCCCGGCATCACGGTAGAGATACGGCAAATCCTGCTGGCCCGGCCGTTCGCGCCAGCGCCCGGCGCCCAGGCGCTGGCCGAGCTGTTGTGCGAGGAGGCCAGCCTGGTCATGGGCAAACCGGTAACGCCGATTGGCGTGCCGCTCTATACCGATGCGCGCCTGTACAGCGAAGCCGGCATTCCCACCGTGATGTACGGGGCCGGCCCGCAGACATTGCTGGAGGCCAACGGCCACCGCGCAGACGAACGCGTGCCGCTGGACGAACTGCGCAAAGCCACCGTGGTGGTGGCCAATACTTTACTCAGGCTTTTAACGGCCTAGCGCACACAGCACTTGCCTCAGCTGTTATCAAAAATATAGCGCAGGGGTTGGAAGGCCTCGTCGCCCACGGCCTTCTGGATTTTGGGCGCAAGGCTTTTCAAGGCGTCCAGATCCCCGGCCCGCTCCACCGCCAGGTTCAGCATGAAGCCCTTCAGGCCCAGACCGCTGGTGAGCTGCACCGCCGTCTGGTAGGCCAGCATGTAGCGCTCGGCCGAGCCCAGGTCCTGCAGCTTGGCGCTGGTGACCGCGGTGGAAGGTTTTTCTGAAGGTGCAGCGGCCACGAATTCAACCAGGCCCAGATCGTGCAGCTGCTGAAAATCATCGGCCGACAGGCCCATGCCGCCGATCTGCGCCAGTATCTTGGCGATGCTTTTCTTGCCGTCGCACAGGATCAGCGCCGAGCGCTGCGCAATCTTCATCTTGGTGGACCGGTCCTTGATGACCAGGTTGCCCTTGTCAGTCTTGGCGGGGCAGAGGCTGGTGTCCATATCGCTCCTTGTTTCTTGTTGTACCTGACAGGCTAACGCCTAAGCCCCGACGAGGCTTACACCAACCAGCGTAGGGGGCCTTAAATACGCTACCGAGTGACGGATTTGGCACCGGCCAACACACCAGGGGCTAGGAGTCTGGGCGGCAGAAGGCGTCGTAGCGAAAAGCGGCCCCAGCGAGGACAGTTTTTGCCGGATTTGCAGCCCAATAGCTCCGCTATTGGGCAAAAAGACGGTGAAAGCGCAGCTTCTATAAAAATGGACCGCTGCGGTCGCTTTGCAGCCGACGCTCCTTCTGCCGCCCAGACTCCTAGAGCGTACCCGCTTCCAGCTGTTCCAGGTAGATGAATTCTGGCGCCTTTACTCCGGCATCCATGCGTATCTGCACCAGCCGGGACGACTCAAAAAAGGCGCGGGCCTGGGCCAGCGAGGTCCAGGCGGAGAAGTGCACGATCTTGTTCGCGTCGGTGTCATAGCGCAACACCTGGTAGCTGCGCTCGCCGGCCTCAAAGCGGATACCGGCAGCGGCGTCGAAAACCTTCTTCCAGGCGGCGTAGTCCTGAACCTCGTGGATGATGAGTACGTGTTGCATGCGGTCCTGCGGTGAGTGTGGCAAAGCTTGGCGGCATTGTGCGCCTTGCCGCCCCGGCCCTACCGGATTGCAAGCTTTTTAGGCTTCCAGCGCAGATAGTACCTGCACTGGAAGCTATCAATTAAATAGCATCAACCGGGCAAACCCAAAGCCAGCCCGTCGCTGCGTGGGTCGTGCGCACCGCGCATCTGGCCGCTGGCGGGGTCGATGCGGATGGCGCCAGGGTGTCCCATCAGCGGGCTTTGGCGCGCCACCGGGCTCAGGGCGTGGCCACGCCGGGCCAATTCGGCGAACACCTCGGGCGGCACGTCTTCTTCCAGCTTCAGCGAGTCGCGCGCGTCGGAGAAGGTTTTGCCCAGCAGAAAGCGCGGCCGGGCCAGGGCGCTGAGCGGGTCCATGCCGTAATCGATCATGCGGGTAAGTATGGCGGCCAGGGTCTGCGGCTGGCCGTCGGCACCCTGCGTGCCGTACAGGATGCTGGGCTTGCCGTTTTGCAGATACATGCCGGGGTTCAGGGTGTGGAACGGGCGCTTGCCGGGTGCCAGCACATTCGGGTGCTGCGGGTCCAGCGAGAAGGCCGCGCCCCGGTTGTGCCAAAGCACACCGGTATCGCCCACCAGCACGCCGCTACCCCAGTCGAAATAGGTGGTGGCTAGCATGGACACGGCCTGGCCCCAGCGGTCTACCGCGCCGATGTAGACCGTGTCGCCGGTCTGGAAGGGCTGCGGCCAGGGCAAGGCCTGGTCCATGCGGATGGTGCTGGCGCGCTGGTCCAGGTGGGCCGGAGACAGCAGGCGCTCGATGGGCACATCGGCATGTTCGGGGTCGGCCACATGGCGGTTGCGGTCCATGAAGGCCTGCTTGATGGCCTCGACCAGCAGGTGGTAGTAGTCGGCACTGCCCTCGGGAATCTGGGCCAGGTCGAAACGCTCCAGGATGCCCATGGTCTCCAGCGTGGTGATGCCCTGGGTGGGCGGCCGGTGGGCCAGCAGCGTGCCGCCCCGATACGGCACAGACAGCGGCGCCTCCACCCGCGCCCGGGTGCGGGCCAGGTCGGCAGCCGTCAGCGGGCTGCCGGCCTGGGCCAGGCCCTGCGCGATACGCGCGGCCAGTTGGCCTTCATAAAAGTCGCGCGGGCCGCGGACCGCCAGGGTTTCCAGCGTGGCAGCCAGCGCCGGCTGCTGGCGCAGAAAGCCGGCAGCGGGCACCGCGCCCTGGTACAGAAACTGGGCGGCGACGCCGGGCAGCGCCGCCATCTCGGGCAGACGCATCTGCAGCCAGAAGCGCTCGGACTCGGAGATGGCAAAGCCGTCGCGCGCCTGGGCTATGGCCGGCACCAGCAGGCGCTGCCAGCCCAGCGACCCGCCCCAGGCTTGGCGGCTGATCTCAAAGGCCTGGCCCAGCAGGTCCACCGTAGCGGCGGTGGTCAGCATGGACTGCGGGCCGCGCACAGGAATTGCGCCGCTGTAGCCGGGCAAAACCTGCGGCGCCTGGCCTATGCCGGAGAGGGTTTGCACTTGGCCCGCCTTGTCGGCGATCAGCATGAAGGCGTCGCCACCCAGGCCGCAAAAATGCGGGTAGACCACGCCCAGGCTGGTGGCGATGGTGATAGCGGCCTCGATGGCGTTGCCGCCGGCGGCCAGCACGTCCAGCCCGGCTTGCGAAGCCAGCGCGTGCGGGCTGGTGACCATGCCCTGGGTGGAAGCAGCGTTGCGGGTGGCGCTCATGCTGCGTGCACCTGCTCGGCGTGCTGGCAAATCTGGCCGGGTGTGCAGATCCAGATCTGGCCGGCATCGCGCGCGCGGGCGATGTGCTCCAGCGCGCGGCGCAAGTGCCGCAGGCGGTAGGGTTGGCCGACGATGTAAGGGTGCAGCGCAATGCCCATGACCAGCGGTTGCTGGCGGGCCTGCTGCAGCATCTCGTCGAAGTTGTCTACCACCATGTCGGCAAAGGCCTTGCCGTCCATGAGCCGGCCTATGACCATGGGGATGTCGTTCAGCTCCTGCGGGTAGGGAATGGACCACAGGCGCTGGCCACTGCGTGTAGCCATGGCGGTGGGCTGGTCGTCATGGCACCAGTTCAGCGTGTAGCTGTAGCCGGTCTCGGCCAGCAGATCGGGCGTGCTGCGGCTCTCGGCAATCCAGGGCGACAGCCAGCCGCTGGGCGCCGTGCCGCTGTGGCTGGCTATGCGCGTGCGGCAATCGGCCAGCAGTGCGCGCTCGTCTTCTTCGCTGAGATTGGCCTGGTTGAAGGCATTGCTGTAGCCGTGGCCGATCAGCTCGTCGCCACGCGCCACAAAGGCCTGGACCAGCTCGGGACAATGCTCGTACAGCGCGGTGTTGATGAGTGCGCCGGTGGGCAGTTGCAGCTGGTCGAACAGCTCCAGGCAGCGCCAGGCACCCACGCGGTTTCCGTACTCGCGCCAGCTGTAGTTCAGCACATCGGGCTGCGCGGTTTTGGGGCCTATGCAGGCGCCCAGGCCTTCGCCAAACGCAAAGTGTTCGATGTTGAAACCCAGGTACACCGCCAGCTTGGCGCCATTCGGCCAGCTGTAGCGGGCACGGCGGATGATGGGGCTGTAGGCAAAGCGGCCGTTGCCGGGGATGGGAGGGGCGAATGTGCTCATGTCTGCACTCATATCGGCTCGCACAGGCCGGCGCGCACCAGCAGCCATTCGGCGCTGTCGTTCCACACGTCCATCTGCACGATCAGGCCGCGGCGCACCACGTAGCGGTCTACATAGCGGTTGCCCTCGAAAGCCGTGCCGTCGGGCCAGGCGCCGTACAGGGTGCCGATGTTGTAGACGATGGCCTCGGCCTCGGTGGCGCCGGCCACCACGTCGGTCTGTTCAAACTTCTTTTTCACCCAGGCATAACGGCTGGCGTTGAAGGCGCTGCATTCGGCCGGGTCGCGCATGGCACGGCCGCCGGTGAAGCGGATGCGCAGCTCGGGCGCAATGAAGGCGCGCGCGCCCTCGGGGTCGGGCACCATGATGGTCCGCAGAAAGCTTTCCACCAGTTCTTTGGCCTGCAGTGCAGCCGGGGGGATGTCGATAGGCATGGTTCAAAAAAGCAATGGGTATGCCAGTGTGCCGCATCCACCCTGGTGCCACTTAAAACCAAGCACACAACCTACAGGTCTTTCAGGCCTCTATCGCAGTATTTACGTACGCTGGCAGCTATCAAAATAATAGTACCCCGAATATGGAGCCAGATCGCCCGTCTGTCCCCTGGCCCACCCATAAACCGAACACAAACACCCCTCGCCAAACGATTGCCAAAATCAATGGGTTGCAAATGATAGTAATTCGTGTTTATACTTACGCATCTTTCACCGCCAGCCAATTTGCTTGCCGCCATGATCGTCTGTGTATGCCAACGAGTATCTGACCGCGATATTGCCCGCCATGTGCGTGCAGGCATGTGCTTTAGCGATATCCAGCTGGAACTGGGTGTCGCCACCCAGTGCGGCCAATGCGAAGGTTGTGCCCGGGACATCGTGGCGCAGTGCAGCGCCTCGCAACCCGTCGCAGCCATCCAGCTCGCCACATCCATTTTGGAGAGCAAGGCATGGAACTCCTCGGCACGCTTGGCGGCAGCCTGATCCTGGTACTGGGCTCGGCCTGGTGGATCTTTCATAAATAACTGGTGGGCCGCCCCGGCGTGCAGCGCCGCTTCCATTCTTTGGCCCCCTAGGCTCTCTCAGGCGCTATCCCACGTATGCAAAGCACTGCCTCCCTGCCTTCCGTCGCCCCGCGCCTCAGCCGCAATGCCGTCATCGTGAGCAGCGTGTTGGCTTTCCACGTGGTGGCCCTGTGGGCCTTGCAAAGCGGCCTGGTCCGCAAGGCCGTTGACGTCATCGTGCCGGTGGAAATGCTCAGCGAATTCATCGAGCCGCCCCAGCCCAAGCCCGCACCACCGGTACCGCCCACGCCGGTCAAGCAACCGGTGGTCAAAACCAAAGCCCCGGTGCTGCCGCCCGCGCCGCAGCCCCTGGCGATTGCCGACCCCACACCCTCCCCCAATGCCCCCACTGGCGTGACCACGCCCCAGCCGCCTGCGCCGCCGATCGCGGCGCCGGTTGCCGTGGCCCCGCCCGCCCCGCCTGCTGCGCCACCGGCCCCGCCCAAGGTGGAGCTGCCGTCCAGCGACGCCAACTATCTGAACAACCCCAAGCCACGCTATCCCGTCATCAGCAAGCGGCTGGGGGAACAAGGCACGTCCATCTACACCGTGATGATCGGCGCAGACGGCTTGCCGACCAGCGCGACCTTGTTGAAGTCCAGCGGTTACGACCGTCTGGACCAGGCGGCCTACACCGCCGTGATGTCCTGGCGCTACGTGCCGGGCAAGCGCAACGGTGTGCCCACAGCCATGGCCTACAACGCGCCCGTGAACTGGGTTCTTGAATAGTTTTTTTCTTATCTGGAGTATTGAATGGAATCGCAATTCGGCATCGCCAACGTCTGGACCCAGGGCGACTTTGTCACCAAGACCGTGGCCATCATCTTGTTGGCCATGTCGCTGACCTCGTGGATCGTCATCCTGGTCAAGGCCCTGGACATTTTCAAGTTCAAGAAGCTGGCTGGCGGCGCCGCTGACTTCTGGCACAGCGAAGACTTCGCCACCGGCCTGAAGAAGCTGGGCGATGACCAGAGCAACCCCTTTCTGCAAATCGCCCTGGAAGGCCGCGAAGCCACCGCCCACCACCGCAACACCAAGGCCCATCTGCATGACAGCCTGGATGTGAGCGACTGGGTCACGCGCTGCCTGCGCAACAACATCGACGAGTTCACCGCCAAGCTGCAGGCGGGCCTGGCCATCCTGGCGTCCGTCGGTTCCACCGCGCCATTCATCGGCTTGTTCGGCACGGTCTGGGGCATTTACCACGCGCTGCTGAGCATCGGCATGTCCGGCCAATCGACCATCGACAAGGTGGCCGGCCCCATTGGTGAAGCGCTGATCATGACCGCCCTGGGCCTGGCCGTGGCCATTCCGGCTGTGCTGGGCTACAACGCCCTGGTGCGCGGCAACAAGTCCATCCTGATCAAACTGAACAGCTTTGCCCACGACCTGCACGCCTTCTTCGTCACCGGCGCCCGTGTGGCCAGCGGCAACGCAGCCAATGTCGTGCCCATGAAGAAAGGGAACTGAGCATGGCCTTCGGTACCCAGGACGAACCCGATGAGGTAATGAACGAAATCAACATGACGCCCCTGGTGGACGTGATGTTGGTGCTGTTGATCATCTTCATCATCACCATTCCGGTAATGAAGCATTCGGTCAATGTGGATCTGCCACGCGCGACCAACCAGGTAGAGGACGCCAAGCCCGCCACCATCCGCCTGAGCGTGGATGCGCAGGGCGACTACTACTGGAATGAAAACAAGGTCGCCGAGACCGATCTGGTACCCATGCTGCAGGCCGAGGCGGTGAAAGAGCCCCAGCCCGAGCTGCATATCCGTGGCGACAAGAACGTGCGCTACGAACGCGTGGCCCAGGCCATGGCGGCGGCCCAGCAAAGCGGCATCAAGAAGATCGGCTTCATCACCGAACCCAAGGCCCCTTGATAAATAAGTCTTTACAGGGACTTGCGGATTAATTGAGAATGGTTATCATTAACCAATCGCAAGTTCAGCACCATTCTTTCAGGAGCATCCTATGTACGCCAACCTAGCCGCCCGCCCCCAGTTCAATCCCGCATCGGGAGAGAACGCCAATGGCGCGTTCCAAGGCATGTTGGTGGACGGGGTTGCTGCCACCAAGACCCTGGCCCTGGAAAGCCGTGACCTGCTGCGCGGCCACAAGGCGGTGGAGATCATGCACAACGGCGCGGTCTACCGCCTGCACAACACCAAGCAAGGCAAGCTGATACTGACCAAGTAAGCCCGTCATTTCACCGCTGCCCCTGCGCCCGCAGAGGCGGCATTTGTTTCATCGTGGGGCGACTCCCAGGGCTTCAGCACGAAGTCTGCAAGGGTCGTTTTTTGCTAGCCAACGGAGAGCGGCCCCGGCCACTTTTCGACTAGCCATGCTTTTTTTCCCACACGGCCACAGCACTTAGCCCAACACTCAGTTCTGAGCCAGCACCTTCTTGACCGCCGCCAGGCCATCATCGCCGCCATAGGTCTTCACCCCGGCGAGCCAGGCCTCCAGCATCTTGGGGTTGGCTTTGAGTTGGCGCATACCGGCCGCCTTGGCATCGATCTTTTGGTCCAGCACATCGGTGATGGCTTTGTTCTCCAGGTCCACCGTGAACTCCAGCTGGCTGAACAAGCGCGCCACATTCGGGCACTGGCTTGCATAGCCTTTGCGCGACACGGTGTTGACCGTGGCGCTGCCGTAGTTGGGGCCAAAGTAGTCCTTGTCGCCGTCCAGGTAGCTGATCTGGAACTTGGTGTTCATCTGGTGCGGCTCCCAGGCCAGGAAGACGATCCAGTCTTTGCCCTTTTCCTTGCGCGCCACCTGGCTGAGCATGCTTTGCTCACTCGACTCGACCAGAGTCCAGCCGTCCAGGCCATAACTCTTGGCCTCGATCATCTTCTTGATGTTCTGGTTAGCAGGCGAACCCGACTCGATGCCGTAGATCTTGTGGTCGAACTTGTCGGCGTATTTCGCCAGATCGGCAAAGCTTTTCACACCGCCATCTGCCACATAGCCGGGCACGGCCAGCGTGAACTTGGCGCCGGGCAGATTGGCATGCAGCACCTCCATCGCACCCTCTTTCAAGATGGGCTCGACCAGCCCTTTTTGCGCCGGCATCCAGTTGCCGAGGAAGACGTCGATCTGCTCCTTCTTCACACCCACATAGGTGATGGGCACCGACAGCGATGCCACCTTCTGCTCATAGCCCAGGGCGTTGAGCAAGATGCCCGCCACGGCGTTGGTGGCGGTGATGTCCGTCCAGCCGGGGTCGGCCATGCGTACCTGCCTGCAAGCCTCGGGCTCGGCTGCGCTGGCACTGTGGCCCATCAGCAAAGCCCCGGCCATCACACTGGCTGCCGCCAGCAAAACACGTTCACGTCCCATGGTGCACTCCTAGCTTACAAGTTGGATGCCAGCGGCATCGGGTTTAACAATGGGTTTCACCACCGGCTTCACAACTGGATAGCGAGCCCGTGCTTCCAGCGTGTCCAGGTCGATGTGGTTGCGCATATAGCGTTGGCTGGCAGCCTGGTAGGGCTGGTGATCCCAGGCCTGGCGCACGCCCTGGCTCTGGGCTGCGAAGTGGAAGCGGCGCCGGCGCTGGCTGGCCACCACGGCGGCACGCAGGCCTGGCATGTCCCAGCGTGCGACCACCTCGCTGCGGAAGGCCTGTAGGCGGGCCGTGTGCGTGGGGTCACCGGCCAAGTTAGCCAGGTTGTGCCGCTCGTCCGGGTCGGCCACCAGGTCGTACAGCTGGTCCGGGTCAGCGGGTGAATACACAAACTTGTAGCGGCCCCGGCGCAGCATCACCAGCGGCGCCACCGCCCCTTCACCCAGGTATTCACCCACCACCTCGTCATGCCCCTCCTGACCCAGCAGATGCGGCCACAGGCTGCGCCCATCGATGGCCTCCGGGTAGGCTGGGGTCTCGCCAGCACAGGCCAGATCCACCAGAGTCGGCAGTATGTCCACCAGCGACACCGACGCCGCCACCCGGTGCGGCGCAAAGCGCGCGGGCGCGTGCACGATCAGCGGCACGCGGCAGGCGTTTTCAAAGAAGTTCATCTTGTACCAAAGCCCGCGCTCGCCCAGCATATCGCCATGGTCGGACAACAGCAGGATGATGGTGTTGTCGGCCTGGCCGGTCTGCTCCAGCGTGCGCAAAATCTTGCCGACCTGCTCGTCCACGTACGACACCGCGCCGTAATAGGCGTGGCGCGCATTGCGCGTCTGCTGGTCAGAGATGGGCGTGCTATCCATGTCGCTTACATGGCGCAGGCGCTCGCTGTGCGGGTCCAGCGGCACCTCGTCAGGCCCCACGCGCGGCATGTCAATATCTTCGTCGCGGTACAGGTCCCAATAGGCTTTAGGAATGGCGTAGGGGTCGTGCGGGTGCGTCATCGACACCAGCATGCAAAACGGCCGGGCATCGTCGTCGCGCACGATGTCGAACAGCTTCTGTTGCGCCAGAAACACCACCTCTTCGTCGAAGTCCAGTTGGTTGCTGCGGATGCAGGTGCCGGCATCCAGCACCGAGCCCATGTTGTGGTACCAGCTGGGTCGGACCTCCGGCTGGTCCCAGTCGGGCGTCCAGCCGAAGTCGGCCGGGTAGATGTCGGTGGTCAGGCGCTCTTCAAAACCGTGCAGTTGGTCGGCGCCACAGAAATGCATCTTGCCCGACAAGATAGTGCGGTAGCCTGCATGGCGCAGATAGTGGCCAAAGGTCAGCACCTCGGACGGCAGCTCGGCCGAGTTGTCGTAGGCGCCAATGGCCGAGGGCAGCTTGCCGGCCATGAACACATAGCGCGACGGCGCGCACAGCGGGCTATTGGTATAGGCCGCGTCAAACACCACGCCGGCCTTGGCCAGCGCGTCGATATGCGGGGTCTTGCTGACCTTGTTGCCATAGGCGGCCAAGGCCGACGGCGTGAGCTGGTCGGCCATCAGTATCAGAATATTCGGCTTGCGGCTGTGCGCGGGTGCATCCATTGGCTCGTCCCAACATAATATGGATTTATGTAAAAATCCAGTTTATGCAGGCAGAATCTGCGCGTGAAGACTGAGATTTCTTATGCACGCATAAGCCACAGCTATGTCAAACCCGAAACGCCTGCCGCCGCTGCACAGCCTGGTCTACTTTGAGGCTGCGGTGCGCCACCTGAGCTTTACCGCCGCGGCCCAAGAGCTGGGTACCAG
This sequence comes from Rhodoferax sp. GW821-FHT07F03, assembly GCF_059418745.1. NCBI lineage: Bacteria > Pseudomonadati > Pseudomonadota > Betaproteobacteria > Burkholderiales > Comamonadaceae > Rhodoferax > Rhodoferax sp. GW821-FHT07F03. The sequence goes on from NZ_JBWKQM010000006.1 coordinate 315,216, forward strand.
CCAGCCCGCAGTTAGCCAGCGCATCGGCCTGCTGGAGGAGGACTTGGGCGTGCCGCTGTTCAAGCGCGAGCACCGTGGCGTGTCACTAACAGCCGACGGCGCCCAGCTATTCAGCGCGGTGCGCGAAAGCCTAGCCGGCATAGGCGACGCAGCGGCCAAGATCCGCGCACGGCGCAGCCGCCAGGTGCTGACCGTGGCCACCGATTTCGGCTTTGCCACCTACTGGCTGATGCCCCGGCTGGCTGCGCTGCAGGCCCTGGTGCCGAATCTGGACGTGCGCATCGTCACCACCCAAAACGCCTTCGACATCCGGGGTGAGCCGGTGGACATTGCCATCGCCTTCGGTGCCGGCCAGTGGCCGGGCTGCACGGCACAGCGTCTGTTTCCAGAGATTGTGTTGCCCGTCTGCAGCCCGCGCTTTCTGGCGCAATATGAGCTGCAAGGCAGCGCGTCAGAACTGGTCCACCTGCCCTTGCTGCACCTGGAAAGCACCGAACCCCAGCGCTGGCTAGGCTGGGACAGCTGGCTGGCCCTGCATAGCCTGGCCAGCACAGGTGAAAACCGTGACCTGACGCTGAACAACTACCCGCTGGTCATCCAGGCCGCCACCGCCGGCCAAGGCGTGGCGCTGGGCTGGGTACCGCTGGTGGACGACCTTGTGCGCAGCGGCCAGCTGGTGCCAGCCTGCCAGCCGCCCAGCCGTACCGGCAACGGGTATTTTCTGGTGGAACCCCAGGCGCCCCGCTCCGCGCAAACCTTGCAGCGCTTCCGAGAGTGGATCGTGGGGGAATGCGAACAGGCTTTGGCCGCCAGCCCGTTCTACAAATGAAAAGAGCTGCTGGCGCAGAGAACACCTGCGCTAGCAGCTCCTAAAAAGAGAGCAAATTACAGACCGATGGCGGCGATGCCGGCCTTGGCAATCTGCGCGTCTTCGGACGATTTCACGCCGCTGACACCCACCGCGCCCAGGCAGAAGCCGTCCTTCAGGATAGGTACGCCGCCTTCCAGCAGGCCCTTGACATCCGGCGCGCTCAGGAACGAGGTACGGCCATTGTTGATGATGTCTTCGTACACCTTGGATTCCTTGCGCGACAAGGCAGCCGTGTGGGCCTTGGCCGGCGCGATGTGGGCGCTCAAGGCGGGGGCACCGTCCAGGCGCTGCAGATGCAGCAGGTGGCCGCCTTCGTCCACGATGGCGATGGTCACGGCCCATTGGTTTTTCAGTGCTTCGGCTTCGGCAGCGGCAGCAATGGCTTTGACATCGGCGAATTCGAGTACGGATTTTGTTTTCATGGCTACGTCCCTGAAAGTGGATAAAAGGTAGAAGCATAACGGCTGCGCCCCAGCCTCCAAGGGGGCCAGGCAGTGCATATGGGGTATCCCCACGCAAAATAGGGCATGCAAAATTCGGTCCCAGTCTTGAATCGGCCTAGAATTTCCCCATCTGCTATTGCAGCCTTCAAGGAGCTTCCACTATGAATGACCGTTTTACGAGTTTTGGCGTGGGCCAGACCATCAACAGCTATGGCGTGTCGCAACAGGAACGCAACCGCGTCATGCGCAACACCTACTGGCTGCTGGCCCTGAGCCTGGTACCCACCGTGCTGGGCGCCTGGCTGGGTGTGGCCACGGGCATCACCCAAGCGCTGACCGGCGGCCTGGGCCTGATCGTCTTCATGGGCGGCGCCTTCGGCTTCATGTATGCCATTGAGAAGACCAAGAACTCGGCCACCGGCGTACCCGTGTTGTTGGGTTTCACCTTCTTCATGGGTCTGATGCTGTCGCGCATGATCGCCATGGTGCTGGGCTTCAAGAACGGGCCTGACCTGATCATGACCGCCTTTGGCGGCACGGCCGGTGTGTTTCTGGTGATGGCCAGCGTGGCCACCGTCATCAAGCGCGACCTGTCGGGCATGGGCAAATGGCTGTTTGTCGGCATGCTGGTACTGCTGGTGGGCGGCATCATCAACATCTTTGTGGGCTCCACGGCCGGCATGATGGCCTTGTCGGTCGCGTCCATCGGCATCTTCAGCGCCTACATGCTGTATGACCTGAAGCAGATCATCGACGGCGGTGAAACCAACTACATCAGCGCCACACTGGCCCTGTACCTCGACCTGTTCAACATCTTCCAAAGCCTGCTGGCTTTGCTGGGCATCATGGGCGGCGAGCGCGACTGAGCGCCGGGCCAGCCCCCCTCAAAAGGCCCTCCGGGGCCTTTTTCTTTGGTCTCTCAGGAAACTTCCGCTCAATACCAGACCCAAAAAGCCGATAACCACAGTATCTTTTCTGAAATTTAGGCCCCATGCCAAGCCGCCATCTTCTCGCCAGTTGCGTAGTCCTGCTGTTAGCCGGCTGCGAGATCCCAGGGATCTATCCAGACCCCAAGGTGGTCCAACGCGAGGCCGATGCCAAGGCCACGGGTGGCGCCTGCCGCCACGCGCTGCGCGGCATCGAAGATTGCTACACACTCAATCCCAAAGCCCAGCGGTCTCTGGTTTTCGCAGGTTGGAAAGAGATGGACGCCTATATGCGCGAGAACAAGATCGAGGGCACGCCCTCGGTGGTCAAGATTCCCGCTGAAGGCGAGCAGCCCGTAGCGGACCAGGCCGTCGCAACCACCAAGGAAAAGCCCACCTCGGACGCCAAGGAAGCGCGCGGCACCAAAGCCAAGGCCTCCTAGCCCCGCTTGACTTTAGCCTTCCAGCTCGAAGACCGCCATGCTTTCGACGTGGGCGGTATGCGGGAACATATTCACCATCCCCGCCGAAACACAGCGGTAACCCGCCTGGTGCACCAGCACATCGGCATCGCGCGCTAGGGTAGCTGGGTTGCAGCTCACATAGACGATACGGCGCGGCGGCGTCCAGCCCCGGCGCAATGCCGGCGTCTGGTGCAGTTCCGCCAGGGCTTGCACCAGGGCAAACGCGCCCTCGCGCGGCGGATCGACCAGCCATTTGTCGGCACTGCCGTCAGCGGTCAACACATCGGGCGTCATCTCGAACAAGTTGCGCGCTACAAACTTAGTAGCAGCTAGTGCAGAACCTGCCTGCGCTGAGGTCTTATTTGTCTTATAGTTTTCACGCGAACGTGCGACCAGGGCCTCGCTACCCTCGATGCCCAGTACCTCGCCCGCCTGGGTCGCAAGCGGCAGGGTGAAGTTACCCAAGCCGCAGAACCAGTCGATCACCCGTTCGTTCTTTTGCACATCCAGCAAGCGCAGCGCCCGCACCACCAGAACGCGGTTGATGTGCGGATTCACCTGGGTGAAATCGGTGGGCTTGAACGGCATCGTGATGCCGAACTCGGGCAAGGCATACGACAACTGCTCGCCGCCCTCTTCCAGCAAATGGATGCTGTCCGGTCCCTTGGGTTGCAACCACCATTGCACCTGGTGCGCCGCGCCAAAAGTTCGCAGTTTGGCCAGATCGGCCTGGCTCAAAGCCTCCATATGACGCAATACCAGGGCCGTCACGGCGTCGCCGCAGGCCAGCTCGATCTGCGGCAGGGTTTCCCGCGCTTCCATGGAGCCAATCAAGGCACGCAAGGGCAGCAACAAGTCGCTCACATGCGGAGGCAGCACTTTGCACTCACGCATATTGGCCACATAGCCGCTCTTGCGCTCATGGAAACCGACCAGTACTTCGCCTTTTTTGCGCACAAAACGCACCGACAGGCGCGCGCGGTAGCGGTAACCCCAAGATGGCCCCTCAATGGGACGCAAAATATTCTCGGGTTTGACCTTTCCCAGGTGCCAAAGATTGTCTTCCAGGACCCGCTGCTTGATGGCGACCTGGGCTCCAACGTGCAAATGCTGCATCTTGCAACCACCACAAGCCCCTTCGTGCAAACCAAAATGCGGGCAACCGGGCTGCACCCGCTGCGAAGACGCGCGGTGTATGGCTCCGACAGTAGCCTGCTCGAAAGTCGCTTTCTTGCGGTTGATATTCGCAGTGACCACCTCAAACGGCAGCGCCCCCTTGATGAATACCACTTTGCCGTCCGGCTTGTGGGCAATGCCCTGGGCCTCGATATCCAGCGACTCCACCAGCAGGCTGTCTTCAGGATATTGGGGTGAGGATTGCGTCTGATCGGTCATGCTGCGTCCCTATGGCGCGAAAATAAAAAATCACAAAGCAAAAAGCCTTCTAATTCTGACGAACTAGAAGGCTTTTTCCATTTTGGCGGAGTGGACGGGACTCGAACCCGCGACCCCCGGCGTGACAGGCCGGTATTCTAACCAACTGAACTACCACTCCTGGTAGATAGCTTTCGGTACACAGCTCTTACGAGCAACACACCCAAGCGCTACAACTTGGCGACCCTACGGGGATTCGAACCCCGGTACCTACCGTGAAAGGGTAGTGTCCTAGGCCTCTAGACGATAGGGTCAAAACCTTGGAACAACGTTATCAAAAATAACTTCCACACTCAAAATTCTTCAAAAGATTTGGTGGTGGAGGTAAGCAGGATCGAACTGCTGACCTCTTGCATGCCATGCAAGCGCTCTCCCAGCTGAGCTATACCCCCGTAACCATCAACGCTGCTTTGCCTTGTAAGCTCTGCTTTGTTGTAACCTTCCAAGCCTCAAATTATAGCGTGCAATTTAGGACTTTTGCAAGCACCGCAAAATATTTTCGCGAGAACTTAAAAAAAGCACTGCGTCCAAGGACGGCGTCTGCGCCGTCCCCATGACCAATACGCGCACTGGCATTGCCAACTGCGGCATTTTAATGCCCTGCGCAACCAGCACTTCTTTGATGGCTGCGGCTATGGAAGGCTTGTCCCAGGTGCAGCTTGCCAGCTTGTCACGTAGCAACGCCAGTGCGGGCTGGATGGCAGGCGTCACATGTTGCGCCAGCTCTTCGGCCTGGGGCGCTACCTCTGTATAGAACTTGGCCGCCCAGTCGGCCAACACCACGGTGGTGTCGCAACGGTCTTTGAACAAGCCACAAATTGCCGGCAGACGCTCGTCGGTCGTGATACCACGTGCCAGCAAATGGGCGGCCACCAGCGGTGCCAGTGCATCATCGACCATGGCCTTCAGATGCTGGGCGTTCACCCAACGCAATTTGGCTTCGTCGAACTGCGCGGCGCTCTTGCCCAGATGGTCCAGGTTGAACCACTGCAGGAATTGTTCACGGCTAAAGATTTCGTCGTCGCCATGGCTCCAGCCCAGGCGGGCCAGGTAGTTCACCATCGCGTCCGGCAAATAACCTTCGGCCGCATATTGCGTTACCGGCTTGGCGCCGTTGCGCTTGCTCATCTTCTCGCCCTGCTCGTTTAGCACGGTAGGCAGGTGGGCATACACCGGTGGCTCCTTGCCGAGCGCACGGAAGATATTGATTTGACGCGGCGTGTTGTTCACATGGTCGTCACCGCGGATGACATGGGTGATGTCCATGTCCAGATCGTCCACCACCACACAGAAGTTGTAGGTGGGAGTGCCGTCGGGGCGAGCAATCACCAGATCGTCCAACTCATCGTTGCTGATTTCAATACGGCCCTTGACCTTGTCTTCCCAGACCACCGCCCCGCCCTGCGGGTTCTTGAAACGCAGCACGGGCTGCACGCCGGCGGGGATTGCGGGCAAAGTCTTGCCCGGCTCGGGCCGCCAGGTGCCGTCATAGCGGGGCTTTTCCTTGGCCGCCATTTGCGCCTCGCGCAAGGCATCCAGTTCGGCGACAGACATGTAGCAGGGATAGACATGGCCGGCCGCCACCAAATCCGCCAATACCGCCTTGTAGCGGTCCATGCGCTGCATTTGGTAGAACGGACCTTCGTCATAGTCCAGGCCCAGCCAGTTCATGCCTTCAATGATGACGTCCACCGCCACCTGGCTGGAACGCTCCACATCGGTATCTTCAATACGCAGGACGAAGTCGCCGCCGGTAGCGCGGGCAAATGCCCAGGGATACAGGGCCGAACGGATATTGCCCAGGTGGATAAAGCCGGTGGGCGACGGCGCGAAACGGGTACGGGTCTTCTGTGTCATGGATATCAATGGTTACGCGTGTTCGGCGTTGGGTAAAGCCAGGCGGGAGTTATCGCCATCCGGGTCCTGTCCGCCCGGGCGACCCTCATTCAGGCGCTGGATATCGTCCGAGGTGATATCGCCTGTGACGTAAACGCCGTCAAAGCAAGAGGCATCAAAGCCGCTGATCTTGGTGTCCAGCGTATCAGTGTTGGTCGAGGCGGCCGCCCAGATCGCCCTCTTCATGCCTTCCACGTCCTGGTAAATCAGGGCGTCACAGCCAATCAGCTCGCGAACCTCTTCCACAGTGCGGCCATGGGCCACCAGCTCACTCTTGGTGGGCATGTCGATGCCGTAAACGTTGGGGAAGCGCACCGGCGGTGCAGCGCTGGCCATATAGACCTTGCGGGCGCCCGCATCACGGGCCATCTGCACGATTTCCTTGGACGTGGTGCCGCGCACGATGGAGTCATCCACCAGCAGCACATTGCGGCCCTTGAACTCGCTGGCGATGGCATTGAGCTTCTGACGCACCGACTTCTTGCGCACTTCGTGGCCGGGCATGATAAAGGTGCGACCCACATAGCGGTTCTTCACAAAACCTTCGCGGTACGGCAGTCCCAGCAGCTGCGCGAGTTGCATGGCGCTGGGACGGCTGGACTCGGGGATAGGGATCACTACGTCGATGTCTTGCGGCGGCACGGTGGAGATGACACGCTTGGCCAGGGTTTCGCCCAGGTTCAAACGCGCCTGGTAGACCGAGATGCCGTCCATCACCGAATCCGGCCGCGCCAGGTACACATATTCAAAGATGCAAGGATTCAGCGTAGGCGCATCGGCGCACTGCTGGTACTGCACATTGCCTTCCAGATCGACAAACACGGCTTCACCGGGTGCCAGATTGCGGTCCAGTGTGTGCAGTGTGCCTTCCAGGGCCACCGATTCGCTGGCCAGCATCACCGAGCCTGGCGCACGGCCAACGCACATGGGGCGGATGCCAAACGGATCGCGGAATGCCAGCACGCCATGGCCGGCAATCGACGCAATCACCGCGTAGGAGCCGCGCAGGCGGCGGTGCACATTGCGCACGGCGGCAAACACGTCCATGGGCGACAGAGGCAGGCCACGGGTGGACTTTTCAATTTCATGCGCCAGCACATTGAGCAGGACTTCTGAGTCGCTCTCGGTGTTGATATGGCGATGGTCGGTATTGAACAGCTCGGCCTTCAGCGCATGGGCATTGGTCAGGTTGCCGTTGTGCACCAGCACGATGCCGAAAGGCGCATTCACGTAGAAGGGCTGAGCCTCTTCCTCGCTATAGGCATTGCCGGCCGTGGGGTAACGCACTTGGCCCAAACCGCAATTGCCGGGCAAAGCGCGCATATTGCGGGTGCGGAACACATCCCGCACCATGCCCTTGGCCTTGTGCATGTAGAACTTGCGATCCAATTGCGTCACGATGCCCGCCGCATCCTGGCCCCGGTGCTGCAGCAGCAACAGAGCGTCGTAAATCAACTGGTTGACGGGGGCGTTGCTGACAACTCCAACGATTCCACACATGGTTTTGTTCCCTAGCGAATGACTTGCGTCACGGTAAAAATTTAGCGAAAGCTTCTGGCAATAGCGGCCGGGCGGTATGCAGCACCTCGGTCGCAATTGCAGCGCTGCGTGATTCCTGCCACCACAGCCCCCGGTGCAAACCGGTCAGATGGACCACCACTGCAGCGACCAATATCCACAATACGCCGCGCACCAGGCCAAAAATGGCGCCCAGTACACGGTCCACTGGCCGCAGGCCCACGGCCTGCACCAGACTTTTCAACAAACTTGCCAATAACCCGGCCGCGAACGCCGCAGCAACGAACACCAGCACAAACCCGGCGGCGAATCGCAGCGAGGCAGACGCCTGGCCCATGGGCAAATGCTGCGCCACATCGGCAGCAAACCACTGCGCCACCACAAAGGCCACAATCCAACCCAGCACCGACAACACTTCATACACCAGACCACGGACCGCTCCCAGCAACAGGGATGCGCACAGAATCGCCAGTACGATCCAGTCCAGCGTCGCCATACCGCCCGGCATTTACAAAGCCAGGATCGAGGCTGGCAGGGCCAGCGCCTTGATCTTGCTTGCGGCTTTGTCGGCCTCGGTCTTTTTGGTGAAGGGGCCGACGCGCACCCGGGTGCGCGGGCCGTCCTTGGTGTCCACCACCTGGGTATAGGTCTTCAGGCCGGCGTGTTCCAGTTTGACGCGGGCTTCGCGGGCCTTGTCGGCGTCGGCGAACGCGCCCACCTGCACAATGAAACGGCCATCACCAGCGTCCTGCAAGGATTTGCCTTCCAGCAGCGCCCGGGCCTTGGCGCTGTCGTCTTCCGACTTGTGCGCCGGCTTGGCTTCGGCCTTGGCTTCCACCACTTTGGGCTCGGGCTTAGCTTCTGGCTTGGGTTCGGGTTTGGCCACAGCCGGCTTTTCCGGCTTGGGCGCTGGCCGTGCGGCCACTACCTCTTCCTTGGGGTCCAGGCTGGACTCGGTAGAGACCTTGGGCTCTTTCACGGCCTTGGTTTCTTTGGACTCCTTCACGGCCTCCTTGACCACCGGCTCTTCGGTGGCGACCGGCTTGTCAACCTTGACCACGGCCTCGGCCCCGTCTATGGCCAGCGGTTTGAGCTTGGCCTTGTCGGGGATGTCGATGGGGATGTCTACCGAAATCGGGCGCGGCTGGGTGTCGAACAGCAGTGGGAAACCCACCACACCCACACCGACCAGCAGGGCCGCACCGATCAAACGGTGGCGGGCGCGGCGGCGCATGCCGTCGATGGTTTCAGCGGGGCCGGGCGACGGTTCGTCGTTTTTGGAGCCGCCTGAACGGAACTTGAAGAAAGCCATGCGGAGGAGAGTCAAGAGCCCATGTGTTTGGCGTGCAGCCGGGGAATACCGCCCTCAAGGACGCCACCGACCGTGTAAAACGAGCCAAAGACCACGATTCTATCAGCGGGGTCGGCGGCGGCGATGGCAGCCTGCAGCGCCTCCACCGGGCCAGCATGCACGGAACTGCTGGCATCCTGGCGGGTATTTTGGGCCTGCCACTGGCTTTGCAAGTGCTGCGCCGAGTCGGCTCGGGCGGTGGGCAGATCGGTGAAATACCAGCGGTCGATCAGCGGGCCAATGCGCGCCAGCATGGGCAGCAAATCCTTGTCGGCCATGGCGCCAAACACCGCGTGGGTCGTGGGGTAGAAGCCCATGGCGTCCAGGTTGGCGGTTAGCGCCGCCACGGCATGGGGGTTATGCGCCACGTCCAGCACCAGCGTGGGCTGGCCCGGCACGATCTGGAAGCGCCCCGGCAGCTCCACCATGGACAAGCCGGTGCGCACCGCCTGGGCCGTGACCGGCAGGCGCTCGCGCAGCGCCGTCAGCGCGGCCAGCACGCCCGAGGCATTCATCAACTGGTTGGCACCGCGCAGACCCGGGTAGCCCAGGCCGCTGTAGCGCCGCCCGCGGCCGGCCCAGCCCCACTGCTGCTTGTCGCCGGAGAAATTGAAATCCTCGCCAAAACGCCACAGGTCTGCACCGATGGACTTGGCGTGGTCCACCACGCTTTGCGGCGGCACCGGGTCGCTGACCACCACCGGCTTGCCGGCGCGCATGATGCCGGCCTTCTCTCGGCCTATGGTTTCGCGGTCATTGCCCAGGAATTCCATGTGGTCCAGATCCACGCTGGTGATCACGGCGCAGTCGGTATCGATGATGTTGACTGCGTCCAGGCGGCCGCCCAGGCCGACTTCCAGAATCACCGCGTCCAACTTGGCACTCGCCATCAACGCAAAAATGGCCAAGGTGGTGAACTCAAAATATGTCAGAGAAATATCACCTCTAGCGCCCTCCACACTTGCGAAGTGCGCTACAAAATCAGAAGCTTTTGCAATTTCACCACCGATACGGCAGCGTTCTTCAAAGTGCACCAAGTGTGGCGAGGTATAGACCCCGGTGCGGTAGCCAGACTGCAGCAGGATCGCCTCCAGCATGGCGCAGGTGGAGCCCTTGCCATTGGTACCCGCCACGGTAATGACCGGGCAATCAAAACGCAGGCCCATGCGCTCGGCAACGGTACGGACCCGGTCCAGGCCGAGCTCAATGGTGATGGGGTGTAGCCGTTCGCAGTGCGCCAGCCAGTCGTTCAAGGTTTGCATAAGAAGATTGTCTCACCCCCAGGCTGCGCTTCGCTCTCGCCCACCCCCTTGCAGGGGGCAACACCAGCAGCCTGGCAAAGCCAGTTCCGCAGTGTTTCTGGAAGGGGTATTTCTGCACAACTTATAGGTGTTTTAAGCCTCTTGCGCTTATACGGCATGCGCAAGCTGCTACCGAATACATAGCTTTCGGCGATGCTTCTACCCTCTGGAATAATCCGGCCATGATTACCATCTACGGCATCCCCAACTGCGACACGGTCAAAAAGGCCCGCGTCTGGCTCGACAACCACGCCCTGCCCTACACCTTCCATGACTTCAAGAAAGCCGGTGTGCCGGCCGACCGACTGGCCGCCTGGACCCAGGCCGTGGGCTGGGAAAAGGTCTTGAACCGCCAGGGCACGACCTGGCGCAAGCTGGACCCGGCGCTGCAGGCGTCGGTGGTCGACGCGGCCAGCGCCCAGGCGGTGATGCGCGAGCACGCGAGCACCATCAAGCGCCCGGTGGTGGAATGGGGCGACAGCACCACGGTGGGCTTCAGCGCCGACGCCTGGGCCGGCAAAGCCCCCTAAAAGCAGCGCCCGGCCGCCCTAGAATCAACGGGCGTGCCAGCCAAAATTTAAGCCAAATATGCCTCTCGCGCAGGTATTACCTGCGCGAGCAGCTATGAAATTGATAGTTAATCCAGGAAACCAAGCATGACCACCGCAAAGATCGACAACGTCAGCGTTACCACCCAAGCCAGCGTCTACTTCGACGGCAAGTGCATCAGCCACGGCATCACCTTTGCCGACGGCACCAAGAAAAGCGTGGGCGTGATCCTGCCAGCCACCCTGACCTTCAACACCGGCGCTCCCGAAATCATGGAAGGCGTGGGCGGCGAATGCGAATACCTGCTGACCGGCGCCACGGAATGGCTGAAGTCGGGTGCGGGCGAAAAGTTCAGCGTGCCCGGCAACAGCTCGTTCCAGATCCGCGTAACCGCCCCCTACCACTACATCTGCCATTTTGGTTGACCCCCCCCAGGCTACAGCGCTGCGCGTCTTGCGCCAACCCCACTCACATCGGTTTGAAAAACAGATGTGACACGCAGGGGGCAACACCTGCAGCCTGGCTAAGCCAGTTCTGCGGTGTTTCTGGAAGGGGCTTCGCTATGCTTGCCTAAGGTATAGCTAGACCACAACCGGCTCGGGCTCCAGTCGGATACCGAAGCGTTCGTAGACGCTGGTTTGTATAGCCTTGGCCAGGGTCATCACCTCGCCGCCGGTGACAGGGTTGTCGGTGCCGCCGCGGTTCACCAGTACCAGGGCCTGTTTCTCAAACACACCGGCGTTGCCCACGGTCTTGCCCTTCCAGCCGCAGGCGTCTATCAGCCAGCCGGCAGCCAGCTTCATCGTGCCGTTGGCCAGCTGGTAGTACACCACGCGCGGGTCGCGGGCGATGATGTCGGCGCATTGCTCGGCGCTGACGGTAGGGTTCTTGAAGAAGCTACCGGCATTGCCTATGACCTGCGGGTCGGGCAGCTTGGCACGGCGGATCTCGCAGATCCAGTCGAATATCTGGCGCGCCGCGGGCTGCTGGACGCCGGTGGCGGCCATTTTCTTTTCCAGATCCAGGTAGCCCAGCACTGGCTTCCAGTTCTTGGGCAGATGGAAACGCACGCGGGTGATCAGCGCCCGGCCCTCCAGACCCAGGCCGCCCTGGTGCTTGAAGACGGAGTCGCGGTAGCCGAACGCACACTGCGCGGCGTTCAGGCTGAAGCTGGCGCCGGTGGCCAGATCCACCGCATCCAGCGAATCAAAACGGTCTTGCAGTTCCACGCCGTAGGCGCCGATGTTCTGCACCGGGGACGCACCCACGGTGCCGGGGATGAGCGCCAGATTTTCCAGACCTGGGTAGCCCTGGTCCAGCGTCCAGGCCACGAAGTCGTGCCAGGCCTCGCCGGCGCCTGCCTCGACCACCCAGGCCTTGTCGCTCTCGGCCAGCAGGCGCTTGCCGCGTACCTCCACCTTCAACACCACCGGCTTGACGTCGCCGGTCAGCACGATATTGCTGCCGCCGCCCAGCACGAATTTAGGTTGCGCGGCCAGGGCGGCATCGGCCCGCAGCGCCTGCAGATCGGCTTCACTGGCCACGCGCACCAGGGTGTGGGCGCGGGCCACAATGCCAAAGCTGTTATAGCTGCGCAGGGGGACATTTTTCTCGATTAACATGGCTGGATTGTCCCACCGCGACCTGCTTTGCCGTGGCCGCACACCCGATTTAGAGAAAAAACCATGCCTTCATTCGACACCGTTTGTGAACCCGACTTGCCCAAAGTGCGCAACTCGGTAGACAACTCCGCCAAGGAAATCACCACCCGCTTCGACTTCAAGGGCACGTCTGCCAGCATCGAGCTGAAGGACAAGGAAATCACCATCATCGGTGACGCCGAATTCCAGCTCGACCAGATCATGGACGTGCTGACCAACAAGATGACCAAGCAAGGCGTGGACGTGAAGTTCCTGGACAAGGGCGACGTGCAGAAGATGGGCGGCGACAAGGTCAAGCAGGTCATCAAGGTGCGCAACGGTATCGAGACCGAAGTCGCCAAGAAGATCACCCGCGCCATCAAGGACAGCAAGCTCAAGGTCACCGCCGCCATCCAGGGCGACGCGGTGCGCATCACCGGCGCCAAGCGCGACGACCTGCAGGCCGCCATGGCGCTGATCCGCAAAGAGATCACCGACCTGCCGCTGAGCTTCAACAACCAGCGCGACTGATGTCTACCCGCTCGCGCCTGTGCCTGGTCGCGGTATCCGCCGGCCTGGCCTTGGGCGCCAGCAGCGCAGCGCAGGCCCAAAGCGTGGCCCTGGGCGGCATGCTGGGCGGTAAGGCGCTGCTGATGGTGGACGGCAAGCCCCCCAAAAGCGTGGCCCCTGGCGACACCTACATGGGCGTGAAAGTGGTGACCGTTTCTTCCGAAGAGGCCGTGGTGGACATCGCTGGCAAGCGCGCCCATCTGCGCATGGGCGAGTCACCGGTAAGCGTGGGCGAGCGCGGCGGCAAGAAGATCATGCTGACCGCCGACAGCCAGGGCCACTTCATAGGCGCAGGCAAGATCAACGGCCAGGCCATGCAATACCTGGTGGACACCGGTGCCACTGTAGTCAGCATGGGCGTGTCCGACGCCGAGCGCATGGGTGTCAATTACAAGAACGGCCAGCAGATCCGCATGAACACCGCCAACGGCCAGGTACCGGGCTGGAGCATCCGCCTGGCCTCCGTGCGTGTGGGCGATGTAGAGCTGACCGAGGTAGAAGCCGTAGTGACATCCGCCTCCATGCCCTATATATTGCTAGGCAACAGCTTTCTAACCCGCTTCCAGATGACCCGTACCAACGACCAGCTGGTGCTGGAAAGACGCTACTGAACCCACGCTACCGGTCTTCTCCTGGCCTCTTGTTTGTGACCTCCATGCCACCGCCCTCTACCGACGTGCCCCATCCCCAGGAGGCGGACTACGAAGACCTGCTGAGTCTGTGGGCCGACCTGCAGGCCGGCCTGTCCATGGTGCTGGCCCAGCCGCGCCATACCGCCGACCTGGCACGCAAAATCCGCCAGTACGACCTGTGGATGCAGAACCTGCTGCGGCAGGACACCGACACCGGCCTGTACCTGCTGTTCCAGCTGGCCACCAATTCGGCCGTCGGCTACAGCGCCCTGCACGCCCTGGTGTGCGCTGTGCTGTGCCATGTCACAGCCGAAGAGCTCAAGCTGAAGCCCGTTGAACGCGACAGCCTGGTGCGCGCAGCCATGACCATGAACATCGGCATGACCACGCTGCAAGACACCCTGGCCCTGCAGACCAACAAGCCCAGCGACGCCCAGCAAGCACTGATACGCGGCCACGCCAGCGCCAGCGCCACCCTGCTGCGCGCCATGGGCGTGAGCGACTACCTGTGGCTGGACATTGTGATCAACCACCACGGCCCGGCCACCAGCAAGGCCGAATTCCAGCAGCTGGAACCCGTCTACCGGCTGACCCATATCCTGGGCGTAGTGGACCGCTATGCGGCCATGGTCAGCCCGCGCAAATCACGGACAGGCCGCAGCATGGCGGAAACCGTGCGCTCCATGCTGGCCAATGTGCAGGTCCGCAACGACCCGGTGGGTGCAGCCCTGATCCGGGCCATAGGCCAGTGCCCGCCCGGCACCTTTGTGGCCATGGACAACGGCGATACGGCCCTGGTCCTGCGCCGCAGCGCCACAGCCAACCAGCCCCTGGTGGCCACGCTGCTCAACGCAAAAAACCAGCCCTTCATACCACCGCGCCTGCACCGCACGTCCACCAGTGCGCCCAAGGTGCAATCCGCACTGCCGGCCAATACCGTGAAGACTCGCATCAACCACCAGCGCCTGCTGCGCCAGGGCATTCAGGCGGACCGTGGTGGCCCCCAGCTGGATTAGCCCAACTTAGCCGGCTTCTTCTTGCCCTGACCCAGGCGCGATTCCTTGCCCTGCAGCAAGCGAACTATGTTCTCGCGGTGGCGCAGCACCAGCAGCGCCGCCATCACGCATAGCGACACCAGAATGCTGGCCTCGGTGTACCAGAAGCCACCACTGCCCAGCACGTAGAACACCGGTGCCAACAAGGCTGCCGTCAACGAGGCCAGGGACGAGAAGCGGAACGCATATGCCATAAACACCCAGGTCAGCATGGCCGCCAGCCCCAGCGCCCAGTGCACGCCCAGCAATACACCCAGCGCCGTCGCAACGCCCTTGCCGCCCACAAAGCGGAAGAACACCGGGAACAAGTGGCCCAGAAACGCCGCCAGCCCCACCAGCGCGATGCTGCCGTCCTCCAGCCCCCAACGCGGGCCGTACCAGGTGACCAGGGCGACCGGCAACCAGCCCTTCACGCCGTCCAGCAACAGGGTGGCGATGGCGGCCTTTTTACTGCCCGAACGCAGCACGTTGGTGGCACCGGGGTTTTTGCTGCCAAAGGTGCGCGGATCGCTCAAACCCATGGCGCGGCTGACGATGACCGCGAACGACAAAGAACCCAGCAGATATGCGGCCAGGGTGGCGAGAAGGGGGTAAAACTTTTCCAAGAGGGGTCTCCAAACTTGGACGCATTTTGCCAGCCGTCTATAAAGGGATTGCGCAGTTCACCGGTTTCGCGTCCAGCAGCTGCACGCAGACCTGCGGGTCCAGCCCGATCAGGTAGCCGCGCCGCCCGCCGTTGATGGCGATGCGCGGCAGCTCCAGGATCGCCGCCTCGATGTATACGGGCATGGCTTTGCGCGTGGCGAACGGCGAGGTACCGCCCACCAGGTAGCCGCTGTGCCGGTTCGCCACCTCGGGCTTGCACGGCGCCACCGACTTGCAGCCAATCTGCCGCGCCAGGTTCTTGGTGGACACCGCACGGTTGCCGTGCATCAGCACGATCAGCGGCTTGGCCCGCTCGTCCTCCATCACCAGGGTCTTGACCACGCTGAACGGGTCCAGCCCCAGCACCTCGGCACTGTGCTGCGCTCCGCCATGCTCCAGGTATTCGTATGGATGCTCGGTAAACGCCACCTTGTGCGCCCGCAGCAGCTGCGTTGCCGGTGTTTCGGAAATATGCTCGTGTTTGGCCATGGCCAGAAATTTATAAGAAATAAGCCCCTAGCGCAGAAGATACCTGCGCAAGCAGCTATTTAAAACATAGCAAGCAAAGAGCCACCCCAAATGCCGATTGACGCCCCTGCCCCTTCCAAGGAACCCGCGGGACCGGCTCCGCCGGCCCGCTGGGTTCGCCCCCTGCAAGGGGGGTTGGCGGAAACGCGCAGCGTGGAGCCTGGGGGTGAGCCTATTGCGCAGGGTCGCGCAACTCCCAGCGGATCTTGTCCACCTCGGCCAGCACTTCGGGCGTCAGCTTGGTACCCCAGGCAGCCACGCATTCGTCCAGCTGCGCCAGCGAGGTCACGCCGATGATGGTGCTGGCCACCTGCCACTTGGTGTAGCAGAAAGCCAGGGCCAGCTGCGTAGGCGTCAGGCCATGGGCGCGGGCCAGGGCGTTATAGCGGCGCGCAGCGGCCAGCGACTCGGCGCGGCCCCAACGCTGCTTGCGCATCGATTCAAACTTGGCCATGCGGCCCTCGGGTGCACCCGGCCCGGTGGTACCGGACGCGTCGTACTTGCCGGTCAGCAGGCCAAAGCCCAGCGGCGAATAGGCCAACAGGGACACACCCAGGCGGTACATGGTCTCGTCCAGGCCGTTCTCCACCGTACGGTTGATCAGGCAATACGGGTTCTGCACCGTGGCCACGCGCGGCAGGCCGTGCAGGTCGGCCAGGCGGGCAAACTCGTGCACGCCGTACGGGGTTTCATTGGACAGGCCCACTGCACGCACCTTGCCCTGCTTGACCAGGGTGGCCAAAGCCTCCAACTGCTCTTGGATGGAAGCCACCGGCAGGTCTTTTTCGGGGTCAAAGTACACGCCGCCAAAGGCCGGCACATGGCGCGCCGGCCAGTGGATCTGGTACAGGTCGATCACATCGGTGCGCAGGCGGTGCAGACTGCCGTGGCAGGCGTCGATGATCTCACCACGCGTCAGGTCGGCGCTGCCGTTACGCACCCAGGGCATGCCGCGCGAGGGGCCGGCCACCTTGGTGGCCAGCACCACCTTCTGGCGCAGACCGGGGTGCTGGGCAAACCAGTGGCCGATGATGGTCTCGGTAGCGCCATAGGTTTCGGCACGGGCCGGCACCGAATACATCTCGGCCGTGTCGATAAAGTTGATGCCGTGCTCCAGCGCACGGTCCAGGATGGCGTGGGCATCGGCCTCGGCCACCTGCTCTCCAAAGGTCATGGTGCCCAGGCAGATGGGGGTCACTTGCAGGTCACTCTGACCCAGTTGTACTTTTTTCATGGTTGCGGGTTCCCAAAATCCCCAAAAAAATGGCGGTGCGCCCCTCAAATGCAGGAGGCACCGCTTGTTTTGGCATCCTACCGCAAGGCGCCAGAACACGTGCTGCCGCTACCATGAGACCATGTACGCCCCGCAACGCATTTCCCGCAGCCACTGGCTACCTATCCGCACCCTGCGCTACCACGTGCGCGAATGGGGCCAGCCCGTGCCCGACCAGCCGCCGCTGGTGCTGCTGCACGGCTGGATGGACGTAGCCGCCAGCTTTCAGTTCATGCTGGACGCTTGTGTCGAGGACCGCCACACCATCGCCCCCGACTGGCGCGGTTTTGGCCAGACCGACAGCGGCGGCGCCGACAGCTTCTGGTTTCCCGACTACCTGGCCGACCTGGAGCTGCTGCTGGACCACTACGCCCCCGGCCAGGCGGTGGACCTAGTGGGCCACAGCATGGGCGGCAACATCGCCATGATGTACGCCGGCGTGCGGCCCGAACGTATCCGCCGCCTGGTGAATCTGGAGGGCTTTGGCATGCCGGCCACCCGCGCGGCCCAGGCCCCGGGCCAGTTCGCCCGCTGGATCGACGACCTGAAGGGTCTACACCGCGGGGATGTGCAGTTGAAAACCTATGCCGACCTGGGCGGCGTGGCCCAGCGCCTGATGAAGACCAACCGCCGCCTGCAGCAGGACCAGGCCGACTGGCTGGCCCAGCACTGGGCCCAGCCCACCACCCAGCCCGACGGCAGCAGCGCCTGGCAGATCCTGGGCGAGGCGGCGCACAAACTGCGCAGCGCCCAGCTTTACCGGGTGGACGAGACGCTGGCCCTGTACCAGCGCATCACCGCGCCCACGCTGTCCATCGAGGCCTCCGACGACAGCCTGGCGCAGTGGAGCCAGGGCCGCTACACGCGGGAAGAATTCCACCAGCGCCTGCAGTCGGTGCCCAATGTCCGCGTGGCCGTAGTACAGGATGCCGGCCACATGCTGCACCACGACCAGCCCCAGCAGTTGGCACGGCTGGTGGAAGATTTTTTCGCCTGAAATCCAGGACTTTCAGGGCTCTAGCGCTTATGGATACAACGCAAGAAGCTCTTAATTTCATAGCAAACCAGGCGATGGCGTGCCCCGGGGTTCTGTGCCAATATGTAAGCGTCATTGGCTATACAGGCGCTGCCCCCAGCGATACCCCATGAAACTAAGCCTGAAACTTCCGCTGGCGTTTGCCGCTGCGTTGGTCTTGGTCCTGTGTGCCGCGCTGTTCGGCATCTACCAGCTGAACCAGTCCCTGAACACCTACCAGACCACAGTACAGACCAGCTACGGCAACGAGCGCGCCATTGCCAAGCTGCTCAACGACTTCAAGGTCCAGGTGCAGGAATGGAAGAACGTCTTGCTGCGCGGCAAAAACCCGGAGCAGCTGGACCGCTACTGGAAGGCATTCCAGACCAAAGAGAGCGAAATCGCCCAAGCCACCAACGCCCTGCAGCAGGCTTTGCCCGCCGGCGAAGCGCGCAGCCAGGTCGAACGCTTTGCACAAGCCCACCAGACCATGGGTGCGGCCTACCGCAAGGGCTTTGAGGCCTTCAAGGGCGCCGATTTCGATCCGGCGGTGGGCGATAAAGCCGTCCAAGGCTTGGACCGCGAGCCCAGCAAGCTGCTGGACGAGGCCGAAAAAGCCATAGGCACCGACAGCCGCGCCATCGCCGACCAGGCCGCCAGCAAGGGCCAGCGCGCCACCACAATCAGCCTGGCCATCATGCTGCTGGCCTGCATTGCCGTGATGCTGGCCAGCTGGCGCTTCAGCCGCACCATTACCACCCGGCTCGGCCATGCGCTGGGGGTGTCGCAGTCAGTGGCCCGCGGCGACCTGACCGCCGCCCAGGCCGTGGCGGGCAAAGACGAGCTGGCCGATCTGCTGAACGCGCTGCACAGCATGCAAACCAGCCTGTCCACTGTGGTCGCCAACGTGCGCTCCAGCGCCGAAAGCGTGTCCAGCGCCAGCCAGGAGATCGCCGCCGGCAACCACGACCTGAGCTCGCGCACTGAGGAACAAGCCTCGGCACTGGAGCAAACCGCCGCCTCCATGGAAGAGCTGGGTGCCACCATCCGGCAGAACACCGACGGCGCCGAACATGCGAACCAGCTGGCCGTGAAAGCCTCGTCGGTGGCGCTGCACGGCTCGGAGGTCTTCACCCGCGCCGCCGACACCATGACAGGCATCACCGAAGCCTCGCGGAAGATATCCGACATCATCGGCGTAATCGACGGCATCGCCTTCCAGACGAACATCCTGGCGCTGAACGCCGCGGTCGAGGCAGCGCGCGCTGGCGAACAGGGCCGCGGCTTTGCGGTGGTGGCAAGCGAGGTGCGCCAGCTGGCCAAGCGCAGCGCCGACGCGGCCCGCGAGATCAAGGCCCTGATCCAGACCAGCGTGCAGCGCATGGCCCAGGGCTCGGCCCTGGTGGACGAAAGCGGTGCGGCGATGCAGGAGGTGGTGACGTCTATCCGCCGCGTCACCGACATCATGGGCGAGATCAGCGCCGCCAGCCAGGAGCAAAGCCGCGGCGTGCAGCAGATCAGCGAAGCCGTGACCCAGATCGACCAGACCACCCAGCAAAACGCCGCCCTGGTGGAAGAAAGCGCGGCCGCCGCCGACAGCCTGCAGCACCAGGCGGCCGAGCTAGTGCGCACGGTGTCGGTGTTCCGGCTCAGCGGCGCTGCGCCCGGCCTGGGCAAAGCGCTTTTGACCTGAAGCAGCGAAAGCCCGGCCTGCCGCCCGGACGTCATGAGAGGCGTGAGAAAATAATGGGTTAGGCCCTCGGCTCACCCAACTGGCCGGCTGCCGCAGCCGACCAGTGCACTCAAGGAAGACTCTCATGGAAGCAGAACGCATCAACACCATCGGCAACCAACTCAGTAGCCTGAGCGTACGGACGGAAGATTTACGGAGGTATCTTTGACGTCGATGCCAAAGCCGAGCGCCTGCGCACCGTCAATGCATCGCTAGAAGACCCCAGCGTCTGGAACGACCCAAAGAAGGCCCAAGAACTGGGCAAAGAGAAGAAACTGCTCGACGGCGTGGTGCTGGCGCTGGAAAAGCTCACCCGTGAGCTGGCTGACAACACCGAGCTGTTCGAAATGTCGAAGGAGGAAGGCGACGAAGACGGCCTGATCACCATCGAAACTGAAACCGCCAGCCTGGCCACCGAAGTCGAGGCGCTGGAATTCCGCCGCATGTTCAACCAGCCGGCCGACCCCCTGCCCTGCTTCCTGGACATCCAGGCCGGCGCCGGCGGCACCGAGGCTTGCGACTGGGCCAGCATGCTGCTGCGCCAGTACCTGCGCTATGCCGAACGCAAGGGCTTCACGGCCACCGTGGAAGACATCACGGACGGCGACACCGCGGGCATCAAGGGCGCGACCATCAAGATCGAGGGCGAATACGCCTTTGGCCTGCTGCGTACAGAAACCGGCGTGCACCGCCTGGTGCGCAAGAGCCCGTTCGACAGCTCGGGTGGCCGCCACACCAGCTTTGCCAGCGTGTTTGTCTACCCTGAAATCGACGATTCGATCGAGATCGAGATCAACCCCAGCGACGTGCGCACCGACACCTTCCGCGCGTCCGGTGCTGGTGGCCAGCACATCAACAAGACCGATTCGGCCGTGCGTCTGACGCACATCCCCACCGGTATCGTGGTGCAGTGCCAGGACGGCCGCAGCCAGCACAGCAACCGCGATGTGGCCTGGAAGCGCCTGCGCTCGCGCCTGTACGACTTCGAGCTGCGCAAGCAGCAAGAGGCGCAGCAGAAGCTGGAAGACACCAAGACCGATGTAGGCTGGGGCCACCAGATCCGCAGCTATGTGCTGGACAACAGCCGTATCAAAGACCTGCGCACCAATGTCGAAGTCTCGGCCACGCAAAAGGTGCTGGACGGCGACCTGGACATCTTCATCGAAGCCTCTCTGAAACAAGGCGTTTAATGCAAGCTCTTTTCGCGCAGCCCACCAAGGCCCTGATCTTCGACATGGACGGCACCATGATCGACTCCATGCCGCACCACACCTCCACCTGGCTGGACTTTGCCCAGAAGCACGGTGTGGACATGGAGATCGACGAAATCATGCGCCGCACCACCGGCCGCACCGGCCTGGAATGCGTGCGTCTGCTGCTGGACCAGCCGGATATGGACGATGCTCTGGCCTGGGAGCTGGTGCACGAGAAAGAGCAGCTGTACCGCGACATCTT
This sequence comes from Rhodoferax sp. GW821-FHT07F03, assembly GCF_059418745.1. NCBI lineage: Bacteria > Pseudomonadati > Pseudomonadota > Betaproteobacteria > Burkholderiales > Comamonadaceae > Rhodoferax > Rhodoferax sp. GW821-FHT07F03. Next base: position 336,514 of record NZ_JBWKQM010000006.1, read on the forward strand.
CGGCCCCATTTTCAAGGAAGTGGCTGGCTTCAGCGCCTTCTATGCAGCCACCCGGACGCGCGGCCTGAAGGTTGGCGTGGGCACGGCGGGCGACATCCACAACGTGGAATTCGCCCTCGGCCATTTGCAGATGAACCCACCACCCGACGCCATCGCGCGCGGCGACGAGGGCCTGACCGGCAAGCCCACACCCGCTATCTTTTTAGCAGCGGCAGAGCGCATAGGCATTGCGCCGGAACACTGTATCGTGTTCGAAGATGCGCCCTTTGGCATAGAAGCTGCACGCCGCGCCGGCATGCGTGCCGTCGGCATCTGCAGCACCAACACGCCTTCAGCCCTGGCCGGGCCGCACGTGATCACCTGCGTGCGCAATTACGACGAACTCTTGCAATCGAATTTTCTGGGGAACCTCCATGTATCGTGAAGGACAGGCGACAGCCATCCACCGGGCAGACTACACCGCGCCGGCTTTCTGGATCGACACGGTCGAGCTCTGCTTCGACCTGGACCCGACCAAAACCCGCGTGCTCAACAAGATGCGCATGCGCCGCAACCCGGATGTGCCCGCGCAAGCGCTGCGCCTGGACGGCGAAGAGCTGAACCTGGCGCGCGTGCTGGTCAACGGCCAGGGCGCATCCTTCAAGATCGAGGACAACCAGTTGGTGCTGGGCAGCCTACCGAGTGCCGACGAAGGCGCTTTTGATCTGGAAATCTTCACCACCTGCGCGCCCATCAAGAACACCAAGCTGATGGGACTGTTCGTCAGCAACGACACCTTCTTCACCCAGTGCGAGGCCGAGGGCTTCCGCCGCATCACCTACTTCCTGGACCGCCCGGACGTGATGGCCAGCTACACCGTGACGCTGCGCGCCGACAAGGCCAAGTACCCGGTGCTGCTGAGCAACGGCAACCTGGTAGACCACGGCCCACTGGCTGGACCTGACAATGTGGGCCGCCATTTCGCCAAGTGGGTGGACCCGTTCCGCAAGCCCAGCTACCTGTTTGCCCTGGTGGCCGGCCAGCTGGTCAGCCGCGAACAGAGCATTACCGCGCGCAACGGCAAAGAGCATTTGCTGCAGGTCTTTGTGCGCCCCGGTGATCTGGACAAGACCGAGCACGCCATGCATTCGCTGATGGCATCGATCGCCTGGGACGAAGCCCGCTTCGGCCTGCCGCTGGACCTGGAGCGCTTCATGATCGTCGCCACCAGCGACTTCAACATGGGCGCCATGGAGAACAAGGGCCTGAACATCTTCAACACCAAGTTCGTGCTGGCCAACCAGGCCACTGCGACGGACACCGACTACGCGAATATCGAATCGGTGGTGGGCCACGAGTACTTCCACAACTGGAGCGGCAACCGCGTCACCTGCCGCGACTGGTTCCAGCTCAGCCTGAAGGAAGGCCTGACCGTTTTCCGCGACCAGGAATTCAGCCTGGACCTGTGCCGCGACCCGTCGGCCAAGGCGGTCAAGCGCATTGAAGACGTGCGCGTGCTGCGCACTGCCCAGTTCCCCGAAGATGCGGGCCCGATGGCCCACCCGGTGCGGCCCGACAGCTACATCGAGATCAACAACTTCTACACCGTCACCATCTACGAAAAAGGTGCGGAAGTGGTGCGCATGATGCAAACCTTGGTGGGCCGCGACGGCTTCGCCAAGGGCATGACGCTGTACTTCGAACGCTTCGACGGCCAGGCCGTGACCTGCGACGACTTCGCCCAGGCCATCGCCGACGCGAATCCGCAGTCCGACCTGGCGCGCCTGCTGCCCCAGTTCAAGCGCTGGTACAGCCAGGCCGGCACGCCCCGCGTGCAAGCCACCGGCGTCTACGACGCAGCCGCGCAGAGCTACACGCTGACCCTGACGCAAAGCTGCGCCCCCACGCCCGGCCAGTCGCAGAAAGAACCGTTTGTGATCCCCATCGGCCTGGGCCTGCTGGCACAGGACGGCAGCACACTACCTCTGCAAACCGCCGACGGCAGCACGCTTGCCGAACCCTACACCTTCGTAATGCACGAGGCGACGGAAACCCTGAGCTTCGTCAACCTGGCCGCAGAGCCCGTGCCCAGCATCCTGCGCGGCTTCTCTGCACCGGTGACACTGGCCTTCGACTACACCGATGCGCAGCTGCTGACCCTGCTGGCGCATGACACGGACGCCTTCAACCGCTGGGAAGCCGGCCAGCGCCTGGCGGTTCGTTCTGCTATTACATTAATAGCTAGCGACGCAGATATTACCTGCGCCAAACCGCTAAACGATGCCTATATTGAAGCCATGCGCAGCGTGCTGCGCCACCCCGCGCTGGACGCCGCCTTCAAGGAACTGGTACTAACCCTGCCGTCCGAAACCTATCTGGCCGAACAGCTGGACGTGGTGGACCCGCAGCGCATCCACGCCGTGCGCGAAGCCATGCGTAGCCAGCTGGCCCACGCCCTGGCAGACGACTGGGCCTGGGCCTACGAGACCTACGGCGATACCGGCGCCTACCGCCCCGACCCGCTGTCCAGTGGACGCCGGGCCCTGGCCGGCATGGCGTTGACCCATCTGTGCCTAGCCGCCTTGACCAACGGTGACACGATATGGCCGGGCAAGGCCTACCAGCGCTTCAAGGATGCGGGCAATATGACCGACCGCTTCAACGCCCTCAGCGCCCTGGTGTCCAGTGGCAACGCCCTGGCCGCCCCGGCGTTGCAGCGTTTCCACGCCCTGTTCAAGGACGAGGCCCTGGTGTTGGACAAATGGTTTGCCCTGCAGGCCGGCGCCACCGACCGCAACGGCAACATCCTGCCTGCCGTGCGCCAACTGCTGAAGCACCCCGACTTCAGCCTGCGCAACCCGAACCGGGCGCGCAGCCTGGTGTTCAGCTTCTGCAGCGCCAATCCAGGCGCCTTCCACCGCCGCGACGCCGCCGGCTATGTGTTCTGGAGCGAGCGCGTGATCGAACTGGACGGCATCAACCCCCAGGTCGCCGCCCGACTAGCGCGCGCACTGGACCGCTGGAAGAACCTGACCGAACCCTACCGCAGTGCCGCCCGCGAAGCCCTGGCCCGCGTGGCCGCCAAAGCCGATCTCAGCAACGACGTGCGCGAAGTAGTTACGCGCGCACTGGCCGACTAAACAAGGAAACCCATGTCCAAAAACATATCCCTCACCCGCTACCTAGTAGAGCAGCAACGCGTGGACGGCCTGATTCCGGCCCAGCTGCGCCTGCTGCTGGAAGTGGTGGCCCGCTCCTGCAAGAGCATCAGCCATGCCGTCAACAAGGGCGCGCTGGGTGGCGTGCTGGGCACCGCCGAATCTGAAAACGTGCAGGGCGAAATCCAGAAAAAGCTGGACATCATCGCCAACGAGGTGCTGATCGAAGCCAATGAATGGGGCGGCCACCTGGCGGCCATGGCATCCGAAGAGATGGAAAGCATTTACGCCGTGCCGAACCGCTATCCGCAGGGCGAATACCTGCTGCTGTTCGATCCCCTGGACGGCTCCAGCAACATCGACGTGAACGTCAGCATCGGCACCATCTTCAGCGTGCTCAAAAAGCCCGATGGCGATGCCGCCGTGGGTGAAAAAGACTTTCTGCAGGCTGGCCACCACCAGGTTGCTGCCGGCTACTGCGTCTACGGCCCGCAAACCACCCTGGTGCTGACCGTAGGCGACGGAGTCGCCATGTTCACGCTGGACCGCGAGCAGGGCTCCTTTGTGCTGACACAGGAGAACGTGCAGATTCCGCCAGACACCAAGGAATTTGCCATCAATATGAGCAATATGCGCCACTGGGACACGCCGGTGAAGCGCTATGTGGAAGACTGCCTGCAAGGCAGCGAAGGCCCGCGTGGCAAGGACTTCAATATGCGCTGGATCGCCAGCATGGTGGCCGATGTACACCGCATCCTGACGCGCGGCGGCGTCTTCCTCTACCCCTGGGACAAGCGCGAGCCCAACAAGCCCGGCAAGCTGCGCCTGATGTACGAAGCCAACCCCATGGGCTGGCTGATCGAACAGGCCGGCGGCGCAGCCAGCACCGGCACCCAGCGCATCCTGGACATCGTGCCGGAGAAGCTGCACGAACGCGTGAGCGTGATCCTCGGATCAAAAAATGAGGTGGCTCACATTAATAGCTACTTCTCCAAGCTATAATCCAAGGCTAACGTGCCGGTGTAGCTCAGTCGGTAGAGCAGCTCATTCGTAATGAGAAGGTCGGGTGTTCGATTCATCTCTCCGGCACCACGTTGAATTTAAAAGCCCGCTGTCCAAAAGATAGCGGGCTTTTGCATTTTGCAGACGGTTTGCACATTGCCTTAGAACCTGTTCAAAATCTTTTTTGATACTGACTTTCCGCTAAGCTGCTGGCCCCATGAGAGCCAAGTACCCCAG